>DAIRFP010000026.1:0-35602 GCA_036794995.1 Thermodesulfobacteriota bacterium | reverse complement strand
CCTCCGTCCCTCAAACCGTCGCATTGTCACGGTGGTCTTGTCCGTCAATCATCTCGACCTTTGTACTCTTATAGGTTTTCCACGGAACAAACGCCCTTATCCAAAAGGAACGGGGACCCAAGCTGGCTTGGGTCCCCGCATGAAACCGCTGTCTGAGCAGCGACGCCTTAAGCCGAATTACATCTCTGTTTCCTCGTACCCATCCCGACGCTGAATCTGGTCAATTGAACCCGATGCGCTCAATTGCTCTTCTTCCCGATGTTAGTGTGAATCAGGTCATTCACCGATTTAATGCCCAACTCCTTTAGAAGCGTGCCAACCTGCATATCGCTCATGAGCAGCCGCTCACCGCGCCGCAGTTCATGCATTTGTAGCAGGCGCCGCTACGAATCATGATGGCGCCGCAGTCGGGGCAAGGCGGCGCATCCTGCTGGTAAAGACTGGTCACGCTGCTGATGCTTGCCACCAGCGGCGCGCCACCGCGCGGCGCTTGGGAGGTAATCGGAACCACCTTCTTGCCAGCGGTCGTCTCCCTGCTGCCGGGCTCCTCCGGCTCCTGCCTGACAATACCGACTTCCTGCTGCGCGTCGCCGTCGAGGAACTTGGTCGCCAGCCAGCGGAAGATGTAGTCCATAATCGACTTGGCCATCGGGATATCGGGATTTTTGGTAAACCCGGAAGGTTCGAAACGCATGTGGCTGAATTTATCCACCAGAACCCTGAGCGGCACCCCGTACTGAAGGGCCATGGAGATCGCCGTCGCGAATGAGTCCATCAGTCCCGAGATTGTGGAACCTTCCTTGGACATGGTAATGAAAATCTCGCCGGGCTGACCGTCTTCGTACATTCCGGCAGTAATGTAGCCTTCGTGGCCGGCAATATCGAACTTATGGGTGATCGAGCGTCGCTCGTCGGGGAGCTTATGCCGCAGCGCTCTTGTCCCCTTGTTTTCCACGGCCCCTGCCTTCTGCTCTTCTTTGTCCTTCGAGGTATTAAGCGGCTGCGTCCGCTTCGATCCATCTCTATAGATGGCGATGGCCTTGAGTCCCAGCTTCCAAGACTCCACGTAGGCATGCATGATGTCTTCCACCGTGGCGTCATTCGGCATGTTGATGGTTTTTGAGATGGCGCCGGAGATGAAGGGCTGTACCGCCCCCATCATCTTCACATGGCCCATGTAATGAATCGTGCGGCTGCCTTGCTCCGATTTGAATGCACAATCAAACACCGCCAAGTCTTCGTCCTTGATGTGCGGCGCGCCTTCGATGGTTTCATGCTCGTCGATGTACTCGACGATCTCTTGAATCTGCTTGACGTCATAGCCAAGCCTTTTGAGGGCACGAGGCACGGTATGGTTGACGATTTTCAAGAGACCGCCGCCGACCAGTTTTTTATACTTGATAAGAGCGATATCGGGCTCAACACCGGTGGTGTCGCAATCCATCATGAAGGCGATGGTCCCGGTGGGCGCCAGCACTGAGATCTGCGAGTTTTTTACACCGTATTTTTCCGCCTCCCCACAAGCCTGATCCCAGGCTTCCCGAGCAGCCGTCAAAAGATCCAGCGGCACATGAGACGGTGAGATCTTGTAAGCGTGGGAGCGGTGTTTGTTGAGCACCCGCAGCATCGGCTGGCGATTGACCTCGAACCCGTCGAAGGCTCCGGTGGCCGCCGCGTTTCGCGCCGACTGCAGATATCCTTCCCCCGACATCAAAGCCGTCACGGCTGCCGCATAGGCTCGGCCGGCATCCGAATCATAGGGCAGCCCCAAAGACATGAGCAAAGCACCGAGGTTGGCATAGCCGAGCCCCAATTCGCGGAACGCGTGGGCGTTGGCGGCGATTTCCGCCGTCGGGTAAGAGGAGTTATCGACCAGCATATCCTGCGCCAGGCTGATGATATCCACCGCGCGAAGGAAAGATTCCGTGTCAAACACGCCATCGTCCCGGAGATACTTCAGCAGGTTCAGTGATGCCAGGTTACAAGCCGAGTTATCCAGATGCATATATTCGGAGCACGGGTTTGAAGCATTGATACGCGCGGTGTTGGAGCAGGTGTGCCAATCATTAATGGTGGTATCGTACTGCATTCCGGGATCGCCACAAACGTAGGTGCTATCCGCGATCATCCGCAGCATATCCCGCGCCTTAAAGGTTTCGCATACCTCCCCACTCTTCACGTAACGAGTCTTCCATTCCCGGTCGTCCTGCACCGCCTGCATGAATTCATCGGAAACCCGCACCGAATTGTTGGCGTTTTGGAAGAAAACGCTGCCGTAGGCCGGCCCATCGAGGCTGGAATCATATCCGGCTTCGATGAGAGCCCAAGCCTTCTTTTCTTCCTCAACTTTGCACTTGATGAATTCTTCAACGTCCGGGTGATCAATATTGAGCACCACCATTTTGGCGGCGCGCCGGGTTTTGCCTCCGGATTTGATCACCCCGGCCGAGGCGTCGGCTGCCTTCATGAAGGACACCGGACCGGAGGCGGTACCACCGCCCGCCAATTGTTCTCTAGCTGAACGAATCTTCGAAAGGTTGACTCCCGAACCGGAGCCGCCTTTAAAGATAATTCCTTCCTTGCGGTACCAATCCAGGATCGATTCCATGGTGTCGTCCACCGCGAGAATAAAACAGGCGGAGCATTGGGGCTTGGCTTCGATACCGCAATTGAACCATACCGGGCTGTTGAAGCAGGCCTTCTGGTGCACAAGAATGTGGGTGAGCTCGCCATGGAAGCTTTGCGCGTCTTCCTCGCTGGCGAAATAACCGTCCTTCCGGCCCCATCCCGTGATCGTATCGACCACGCGCCCGATCATCTGGCGCACGCTGTGTTCTCTTTGCGGACTTGCCAAAGGGCCGCGAAAATATTTTGAAACCACGACGTTGGTCGCCATCAGCGACCATGCCTTTGGAATCTCCACGTTATTCTGTTCGAAGACGACTTTGCCCTTTTCATTGGTGATGGAGGAGGCACGCTGTTCCCACTCAATTTCATCGTATGGATCTACCCCGGGACGGGAAAAATACCGCCCGATTTTGAGTCCTTTTTGGGTTCCCGGCCCCCTTTCAGAGACACCAAATTCAGTCACTTGTGACTTCGTGCTTGCCATCGCGCCTACCCCCTTCTACCCTTGGATTGTCAATATATGGTGTGAATCAAGTTGGAACGTACTAGATTTTGTATTGGTAAAGCTTTTCAAAAACTTTGTCAAGAAAATTTTTCCCGCCGGCGATTTTTTTATCTTTGCCATAGTTTTTACCTAGCGCAAGCCCGCAGATGAATAGCTGTAGAGTCCCGACATCACATCTGCTACATTCGTTTCCGGCTGATCAAAATGGCGAAAAACGACTTACAGATCGAACGGCTCGGCCAAGTCCTCGATAAGTCTCTAAAGCGGATGGAGATCTCCACACGCTTGGACGAGTACGCCGTCTGGCCGATCTGGAACGACATTGTTGGCAACACCATCGCGCGAAACGCCCAACCAGAAAAAATTCGCAACGGAACTCTATTTGTGAAGGTGACCAGCCCGGTCTGGATGCAGCAACTTCAGTACATGAAGGAAATGATCGCTGAGAAGCTCAATCAACGGCTAAAGACGGAGGTCGTCAAAAACATCTTTTTCGTCGTTGGGCGAATACACAGGGAGACCGTCGAGGTCGAGTCAAAGCCGCCAACTGTCGCTCCTGCGGTGCAGGATCCCGAGCATAATGAGGAGTTTCTCGAATCGGTCCAGGACCCGGAGATTCGCCAAGCCTTCAAGCGGCTACTCAAGGGCTACTCAAGACGCAAACGAAAAAACTAGCAGTCAAAGGATGTTCAAGGTTCAATGCCTGCCCTTAGACTTGTCGAACGGGTTCCGGGTTCAACGTTTTAACTCGTTTCGGACCTTGTACTTTGAACATTGAACTCGAAAATCTTCCCACTCGCTACGGAGGGCTCGCTCCTCGTTCGATGTTCACCACTGAATAATCCGGTCTAGCAAGCGGCCTTTCCTGTCAACATCGCCTCAACTTCGGTACTGTATTGTCTTGCCCGCTCATAGACCACTAGCGGCGAAAGCACCTCGATTCCACTCCTTCCCATTTTCACCCCTTCCACCAGCACCAGAGAAGCGCTCGCATCGGCAAATGAATGAACCATCCGTAGACGCTTCGGTTCGAGATCCGCGCTGCGCATGGATTGCAGCAAGTCGACGATCCGGACGGCCGGATAAACCAGAGCCATACGTCCTCTCAGCGCCAGCAAGTAAACCCCCGCGCGCAAAAAATCGCTGAGTGACGCTGCAATTTCGTGCCGGGCAATCTTTCTTTCCTCGCCAGGACTGATTCGTCCCGCGGACAGGCGCCGGTAAGGCGGGTTACAGACAACGGTCGCAAAGCTTCCCGGTGCCAAAGCGTCCTGGATCTTCCGAACATCGCCTTGACGTATGGCTACTCGCTGAACGAATCCATTCGCCTGGACATTCCGGCACGCTCGATCAACCATTGCCGGCTGAATCTCCAGTCCTGTAATCGACAACGACGGATGGAGATAGGCGAGCATCAGAGCCACCACGCCGTTGCCCGCACCGAGATCGGCGACGTGCTCACCGTCAAGGCAGAACGCAAAGTCGGCCAGCAACAGCGCATCGAGCGAGCAGCGATAGCCGTGGCGCGATTGAAAGAACTTGAGCTTACCTTGGAACAGCGTGTCGAATGTCTCGTCCGCCGTTATGCGAGTCGCTGTTTCATTGTTGGGAGTCACCGACACCGGGTTTTTCGTCTCTCCTCTGTCAAATCGCGTCATCGAATGCTATGGTTCCTTGAAAATTGCTGAAGTTTTTTGTCGTAGCCTGATTTTAGTATCAGCCGCATCGCAACGCAAAGCATGCTCTCTCTACTCGCTCGGATTGGACGCTTAACCCTGGAACGACTGGCAGGCATGGGTCGCATGTTCCTATTTCTTTTTTCCGCCTTCGCCTGGGCCTTTCGGCCACCCACCCGTTTCCGTTTGATCCTTTACCACGTCAAAAGCATTGGTGTCGATTCGTTATCGGTGGTGCTCCTGTCCGGCGTCTTCACCGGCATGGTGATGGGACTTCAAGGTTATTACAGCCTCCGGAAATTCAACGCCGAAAGCTTCCTCGGTTCGGCCGTTGCCTTGAGTTTGTTGCGTGAGCTCGGCCCCGTGCTCTCAGCCTTTATGGTGACCGGAAGAACCGGCTCGGCGATGGCGGCGGAGCTCGGTAGCATGAAGGTCACCGAACAGATCGATGCCCTCTACTCGATGGCGATCAATCCAATTCAATATTTGGTTTCTCCGCGCATCATCGCCGGCCTCATCTCAATGCCGTTGCTCACTGCGATCTTCGATGTAGTCGGCATCTATGGCGCTTACCTTGTCGGAGTCGGTCTGCTCGGCGTCAGCTCCGGGAGTTATTTTGCGGGAATGGAAAGCAGCGTCGTTTTCCAGGATGTTTGGAGCGGCCTGCTCAAGTCGGTGAGTTTCGGTCTGATTATAACCTGGGTTTGCTGTTACAAGGGGTTCGGGGCACAACCGATGGCTACCGGCGTCGGCCAGGCCACCACCGAATCGGTGGTCCTCTGTTTCGTCTTGATCCTGATCTGGGACTACTTCATGACTTCGGTAATGCTCTAGCAGGCTGCTGAAAAGGACTCCTATGCTTCGTTACGCTCATACGCCTCTGAGATCTTTTTTGAGCAGCCCGCAGTCAGAGGTTTACGCCAACTGTTAGCTGATGATTAAAGTCGTTGACTTGCACAAGACCTTTCGCGGCCAAGCGGTCCTCAAAGGCATCCATCTGGAGCTCGAAACCGGCAAGATCACAACGATCATCGGCGGCAGCGGCTCGGGCAAGACCGTTTTGCTCAAGCATCTCAATGCCCTGCTTCGACCCGATCGCGGCAGCGTGTTAGTGGACGGAGAAGATATTACCAGGTTGGGCGATCGCGAATTGAATGAGATTAGACGAAAATTCGGCGTCCTTTTTCAAGGCGCCGCCTTGCTCGATTCCATGACCCTTTACGACAACGTCGCCTTCCCGTTGCGCGAGAAGACCCGGTTGACCGAGAGCGAGATCCAGAAGAGAGCCGAAGAGCGTTTGGCCCAGGTTGGACTTGCCGGTATGGGATATAAATATCCAGCCGAGGTCAGCGGCGGGATGAAAAAACGCGCCGGACTGGCGCGCGCTTTGGTCATGGAACCCGAAATCGTGTTATTCGATGAACCGACCACCGGATTGGACCCGCTTTTGGGCAAGAGCATTCACGAGCTCATTCGTAAAATGCATGCCACATTCGGATTCACAGGAGTCATTGTTAGCCACGACATTCCGGAAGTCTTCAAGATTTCGGAACGAGTCGCCATGCTGGCGAACGGCGTGATCCTAGAGGTCGGTGCGACACCGGAATTTCTGGCGTCACGCAATCCCATGGTTCGGCAATTCTTGCAAGCAGACACCGAAGGCCCTCTCGCGGTGCTATAGGAGATCGATTCGTGAACCATACTCGCACAGAGATAATTGTCGGCCTCTTTGTCCTGGTGGGTATCGCCTGCCTCGGTTATCTCGCTATCAAGCTCGGCAAGCTGGAAGTACTAGCCAACAGCGGCTATCCCGTTTACGCTGATTTCCCGTCGGTGGCCGGGCTGAAGCTTGGTGATCCGGTGGAAATCGCCGGCGTAAAGGTCGGGCGGGTGGAGAAGATGGGGTTGGTGGAGGACCGTGCCCGGCTGCAATTACGAATTCAGGACGACGTCAAGCTCCAGGAAGACGTGATCGCTTCGGTGCGCGCCCGCGGACTGATCGGCGATAAGTTCGTCCTCATCACACCCGGAGCATCCGATAAGATCATTCCCTCTGGCGGAAGGATCCGGGAAACCGACTCGCCGCCGGATATTCCGGACTTGATCGGCAAGATCGTCGGAGGAGACTTGACGTCGAAGGGTGACAAGAAAGACGCCACTCAGAAATAGCTTTGAGCCAACGGCTCATCAAACATCAAGTTAGCGTCGCTGCGGCGCTTGACTCCCCCTGCCCTTCCGCAGTAATCGAGAGTTAGAAGCGGATACGAAGGGAAACTAACCATGGCCACTTGGATCGATTGGCACTCCCACCATACCGCCCCCGAAGTTGTGGAAACTTTCGCTGAGTTTACTGGGAAAGGACCCAAGATCGACGATTACGACTCCACCGACTTCACTCAGCGGGTGAAGGAAATGGACGAAGCCGGCATCGAACTCCAACTGATCTGCCAAGGAGCCGGTCTCTACGCCGATCAGCTTCCCGCCGACCGGGCTTTGGTGGTCGTTCGCCAATCGAACGAAATACTCGCCCAACGCATCGCCACGCAGCGCGACCGCCTCCTGGGAGTTACCGCTTTATCCCTCAAGAACATCGGAGGATCAGTTGAAGAGCTCGGACGCACTTCCAAACAAGGATTCCACGCGGCCTTGCTTTATCCGACCGTGAACGGCGAGATGATCGTCGATCTGCCGGAAATGAATCCGATCTATGCAAAGATCTCCGAGTTGGGCTGGCCTATTTTCCTCCACGGGGCCGGGACCGCGACCAATCCCACCCTCAAACGGTTGGAGGACGGCGGCGCAGGGGTAGCCTACGCCGTGCTCTCCGATGCGGAGATCTCGGAATGCGTCTTGCGCATGATCGCGAGCGGCGTCTTCGACCGCTACCCGAGCTTACGCATCGTTATTCGCAGCTCCGGCGGCGGTTTGCCACTGTTGCTGCATCGCTTCTTCTGGAAGCACAAAGGCCCCAAGGGTGAGCAGCGCTACTCGGAAATTTTTCTCGAACATTTCGTGATCGACTGCGCCAGCTCGGACGGCCGAACCCTATCCTTCTTGATCGACACCATGGGCGAAGAGCGGATGGTCTTTGGATCGGACTATTGCGGCGGTCTCGGTCCCCTCAAGAAATGCTTCGCGGCCGTCGATAAGCAACCGAACCCCGCCCACGTGAAGAGTTTCACCGAGCGAAACTCACGCGGGCTGCTGCATATCTAGCACGCCCCGGATGCCCTTGCATTGAACCTATGACCTCCCAATACGATCTCACCATCATCGGCGGCGGGATCGTCGGACTCGCCACTGCGCTCAACATTCTTCACGCTTATCCCCGCATCCGACTGCTGATTCTCGAGAAGGAATCCCAGCTCGCCCAGCACCAAACCGGCCACAACAGCGGCGTGATCCACTCGGGACTTTACTACAAGCCGGGATCGCTCAAGGCCCGCAGTTGCGTCGCCGGCCGCAAAGCCCTGATTGAATTCTGCGACCGCAGATCAGTGCCCTATGAAATCTGTGGCAAGATCGTCGTGGCGACCTCTGAGGAAGAGCTGCCGCGGCTCGAAGAGCTCTGCCGCCGCGGCAGCGCCAACGGCCTTGAAGGAATTGAGATGATCGGCCCGGAGCGGCTGAAGGAGATCGAGCCCCACGCCGCCGGCATCAAAGCCCTGTACGTGCCCCAGACAGGGATCATCGACTATCTGAAGGTCGCCGCAGCCTACGCGGAAGAGATTCAATCGGCTGGCGGCGAGATCCGGACTTCGAGCCGGGTCGTCGGACTGATTCAAAGCCAGAACGAGTCGGTACTGCAAACGTCCTCCGGAGACTATCGATCAAAATTTCTGATCAATTGCTGTGGATTGCATTCAGATCAAGTTGCCAAAATGCTGGGGGGTGGCGGCGGCTCCGCCGGCGAGGAGCACCGCATCGTCCCCTTTCGCGGCGAGTACTACAAGCTTGCGCCGGAGAAACATTTCCTGGTGCGCAACTTGATTTACCCGGTGCCGGACCCAAGTTTTCCTTTCCTCGGCGTCCACTTCACGCGCATGATCAAGGGCGACGGCGGCATCGAGGCAGGACCCAACGCGGTGCTTGCCTTGGCCCGGGAGGGCTACCGCAAAACCGACGTCAATATCGGCGATCTCTTGCAGACGGTCTCATTCAAAGGCTTCTGGGCGATGACGGGAAAATACTGGCAGACCGGATTCGGCGAATTGTACCGATCGCTCAGCAAACAAGCCTTCGTCGCGGCGCTGCAGAAGCTTCTTCCCGAAATTCGCTCCAATGATCTGGTGGCCGGCGGTTCCGGCGTCCGCGCTCAAGCCGTCTCCGTTAGCGGCGCACTGGTGGACGATTTTGTCATTAAAGAAAGCCGGAATGCCATCCACGTCCTCAACGCTCCCTCTCCCGGCGCAACCGCTTCCCTCGCCATCGGCCAAAGCATCGCCGCAATGGCGGCAAAGAACTTTGAATTGAAAAACTGATCGTTCACAGGCTTCACGGCTTTTTCTGCGGGCGCAATATTTCCGCGGTCTATGGATCAATCTTCGCCGCGCCTCGGGATACAACCTTGATTTCCATCCCCCCGTCCAATATCGTGGTCGCAGATTCAACGGAGGTCGATGCTGCATGATTATCGAGTACAAAGGGAAAAGACCGAACATCGCTCCCACCGCGTTTATCGCATCCACCGCTGTTTTGATCGGCGACGTTACGGTCGGCGACGAAGCGAGCATCTGGTGGGGCGCCGTCTTGAGATCGGATCAAAATGGCAATCCAATTGTCGTGGGTGCTCGCACCAGCATCCAAGACAATTGCGTCATTCACTCCGGCGAAGCACCGACGATTATCGAAGAAGATTGCACCATCGGCCACGGCGCCATCATGGAAGGCCCCCTGGTCAAACGGGGCGCGATTATTGGCATGAATGTAACTCTGCTGGAAAACGTCGAGATCGGTGAAGAGGCTCTCATCGCCGCCGGCAGCGTCGTCGTCCCCCACACCAAGATTCCGCCGCGCGTGCTCGCCGCCGGCAGCCCCGCCAAAGTCAAGAAAGAACTCGCCGGAGAAGCGCTCCATTGGATCAAGATGGGTTCTGCGACGTACGTCAATTTATGCCGCAGTTATCTGGGTGGAGATTATAAAGTCATCGGATAAGACAATTCCCTAGCCCGACCTATTCATTCATGAGCCCGGCAAAAGGGTCGATGGGAGAGGAGAAAGAAAACTGTGCGAATCATTCTTATTGGACAAGCAGCATTCGCGGAGAAAACTCTCGATAAACTCGTCAGCAAAGGAGAAGAAGTGCTGGGGGTGTTCTGCCCACCCGATGCGCCTGGCGGAAAAATCGACCCGGTCAAACAGAGATCCCTTGATCTGGGCATCCCCGTGCATCAACACAAATCGTTCAAAACCCCCGACGTGCTGGAGAAATTCGTTTCCCTCAACGCAGACTTAGCGATCTTGGCCTTCGTGAGCCAGATCATTCCCCCACCGGTCTTCAATGCCCCGCGGTTCGGCGGTATTTGTTATCATCCCTCACTGCTGCCAAAATACCGCGGCCGGACCGCGATTAATTGGGCTTTGATCAAGGGTGAAACCGTAACCGGGTTCACGATTTTTTGGTTGGATAAGGGTATCGACACGGGGCCCATCCTCTTGCAAAAAGAAGTCGCCATCGATCCTGAAGACACCACCGGCACGTTGTATTTTAACAAACTCTTTCCCATGGGAGTCGAAGCGATCGGCGAGGCCGTGGATTTGATCAAAGCCGGCAATCCACCACGGATCGTGCAAGACGAGTCGAAAGCGAATTATGATCCGCCCTGCGGTGACGAGCACGCCAATATCGACTGGACCAAACCGGCCCGCGAAATCCACAATCTGATCCGCGGCTGTGATCCCCAACCCGGGGCCTACACGTTTTGGCAAGGAAAGAGGGTGCGCCTATTCGATTGCCGTCGACAGCCGGAAAACGCCCCGGCCTCGCCGGGGCAAATCATCGCACTCGGTGCCGAGGATCTGACTGTTGCCGCGTCCGGCGGTACGCTGGTTGTAAAGAAGGTCCGCGGCGAGGCCGGCAAAATCGCCGCCGCCGAGTTTGCCAAGCAAGTCAATTTGCAAGTCGGCGACCGCTTAGGTTGAGATTCCAACTGCCGCCAAACTCGCCGCTGGCGGCCCGTCGCTAGAGCAATCCCGCGCCTCGCGCCCAGCGATACTTGGCGCCAAGCACCGCGACGGGCAACTCGGTGGTGTAGGGGTAGGCCACGATGGCCCTTTCGTAGAGATACTCGCTGGCCTCTTCAACCTGCACATCACCCACCAAGGAAGCAACCACCGGCTTGTCAATTCCTTTGTCGCGCGCTTCCTGGACCACTTCGGCGCAGAGCTTGGCAAACACCATCGGCGGGGTGATGATGGTATGCCAGTACCCGAGTATCAAAGCATGGATGCGCGGCTCGGCAAGCGCGAAGCGAATCGTGTTGGCGTAGGTTGTCGGCGGCTCCCCGCCGGTAATGTCAACGGGATTACCCGCCGCTCCGAAAGGCGGAATGAACTTGCGAAAGCCTTGGTCGAGATCTTGCGGCATTTTCATCAGCAACAAGCCGTTATCGACGCAGGCATCCGACAATAAGACTCCGGACCCCCCGGCTCCCGTGATGATAACGACATTTTCGCCCTTCGGGGTCGGTAATACTTGCAACCCACGCGCAAACTGCAAGAGGTCGTTTAAACCTTTCGCCCGGATAACACCGCACTGGCGCAACACATCGTCATAGACTTTGTCATTGCCGGCCAACGCGCCGGTGTGGGAGGCCGCGGCACGGGCGCCCAATGCCGTGCGACCGGCTTTGAGCATGATCACCGGCTTCTTCTTGGAGACCCGGCTCGCCACCTCGGCGAATGAACGGCCGTCCTTGAGATCTTCGCAGTGCATGGCGATGACTTGAGTGTTTTCGTCTTGTTCGAAATAGGTCAGCAGATCGTCCTCATCGAGATCTGATTTATTGCCGAGCCCGACGATGGCCGAAACCCCCATGCGGGTGGAGCGCGAGAACCCAACGATCGACATGCCGACCCCGCCGGATTGCGAGCTCAGCGCCACCTTGCCCCTGACGTCGTAGGGAGTGCAAAAGGTCGCGCAGAGATTCTGCGGCGTATAGTAGAAACCGTAAATATTGGGCCCCATAATCCGCACATTGTGCTGGCGCGCCACCGCGAGCAATTCGTCCTGCAATCCCTGTTCGCCCACTTCGGCGAAGCCCGAGGGAATCATCACCGCGCCGGCAATCTTTTTGCGGCCGACTTCGTCCATGGCCGCGGCGCATAAACGCGCCGGAATCGCAAAAACCGCGACGTCGATCTCTTCCGCAACGTCGAGCACGCTCGGACATGCTTTCCGACCCAGGATCTCGCTGGCTTTTGGATGGATCGGGTAAATCGCCCCTCGATACCCGCCGTTGATCAGGTTTTTCATTACCGAGTTGCCGATCTTGCCGTCTTCCGCAGAAGCACCGATGACGGCCACCGAACGCGGATTCATGATGCGCTGCATCGCGGCCAGAATCGCATCCCGGCTGAAGCGCTGCCGCGGGATGGGTTGATTTCCGATTAGAATGCGCACATCGACGGCCGTCGCCGCTTTTTCGGTGGCGAAAATCGGATTCAGGTCCACTTCCTGAATTTCCGGAAAGTCGGTCACCAGCTTCGAGACCTTTTGAATGATCTCCGCCAGCCCGGCGCGGTTCACAGGTTTCGCCCCGCGCACCCCGCGGAGAATTTCCGCCGCGCCGATGGAATCCAGCATCGAAAGCGCATCCTTCTTACTGACCGGTGCTAGACGAAAGGTAATGTCTTTCATCACTTCGACCATCACGCCACCCAAACCGAATGCGATCAATTTGCCGAAGCTTGGATCCGTTACGGCCCCGACCATGACTTCCTGGCCACCCTTCAGGAACTGCTGGATCTGAACGCCTTCGATCTTGGCGCCTTTGCTGTATGCCTTGGCGTTCTTGACGATCTTGGCGAAGGCACGCTTCACGTCCGCCGCGCTTTCCAAGCCGACGATCACGCCACCCGCTTCGGTCTTGTGCAGGATGTCATCCGAAACGATCTTCATGACGACCGGGAAGCGCAGCCGGCTGGCTATCCTGGCCGCTTCGTCGGCGGTTTTCGCCAGACCTTCCTTGGGCACGGAAATGCCGTAGACATCACACAACTCTTTGGCTTCCGGCGCGCTCAGGGCCCGACGGCCTGCCTTGAGAGCCGCATCGATAATCGCGCGTACGCTCTTGTTGTTCGTCATGATGGCCACCCCGTTGTTGGTCTGTTTAGATTGCGGGAGCTGGAGTTATACGGCGCCCTGTTTGCGCGCCGCCGTGATTTCCGCGTCGCTCAGTCCGAGGATGGATTTCAAAACTTCATCCGTATGCTCGCCCAAAGATGGCGAAGGCTTCACTTCCGTCTGCGAGTCCGACAGTTTGATGGGATTGCCCACCGTAAGAAACCTTCCCCGCTTGGGATGGTCCACTTCGACGACGGTACCGGTTTCGCGCAGCGCCTGCTCCGCCGCCAGCTCACGCATGTCGAGGATCGGGCCGCAGGGGATGTCGAACTCGTTCAGCCGGCGCATGGCCTCGAATTTATCGATGCTCGAGGTCCACTGCTCGATGATCGCGAAACATTGGTTGAGCTTAGGCAAGCGGGCCTCCGGCGTTGCCCAATCGGGATCCGTAATCAGCTCCGGGCGGCCGCACAGCTTCATCAAGGGCTCCCAGCCGGGGGGTTGAATGATGACATAGATATAATCGTTCGGGCCGCCGCCCTTGGTTCGCACCGCCGATCCGGGCTGCCCGCCGCCGGAAGCGTTCCCCGCCCGCGGCACGGCGTCGCCGAAAATCCCGTTCGGATATTGCGGATACTCCTGCAGCGGTCCGGCCGCGAGACGTTGCTGATCGCGCAGCTTGACGCGGCAGAGATTCAAGACAGCATCCTGCATCGCACACGTGACCCGTTGTCCTTTGCCGGTTTTTTCGCGCTGCAACAACGCCGCGAGAATGCCGGCGACCAGATGCACGCCGGTGCCGGAATCGCCGATCTGCGCACCGGTCACCAGCGGCGGCCCGTCATCGAAGCCGGTGGTGCTGGCCGCCCCGCCGGTGCATTGCGCGACGTTCTCATAAACCTTGCAGTCTTCGTAGGGGCCCGGACCGAAACCTTTGACCGAAGCGTAGATGAGACGCGGATTCAGCGCTTGGATCACTTCCCAGGTAAAACCCTGACGGTCGAGGGCACCCGGCGCAAAGTTTTCCACCATCACGTCGCAAGCTTTGATGAGTTGGCGAAAGATCTGCTTGCCCTTCTCGGTCTTGGTGTTGAGGGTAATGCTGCGTTTGTTGCAATTGAGCATCGTGAAATAGAGGCTATCGACGTCAGGCAGGTCGCGCAGCTGTCCCCGGGTAATGTCACCACGGCCCGGCAGCTCGACCTTGATCACGTCGGCGCCAAACCAGGCCAGTAGTTGCGTGCACGTCGGCCCGGACTGCACATGGGTCATATCGAGAATACGAATTCCATCGAGCGCTTTTCCCATTTGATCATTGGTCTCCTTGGTTTGATCATGAGAGCTGTCAGCTGCAACTAGATTTCAAAACCGCGGTGGATATCACTTGTACATCGTCTGGGCTTTGGTGCCCGGCGCATATTCGTTAGGGTCGACCCAGATGTTGACGATGGCGCATTGGCCGCCGGCAACCCGCTCGCGGGCCCTGTCCAAGGCCGGACGAATCTGATTCGGCTCCCGCACGGCGATGCCCCAGCCGCCGAAGCACTCGGCGAATTTTTCAAAATCGACGTCGCCGAGCTTGTTGCCGACGTTGCCGCGCTCCGGCCCGTACTTGCCGAGCTGGCCGCAGCGAATCTGGTTCATCGCCGAGTTGTTGCCGATGACCGCTATGTAGGGCAGGCCGAAGCGCTGCGCGGTTTCCATGTCCCAGGACGTCATGCCGAAGGAGCCATCGCCGTAGTAACAAAGCACTTCCTTTTTGGGATGGACGAATTTCGTCGCCATGGCGAAGGAGGTTCCAACACCCAGTGTGCCCAACGGGCCCGGGTCCATCCAGTTGCCGGCCTTGCGCGGCTCCACAGCGGTTGCCGTGATCGTCACGACGTCGCCCCCATCGCCGATATAGACGGTGTTGTCAGTCAGAAACTCGTTGATTTCGTAGGCCACCCGGTAGGGATTGATCGGCACCGACTCCGACTTGAAAGACGGCAATAATTTTTCATAGGCCTTGGCTTCCGCTCCGCGGAGATCCTTCATCCATTCGCTGCGCTGGCTGTTGCCCTTGGACGCCCGGCCGGTGGCGGCCTGCGCCACCGCAGTGAGAATCGCACCGCAATCGCCCACCAAGCCCAATGAGATATCGCGGTTCTTACCGACGTTGCGGTAGTCCAGATCGATCTGTACCACGATGGCATCGGAACGCAGTCGGCGGCCATAGCCCAAGCGAAAATCGAACGGGCACCCGACGATCAGGATCACGTCCGCCTTGTCGAAGGCAAGCCCGCGCGTGCGGTTGAAGCCGTGCGGATCACCCGGCGCGAAGATGCCGCGCGCCGAACCGTTCATGTAGCCCGGAACGTTGAGCGAGCGGCAAAACTCCACCGCCGCGTCATGTCCCCGGCAGGTCCAGACCTGCGTGCCGAAAAGCGCGCAGGGACGTTCGGCGTTAACTAAAATATCGGCGAGACGTTCAATGTCGGCCAGATCTCCGACCGACTTAGTCGAAGCGCGATAGGCACCGGGTTTCGGAATCCGAGCGCGTTCCAGCGGCACCTTGGCATCCAAGACATCCCGCGGGATTTCGAGATAGCTTGGCCCCGGCGCCCCGTTCACGGATTCACGGAACGCCATGGACACCATATCGGCAATGCGTTCGGTATGGGGCACAGTGGCGGCGAACTTGGTGATCGGCGACATGATATCCACATGCGGCAAGTCTTGGAGCGACCCCATCTTGTGCTGGCTCAGCGCGCCCTGTCCGCCGATCATCAACAACGGGCTTTCGGCGCGAAACGCATTGGCAATACCGGTCATCGCATTGGTGGTACCGGGACCCGCGGTCGTCACCACGCAGCCGATCTTGCCGCTTTGCCGGGAATAACCGTCCGCGGCATGGGCCGCTACCTGTTCATGACGCACATCGATGATCTTGATACCTTCATCCAGACAACCATCGTAGATGTCGATGATGTGGCCGCCGCAGAGCGTCCAGATCACCTCGACGCCTTCATTCTTGAGCGCCTTGGCGACCAGATGACCGCCGGAAATCACTGGACCGGTAGCTTCTTTGGCATCGGGTTTGGTTGGCGTTGCCATGGTTTCCTCCCTCTGGTGCTGGTTCTATATTTAAGCGACCGAGCTGACCACCTAACTCAGCGTAACAAAGCTTTTTGGGGTTAAATTGAGGATCGAACGGCTAAAACCGCCAGACGCACACTCCAAACCGCATCGTTGTGGCATCAGATCAGGCGCCGCGCAACAAACCCCGGGAAAGTCGACGCCAGAATACAAAATATCGTCCGCGGGCTCAAGGGTTTGCAACCGTCCGCCAGCACTCCCGGTGTCCGGATAACCGCCATCAGGCCGTCAGTCGGCGGCCGCCGCTGGTGCCGGCGGCGGCCGCCCGCGAATCTTACGCCACCACGGTGTCAAGACCGGCATCACAAAGAAAAAGATCGCGGCCGCTGTGATCGCCGCAGCGATGGGCCGCGTAAAAAAAATTCCCAGCGACCCCTGCGACATGATCAGACTCTGACGCAACGCGTTCTCTGCCAGATCACCCAGGACCAACGCCAGAACCAAAGGGGCGATCGGATAATCAAGTTTTTTAAAGACATAGCCGACGACGCCAAAGATGAGCATGTACCAAATGTCGATCATGCTGTTATGCACGGCATAGGAGCCGATGGCGCACACCACGACGATGAGCGGGGTGAGGATCGCGAATGGAATACGCAGTATCGCGGCGAAAAACGGCACGAAGGCAAGGACCATCAGCACGCCGATCACGTTGCCGGTGTACATGCTGGCAATCAGTCCCCAGACAAAGTCCGGTTTTTCTGTAAATAGCAGCGGCCCAGGCTGCAGTCCCCAGATGATCAGCCCGCCCAACATCACCGCCGCGGTGGGCGACCCTGGAATGCCCAAGGTAATCATCGGCAGTATTGCGGCCACGCCCGCGGCGTGGGCAGCCGTTTCCGGAGCCACTACCCCTTCCAACTCACCCTTGCCGAACCGGTCGGCGTTTTTGGAAAAGCGCTTGGCAAAAGCGTAGCTCATGAACGATGCCGGCGTCGCACCGCCCGGCTTGAAGCCCATCCAGAAGCCAATGAAGGAACCGCGCACGAAAGTGCGCCAGTAGCGCGGCAAAACCTTCCATGTATCGAGCACCACACGCAGGTTCATGCCAGTCTTACCTCCGCGGAAGGTAAGCCCCTCCTCGACGCTGAGTAGGATCTCACCGATGCCGAACAGACCGATGACCGCGATGATAAAATCGAAGCCTTTCATGAGATCGGTGAAGCCGAAAGTAAGGCGCAGCTGGCCGGTGACGATGTCGAGTCCAACGGAAGCCAGGATGAAACCGATCAAGATCGATACCAGAGACTTCAAGGGGTTGCCGCCACCGAGTCCCACGAAACTCGAGAACGTCAGTAACTGAATGGCAAAGAACTCAGGCGGTCCGAACTTCAGAGCGATCTCAGCTAACGGCGGCGCAAAGAATGTGATCATCACGATGGAGAACAGCGCGCCGATAAAAGAAGAAGTGAAAGCGGCGGTAAGCGCCTGGCCGCCCTGCCCCTGCCGCGCCAGCGGGTAGCCGTCAAATGTTGTCGCCACCGACCAGGGCTCACCCGGGATGTTAAAGAGAATGGAGGTGATCGCTCCGCCGAAGAGCGCGCCCCAATAGATCGAGGTCAAAAGAATGATCGCGGACGTGGGAGGCATGGTAAATGTCAGGGGCAGGAGGATAGCAACGCCGTTGGCGCCTCCCAGTCCGGGGAGCACTCCGATGATGGTCCCGAGCAGGATTCCGACGACGGCAACGAACAGATTGAAAGGGGTGATCGCGATCTGGAAACCGAGCGCAAGGTTTTCGAGGCCCATCGCTTAGTAACCCAGCCAGTGCTCGAGCGGCCCTTTGGGCATGGGCACGAGAAACCATTTCTCAAAGATCAGGAAGGTAATGACAGGAATACCGATCCCAAGGGTAAAGACGGTCATCCACGAGTGGCGCCCGACCCAACGCATGTAGAGGCCCATATAAAGGCCGGAGGCGACGTAGAGACCGACGAAGTGCATGAGCGCCACCGCCGCCATGGCCGGCCAGAGCACCGTGAGCACCGGCGCGAGTTGCTCGCGGCTCATAAAGCTCTTGCCCGGTCCGCCGCGCACGGCCTGAAGGAGGATCACGGCGCAGCAAAGCACCATGATCAGCGCCAGCCAAAATGGGAAAAATCCGCTCCTCGGCCCATCGGGTCCCCACCCAAAGCCAAGGCGCACAGCATCGAAGAGAACGACTCCCCCCAACAACATCAGCACTGAGGCCGTGACGATTTCTGCGGCGCGCATCCTATTTTTTGAGCAGCCCGCCCTTGGCCATCAGCGCGCGGTGAAGCTTTTCGTTCTCCTCAACCCATTTGACGTACTCGGGACCGGTGGCGAAGGCCGGCTTAAGTGCACCGTCTTCGAGATATTTTTTGAACTCAGGCGTGTCGTAAACCTTTTTGAGAAAGCCGGTGTACCACCCAACGGCATCTTTGGGCATGTCGGGAGGGCCAAAGATGCCACGCAGCATTAGATAATGGATATCAAGGCCTAGAGCCTCCTTGACTGTCGGAATCGCCTTCCAGTCCCCCGCCGGAATACGGGCCGTATCGAAGACGGCGAGCGGGCGAACGCGCTCGGCCTTCCAATGGCTCGCGCACTCTATAGGATTGTTAACCGTTGAGTCGATGTGCTTGCCGACCAGATTGACGCACACCTCGCCACCGCCCTTGAACGGCACATAAGTAAACTTGAGACCGAGGGCCTGTTCAAGCTGGATCGTGATGATCTGATCTTCTTGAGCCGAGCCCGTCCCGCCCATCTTCAGACGGTTATCTCCGCCCGAGCGCTCCTTGACCGCCGCGAGGTATTCCTTCGCGCTCTTGTAAGGCGTCTCCGCGTTCACCCAGAGAATGAATTGGTCGAGGGCGATGCGGGCGACCGGAGTCAAGTCCATCCAGTTGAAAGGAACACCGGTGGCGAGCGGCGTGGTGAAAAGGTTCGAAAGCGTGATGATGATTGTGTGCGCGTCGCCCTTCTTCTCCTTCACGTAGAGAAAGCCCTCAGCCCCCGCACCGCCAGCTTTATTGACCGGAATGATCGGGCGCGGAGAGAGCTTGTGCTTCTCGGCGATTCCCGCAATCAGCCGAGCCATCTGGTCAGCCCCTCCGCCCGTGCCGGCCGGAATAACAAATTCGATGGGCCGGCTGGGCTCCCGGGCATGCACGTCACCTACAACCATGAGGCACGCCAAGATCGCCAAGATCGATGAGCCGCAGCGATAAACTATTCTCATGCAAAACTCCTTGTTTGATTAAACACTTGCAACGTCCTGGAAAGCAAAAAGACCCGGCTGGAATTTGCTTCAACCGGGTCTAGGTAACTTCACAAGTGTCGCATCTCAGTTGATTCGCTTCTAACCCCCCAAGGCTACGTCGCGCTAAGGTATCACCGAGAGCTTAACTGTCAATACTCCCTGTTTGTCGGGCAGAGCACTCCTCCCGGGTTCTAGAGGAACCGGCAACGTAAGTTATTCTCCGGCTCTCGACTTCACGTTTTGACCGGGTAATCCTCCGTCAGGTTGTATTTGCGGATATTAGGGAAACCCGCCGCCGTTACGCCGACGATCAAGATAACCACCAACCCACCGGTCAGGGCTGAGAATTCGGCTCCGACCAGCGCGGCGAGCGCGCCGAGTTGAAATTGCCCGAGCTGCGGCCCGCTATTGGTAAAGATGCTGTTGATCGACGCCATGCGCCCGCGCAGCTCGTCCGGCGTATTGAGTTGATTGATGGTGGCGCGGAGAACGGCGCTGATGGTGTCGCCGACACCGGAAGCGACGAGGAGCAGCACGGACAGCCAAAAGCTATGAGACTTGGCAAACAACACGATGGAAATTGCATAGACGAAAACGCCAATCAGAATCCAGGCGCCGGCTCGACGAACCTGACCGACAAGATTAAAGCCGGCAGCACCCAGCAACGCGCCCGCAGCGCTGGCAGCATACAAGACTCCCAAACCCTGTGGACCGACCATAAGAATATCCCGGGCGTAGACCGGTAGCAGCGCCCGGATGCTGCCGAAGATGTTGGCCCCGAAGTCCATGACCAGCAGCGGAAAGATCACCGCGTTGCCGAAAACAAAACGCCATCCCGCCTGTAGCGATCCGAGGGAAACCACTCGCCGTCCCTCTCCGTCCGGAATCGGCCCCCTGATCAGCGACAAGCAGCCGAACATCATCAACCATGAAACGGCATCCACGGCGTAGCAGGCCCCGGCGCCCAGCCACGCCACCACCAGGCCGGCCAAAGAAGGACCGGCAATGACCGCGACGTAACGCTGCGAGCTATACATCGCCAACGCTCGCGGCAGATCTTCCCGCGGAACCAGATTAGCGACGATCGCTTGCCGCGAGGGCGATTCCAATGACGTCAATAAAGCGAGCGCCAGGGTCGCCATGTAAAGCGTCATAGGCGTGGTTTTGCCCGCCACCGTCAGTAGCGCAAGCGCACCCGAGACAACGAACAGGCTCGCCTGTGTGCGCATCATCAATTGCCGGCGGTTGATCGCGTCGGCCAATAAGCCGCCAAAGAGCATAATGCCAATCTGCGGAATGGCGCGCGCGAGTCCGATCAGTCCGATTTGAAACGACGAATTCGTCAGTTCGTAGATTTGCCAAGCGATGGCCACCGTGGTGAACTGGCTGCCGATGCTGGACAACAACAAACCGGTCCAGAAAAGACGAAAGTCGCGGTGGCGCAGCGGCGAAAGGACCGTGGGTTTGAGGTTCGGTTCGGTATCAGCCGAGCTGGTTGGCGTCATGGTCTCGGCATCCACTTATTTCTGGCAGGTCGGGCAATAAAAGACGCTGCGGTTGCCGATGGCCACGCGTTTAATCGGGCTTGGGCATAACCGGCACTTTTCGCCGTCGCGATCATACACCCGCAGATGGTTTTGGAACTCACCGAATTTGTCATCGGCGTCGCGATAGTCCGAAAAGGAGGTGCCGCACCAACGGATCGCCTCGCGCAAAACCTCGGGAATCATCGCCGCGATCGCTTCCACCCGGCTTCGTCGCAGTCTTCGACAACGCATCGTCGGGCGAACGCCGACACGGGAAAGAATTTCGTTTGCATAGATGTTGCCGATTCCCGCCACGATCTGTTGGTCGAGCAAGAGATCCCGGATGCGCCGATCTGAACGTTGGGTGAACGAGTGCAAATAGGAGCCGGTGAATCGAGGATCGAAAGGGTCGAGTCCGAGATGCTTCAGTTGCGGCAAATGGTGAAGCTCGTTTGCCGGGACCACGAGCGACAAACCAAAGCGGCGAGGATCGTGATACCGGAGTTCCTGCCCGCTATCGAGGCTTACCAGGATGTGATCATGCTTTTGTTTGGCCCTCTGGGAATCGACATGAACAAGTTTGCCCGACATCCCTAGATGAACCATCCAAACCAGGTCACCGTTAAGACGAATCAGGATATATTTCGCTCTTCGTTCAACCCGAAGGATGGTCCGACCCTCCAGGTACTCGGCGAACTTCCGGTGGACGAGACAGCGTAGGCGCCGCTCCAGCACCTTGACGCGTAGGATACGGCGTCCCGCCAGATGGAGCTCGAGCCCGCGACAGATAGTTTCGACTTCAGGGAGCTCGGGCATGGTGCTAATCGGTGGCAGCGGCGAGCGCGGTTCGGTCGAGCGCGTGGGTCAAACGAATGAACTCATCGATGGTCAGAGTTTCGCCGCGGCGGTTCGGATCGATGGATTGATCTTGCAGAAACCTTTCGACCTCCGCTTTGCTGCTCTTCAGCCAACCGCTTAAAACATTGCCCAGCGTCTTCCGTCGCTGTCCGAAGGCTGAGCGTACGAGTCCGCGCAACAGCGGCAGCTCTGCCGCCGGAATCAGCGGCTTTTCATAAAGTTCTATCTTGAGAATCGCCGACCTCACTTTGGGCTTGGGGAAAAACGCCTCAGGTGACACCGCTACCTTCTCGACGATGCGGCCGTGGACCTGACAGTGGACTGAGAGCGTGCCGTAGGACTTCACCCCTGGGGCGCTGGCGATTCTGTCGGCGACTTCTTTCTGCATCATTAAAACCAACGACGAAAACCGCTCACGCCAATCCAACAGACGGAACAAAACCGGGCTGGAGATGCTGTAGGGCAAGTTACCGACCAATTTCACTTTATGTGCGGGTAAAAAAACATCCAGCGGTATCTTGAGAATATCATTGTGAAGCAGTCGGAGAGCCGGATGCGCGCCTAGGGGACTGGTTTTCAACTTGTCCACCAGTACCGGATCGACTTCAACCGCCCACACGGTTCTTACCTCTTCTACTAACCGCCGGGTCAAGAACCCCAGCCCAGGTCCGATCTCAACGACCTCATCCTCGGGAGCAAGATCGAGCAGCCGAAGGATCGATGCGATGACATTCTGATGAACCAGAAAGTTTTGACCCAGCCGCTTGCTCGGTCTAAATTCGCCCTCGCGAAGCGCGGCGCGTACTTCTTCATGCAGGGTCGCCATCGGTTTCAACCCTTCAAGCTGGAACTTTCGGAATTTGTTTATAGCGTAAGATCGGCGTCGGCGTTAAGACGGAAATCATCCCGACGTCCGTTTCGGATGGCGTAGTAACCGGCCAGGGCGATCATTGCCCCGTTGTCGGTGCAAAACTTCGGCGCAGGGAAATAGACCTCCAAACCCGCGGCATTCGCATTCTCGGTCATCTTCTCCCGCAATCGGCTGTTGGCGGCAACGCCGCCCGCGAGCACAATCCGGCTCACGCCGTCGGAACCGGCCACCTTTACCGTAGGTTTGATGAGCATGTCGACGACCGCTTCTTGAAAGCTCGCGGCGATATCCGCCATTCGATTCCGCCATTGCTCCGCTGGTTGGGAGTTTAAGTACTGCCAGACCGAGGTCTTGATGCCGCTGAAACTGAAGTCATAGGAGCCTCGTCTGAGCTGCGCCCGTGGGAATCGGATGGCGCTGGGGTCACCGGCTCTCGCGAGATTGTCGATGGCTCGACCGCCAGGAAACCCCAGGCCCATCATTTTGGCTACTTTGTCAAAGGCTTCACCCGCCGCATCGTCGCGGGTGCCGCCGAGGTGAATATAATCACCCACACCCCTAACACAGTAGAGCAACGTGTGGCCCCCCGAGGCCAACAACGCGATATAGGGAAACGACACCTCATGTTCTAATTGAATCGCCAGCAGGTGTGCTTCCAGGTGGTTCACACCGACATAAGGGATACCCCAGCGAAACGAGATGCCTTTGATCATCGAGAGCCCCACTAGTAGGGAACCGACCAGGCCCGGGCCATAGGTCACCGCCATACCGTCGAGATCTGGCAGCGTAACGCCTGCCGTCTGTAAGGCATTATCGACAATCGGCAGGATGCTCTGGATATGCTGGCGCGATGCCAATTCCGGGACCACGCCGCCGTAGGGTCCGTGAACCTGATCCTGGGATGAGACGACATTGGCTAAGATCGTACACCCGTCGCGCAGCACCGCGGCCGCGGTATCGTCGCAGGATGTTTCAACACCTAGGATCAGCATAAGAGTAAAAGATTTGTCAGCGCGAAGTCGCTTGACTCTGCCCCTGGAGCTTCGCCAGGGCATCGTTGGCCGTCCGGTTCCCCGAATTCAACCGTAGCGCCTGCGCGTAGCTCACTTCCGCCTTGTCGAGCATCCCAAGAGCGCGAAAATTCTCGCCGCGAAGGGCATACACTTCGGCAAGCCAAAAGGGGTCGCTGCTGAAACGAGATTCCGCAACTTCAAGAAAACTGAGCGACTCCTTGTAACGCCCAAGGCGATTTTGTGTTTTGGCCAAATAATAGTAGCCGTAGGGATTGGTTGAATCAATGACAATCGTCTTTTCCAAGCGGGACAGAGCTTTGGTCGCATCATTTGCTTCGAGGAGTTTCCTGCCCTCTTCCGTTAGCCGAAGCGACGCAGCGCGTTGGGGCGAGGTGCCGGGTGTAATTTTGGCAAGCAATGAACTGTCATCCGGCAACGGCGCGCTGGTGGAATCTGGAATGACCACCGACGGTTTGGTCGCTTCCTTAGACGCCGGAGGTTGGCTCGGACTCGGGCGTGCGGTTTTTAGGTTTTGCTCCTGGATTTGCGATTCCGGAGGCAATGGTATTCGCGCTGGTTCTTGCACCGGCGACGGCGGCGGTGGTGGTGGAACTCTCACGGAAGGTGCAGAACTGGTAGACGGCAAAGACGTGCGGTAGAGTGGCCGCGGCGCGCAGCTCGAAGCCCCGATACCCCACGTCATCGCCAACGCAAGCAGGGTGCGCTTCCGGAAAAAGTTTCGGAGAATACCCATGGTAAGAGTCACTCGTCTCAATCAAACCGCGAGACTGGATGCAATGGGCACGTTGTCGTGGGTACCTCGCCCTCCAGAAACGCTTCGCGCAAGACATAGGAACAGTTGGGTGTTGCCAGTTGACCGCTCAACGGATCAATTTCTACAATCTTGATCCCCGGGGGAACAACGAAATCCGTAACCGGCGTACCTGCGGTCGCGCGTTTCATGAATTCGGTCCAGATGGGCAGGGCGGCTTGCGATCCGGAAAGGCCTAGTTTCGCTTTGTTGTCGAAGCCCACCCATACGACGGTCAGCAAATCGGGAGTATACCCCACGAACCATGCGTCTTTATAGTCGTTGGTTGTGCCGGTCTTGCCGGCGGCTGGACGGGTAAAGCCCGATCGGCGCGCCCCGTCCGCCGTGCCTCGGTCCAAGACCCCCTTCAGAAGGTGGTTCATCATGAACGCCAATTGCGGCGTCAGAATTTTTTCAACCCGTACATCGCGTTTTTCCAGCACTCGCCTTTGCGCATCCATCACCTGTTTCACCGCCAGGGGACGCGTGCGCACGCCGTTGTTCGCGAGCGTTGAAAACGCCACCGCGACTTCCAGCGGGGTCACCTCCACCGCACCGAGAGCGAGCGACGGAACCACTGGAAGGGAGCTCTGAATGCCGAGACGGTGTGCAATGTCGCGGACGCGCTTAATACCCACGTCCCGGGCGATTCGCGCCGTGGCCGAATTCAGAGACTTCTCCAGTGCGCGACGCAAGGTCACCGTGCCGAAATACTCGTCATTATAATTGCCTGGCTCCCACTCCTGTCCATCGTAACTCCATTTGAATGGTGAATCCTCAACCATCGTCGCCGGCGTAAATTTTTTGGCCCCTTCAGGACCAGACATGAGAGCCGCTAAATAAACAAAGGGTTTAAAGATGGACCCCGGCTGCCGCTTCGCCTGAAAGACGCGGTTGAACTGAGACTTTTGATAGCTCCGGCCACCCACCATCGCCTTGATCTCACCCGTCTGGGGTCGGAGAACGATGATTGCGCCTTCCAGATTATCTTCTTCACCGCGACGTCGCAGGGCCGGGTAGGACGCTTCTAGCTTTTTGAGACCCTCGGCGAGGGATTTTTCCGCCAATCTCTGCAATTGCAGATCCATGCTCGTGAAGATTCTATAACCCTCGGCCGTCAGCACGTCGTTGGAATAATTCTCCGCCAATTCCCGTCGCAAGTAGTCGACGTAGTACGGCGCATCGTTGGTTACCTTGATTAACTCCCGATGCGGCAAGCTTTCCCGCACGGCTGCGTCGTACTGCTTGCGGGTAATAATCTTGTCGTCCAATAGCTTTGCCAGGACGACATTTCTGCGCTTCGTGGCGGCATCGAGACTCTTGTAAGGCGACAGCCGGTTCGGCGCTCGAACCAAACCTGCTAACAGCGCCGCCTCCCCTACGGTGAGATCAGATAACGGCTTGGAGAAATAGAACTGGGACGCTTCCCAGATGCCAAAAATCCCTTGAGACCCTTTCTGACCAAGGTAAATTTCGTTTAAATAATTTTCCAAGATTTCGTTCTTGGCGTATTTCCGTTCAGCAATCATCGCCATGATCGCTTCCTTGATCTTGCGACTGAACTTGCGCTCATCGCTGAGGAAGAAATTTTTCATCAGTTGCTGGGTGAGTGTGCTCCCACCCTGGACCACGCCCCCGCTCCGCAGATTGACCCAGAAGGCGCGCGCGACAGAAACCGGGTCGACGCCGTGGTGGGTATAGAATCGTTCGTCCTCGACGGCCAGGATAGCTTTAACGATCAGCGGTGGCACTTCAGGCAGAGTGACCACCCTGCGCTCTTCCCAGACCCGCTCATACAAACCGGTGATCAGTTCCGGCTCCAGCTCGAGAGAAAATATTTCTTCGCCGGTCCAACTGTTTTCAATCTTGGTGATGGCGGACCCCTGCATCGAGAGGCGAACCGGAAAGCCCTTGAACTGTTCCGTGGGATAGGAAAAATCCCGGAGATAAACTTCCAGCAGGCCACGGGCTGATTGGAAACGATACTCCCCTTTCGCTCTAGGGGCATCCTGACTTTCGTGGTAGCCCAACCGGCGGAGTTTCTCCGACAGATCCTCAAACCGAAGATTGATTCCGACATAAAGCAAATAGGAATCAGAATAAATCTTGGAGGGGAAGCGCCACTTCTGACCCTCAAATTTTGCCGTAACCGTTTCCTCAAGCCGTTTAAGATACCAACTCCCAAAGACGAGCCCGCTTGAGGTGACAATGAGAAGGGATACGAGGAGGATACTAAAAATTCGAAGTTTGGGCCTTTTCAAACCTGACACTCCAAATGTTGAACCGATTGTTACCTAGTTCGCAGTCAAAAGCAACAAAAAGAGGGCCGTGTGCGAACACCGCGGCCCTCTGCTCAACGGAATAATAGCTAGAGGAAATCAGTTCTGCGGCTTGAGTGCTAAGAAAAGAGTCGACTCGCCCCGGCGCACTAGCAGAAGAACCCCCTTGCCCTTGCGAATTCCCGCGACCGACTTCTTGTATTCGTCGATGCCGCGTATAGGCTTCCTATCGATCTCAACGATTACGTCTCCTCTTCGGATGCCTGCCTCATCCGCCGCGCTGCCCGGCTCTACGGCGGACACCACGACACCGTCGGCTCGTTCAAGGCCTAAACTTTCTGCGATCTGCGGCGTTAGTTTTTGCACCGTCATTCCCAACTCGCCTTTTTCCGGCGCGGAGGCTACGACTTCTTCATCCTTTAACTCACCGACGGTGACCGAAAGCTGCACTTCTTTCTTATCGCGCAGCACTTTCATGCGCACCTTACGGTCCACAGGAGTACGCGCCACCACGATCGGCAGCTCGCCCGAGTCTTTGATTTCCTTACCATCGAATTCGATGATAACATCGCCAACTTTAATACCGGCTCTTTCCGCCGGGCCGTCCTTTGAGACGTTGGCGACCAGAGCGCCCCGGCCTCTGTCCATGCCCAAGCTCTCAGCGATCTCAGGGGTGACTTTCTGGATTAGAACGCCCAGGTAGCCACGCGTCACCTTGCCCTTGCCCCTTAGCTGTGGCAGAAGTTCCTTGGCCAGATTAATCGGGATGGCAAAGCCGATTCCGATATTGCCGCCCGAACGGCTAAAGATGGCCGTGTTGATGCCAATAACTTCGCCGCGCAAATTCATCAGCGGGCCACCGGAGTTTCCCGGATTGATCGAAGCATCGGTCTGGATAAAGTTGTCATAAGGGCCCTGGCCGATGTGACGTCCTTTGGCGCTAACGATACCCGACGTCACCGTACTGTCCAACCCGAAAGGATTGCCGATGGCCATAACCCATTCCCCGACCTCGAGATTGTCCGAATCCCCGAGACTCGCGGCAGTTAAATTGGTTTTCGCGCTGATTTTGATGACGGCGATATCTGTCTTGGGGTCCCGTCCCACTACCTTGGCTTCGTATTCTTGTTCGTCGGACAGTTTGACTACGATCTTTTGAGCATTCTCGACCACATGATTGTTGGTCAGGATCGACCCGTCCGCATCGATGACAAAACCGGATCCCAAGCTGCGCTGCCGCTGCGGTCCCCGTGGCATCGGCCCGCCGAAAAATCGTTTCCAAAAATCATTAAAGGGATCCTCCTCTCCGAACGGACTGCCAAATTCCTGCTGGCCGCGAGTCTCGCTGACCTGAGTGGTAGAAATATTCACGACCACAGGTCTTATCTTCTTCACAAGGCCGACGAAGTCGGGCAATTGGCCCGGTGGCCGCAGGTCAGGGTTTCCACTTTCGCCCATCAGATTGACAGCTCGGCTGGGTGACAACCAATCGAGGCTACCGCTGATTCCCAGACCGACGACGAGAGAAACCACAGCGACCAATGTAACCCCTTTAAGGCTGACATTTCCGCTCCAGATGTTTTTCAAGTTCATGAACGCTCCTATTTCTTCTTCACAGCCTCGACATACTTCATTCGCAGGTCAAAAAGAATATCCTCCATCAGCCGTTCTTCGCTCGCATCGAGATTGCCCCGGCTCTTTTCTTGCAGCATGCCGAGTATATCGATCATTTGCTTGGCCACTGGAATATCCGTTTCGTTTTTTCCACTGAGTGGGTTCGCGATTTCGCCCAAGTGCATGAGGGCCTGGGTGCTGAGACTGATAACGAAAGTTGAGAAGTTGATTTCAGGAAGGACGTCATGTGTTTGGGTTTCGCCTGGCGATTCGCTCCGGTTTTCGCTGGCACCGGAGAGAGTAAATTCCTTGGACTCCTCGGAAGTTTCACGAGCATCACCGGTGTCGGGTGAAAACCGGCGTCGATCTTGAACCGTGAATCCTTTGCCTTTCTCTTCTTCCTCTCCAGCCATTTACTTCGCCCCCCGTTAGAGAGAAAAAAAGCCTGGAAACGATTTCCGCCAGCTTGCCAGCGGGTGTCCAGGCACGTTTTCGCACATCTTATGTTTTGATTTATTCCACGCCCGTTAAGTCGCAAACGATGCGCCTGCCTGTCTTGCTAACGGTCATCATCATTTCAACTGGTTCCTGACATAAACTTCACAATTTACTGTAATCCCTACCCCCCCCCTTGTCAAGGTGAGGTTCTCTCCCAGCAACCTGTCTAATTCTTTGCATACATATTCGGGCCGTAGGGTAGTTAAGCACTGCCGATGCGCGCAGCTCTTCATCGCCGAGGATGTGCAGGGCGCGCATGCCACCTGCTGATTCAGCACCGTGACCTGCTTGCCCCGAGGCGCCCACTGGCGGAAATTCGACGGGCCAAACAACACCGCGCTTGCGACATTGACCGCCGCGGCCAAATGACTCACCCCACTGTCGTTGCCCAAGTACAGATCGCTGCGCGCCAACAAAGCCGCCAGCTGACCCAGATTCAGGTGACGAGCTACCACAGCCTCCTGCCGCAAAGCCTGGTATTCTCCCCTTTCGTCTTCCACCGGCCCGACGATAACCACTACGGCGCCGCCAGTTCGTCGACACCACCAATCCGCCACCACGCGAAAAAAAATCTCCGGCCAGTTTTTCTCCTGGGCGCCGCTGCCAGGAGCCAGTGTCAGAACCGGTTTGCCGATCAGAGAGTGCTGCTGCCAATAGCGCTCGGCAAATGCGATTGCTTCCGGCCTGAGACAAATTTGCGGGACACTAACTGCGAAAGAGCCACCCAGACAGGCAAGATAATAGTCAGCCTGATGCATTAGACTTGAGGTCGGTTGAAACGGAAAAACCCGCGCGCGCCCTTGTGACACTGAGTCAAGTTCTTGGATAAACGTCTCCTGCCGGCTGCCCATCCAGGAAAGGATGGCCGAGTAAGGCCTAAAGAACTTACGCAGTTCTTCTTCCTCTCCCGCTCGGGCTACAAAAAGTCGATGGATCGGGTAGCATTCCAGAGAGCTTGCTTTGACCGTCGGAGGAACCAGGTCGACAAACTCACTCCGCGCCAACAGATCGACTTGCTGATCATGACTCAAGACCCGCAAGGCCGGTAGAAAACAAAGAAAATCACCCAAGGCGCCGGGAAAGATTACCAGCGATCGCGGCCTTGCGGGTTTTGCCGTCGGAAGTTCGTTAAGAAGACTTGGTTTCATTGACTTCGAAATAGCAAAAATATACCATTCTCTGCGAATCATTTCGAATTGAACCTCAGAAACACGAGCACGACTGTGGCAAGCTTGAATGGCGCGCGATCCATTCTGGATCTCATTGGTTCCACCCCTGTGGTCAGGCTTAGAACCCTGCCCGCAAAGGACGATGCCGAAGTGTGGGCCAAGATGGAGTCCTTCAATCCCGGCGGCTCAGTGAAGGACCGTATCTGTCTTAACATGATCCAAGCGGCCGAAAGCGAACGAAAACTTAAGCCCGGAGCTACCATCGTCGAACCCACTAGCGGCAATACCGGAATAGGCTTAGCGTTAATCGCTGCGGTAAAGGGTTACCGGCTCATTCTTACTATGCCGGATACGATGAGCGAAGAGCGGCGCAGCCTTTTGGCGGCCTACGGTGCTCATTTGATTCTTACTCCCGACACCAAGGGAATGGGCGGCGCGATTCACAAGGCCGAAGAGCTGCTGCAAGAACATAAGGACTATTTCATGCCACAGCAGTTCAACAATCCGGCCAATCCCGAAATGCACCGCAAGACAACCGCTGTTGAGTTACTCAAGCAGTTCAAGCGAATTGATGCCTTTGTGGCCGGGGTGGGCACCGGCGGGACGATCACCGGGGTGGGAGAAGTTCTCAAGGACAGAATGAAAAATGTTCGTATCTGCGCAGTGGAGCCGGCCGCCTCGCCCGTGATTTCAGGGGGGGAACCCGGCTATCACAAAATTCAGGGTATTGGCGCAGGTTTTATCCCGGCAGTTCTCAATCGGAACATTCTCGACGAGGTCATTACGGTCAGCGATGAAGACGCGACCCTGTGTGCGCGGCGTTTGGCGGCGGAGGAAGGCCTCCTCGTTGGCATTTCGTCCGGGGCGGCTTGCTGCGCCGCCCTGAAGGTGGCAAAAGCCCTGGGGAATCATCATGTCGTCGTAACGGTATTCGCCGATAAGGGCGACCACTATCTGAGCACCGATTTATTCGGCGAAAAACGATGGACGCAAAACTAGAGCACCTGCAGGACACCCTCCGGGCAACCGGCGGCGTATTAGTAGCTTTTTCCGCCGGGGTGGACTCCACCTTCTTGCTTAAGATTGCCCATAGGGTTTTGGGCGAGGGCGCGAGCGCCGTAACGGCATCCTCCGCGACCGTGCCGCCCGGGGAATTGGCAGCCGCCCAAGCCTTCGCCGCCGGTCTGGGGATCCGTCATATCGTCCTCGATTCGCACGAGCTTAGTAATCCGTCGTTCGTCCAGAATCCGGCGAACCGATGCTTTTTCTGTAAGGACGAGTTGTACAAGATCTGTCGAGAACAGGCTGATCAACTGGGAATCAGCATTATCGTGGACGGCACAAACCTGGACGATTTGCGGGATCATCGTCCGGGCTTAAAGGCCGCCAAGGATTGGGGTGTTCGCCATCCATTAGTGGAAGCGGAGATGACCAAGGACGACATCCGCCGCTACAGTCGGGAACTCAACCTACCGACGTGGGACAAGCCCTCCAGCCCGTGCCTCTCATCCCGCTTTCCGTACGGCACCGAGATTAACCTCGAACGGCTAAATAAAGTCGGCGCCTGCGAGCTGTTCATGAAGGAACTCGGCTTTCGCGAGTTTCGTGTCCGCTACCATGGAGATCTAGCCCGCATCGAAGTAGCACAAACGGAATTTCACCATTTGACCGAGCCGGCCACGCGCGACGCCGTGGTAAAGAAGTTCAAGCAGATCGGTTTCCATTACGTCAGCCTGGATTTGCAAGGCTATCGGACTGGAAGCATGAACGAGAGCCTGCGCGTCCCGGCCATTTAGCAGACTCGGCCCTCCCGCAACAGAGCTTCGGCCAACAAGACATCTTCAGGTATTGTAATTTTGATGTTCGTCCGTTCTCCTTCCAAGAGAAAAACCGGTTGACCCATTTGCTCCACTAACATCGCATCATCGGTGGCCTCAATGGCTTGAAGCCTCCCCCAATTGTGCGCTTCGACGATAAGTTCCTTGCGGAAGGCCTGCGGGGTTTGTATCTCCCATAGGGTATCTCTCGCTGGTGTTGCTTTAACCCAGTGGTCCGCCGAGACTACTTTGATCGTATCTCTTACCGGCACGCCGATTACCGCCGCGCCAGAACGGGAAGCTTCATCAACACACCGATCGATGAGCGCGGCGGAAATAAACGGACGAGCACCGTCATGAATCGCGACAATCTCACAATCCAAGCCAAGCTTTTCGAGTCCGTGCCTAACCGATTCCTGTCGACTGGCACCCCCGGCCTGCAGCAGCCAGGGTCGATGGCGGAGATTTGGGTCGCTTTGAATCAACTCCTGGCCGCGTCGGATATCCTTTTCCGCCACAACTACAACTACTTTCTCCACACTGCGAGTAGAGAAGAACCGGTCAAGGGTGCGTAACACCAACGGACGACCCGCGATGGGCAGAAAGGTTTTGGAAATCGGGCCTCCCATCCGCTTTCCTTCCCCTGCCGCGACGATGATGGCGTTCACATGCATGTTGCTGTCCGCGAAAACAAAAGAGCCGAGAGACAGCTCTCGGCTCCTATAAAGCCGTGAAAATTGGCAGGGATCAAGAGTTCAGTGGGTGAAGATATGCCGCAGCTCCTCCATAATCTTTTCTTCGGAATGAGAGCGCGCAATGGAAAGCTCTTTCACCAACAGATTGCGCGCCGTATCGAGCATCTTTCTCTCGCCGAAGGAGAGCTCCTTATCGCCTTTCAAAACAAAAAGGTCGCGCAAAACCTTGGCGATCTCAAGAATCGATCCGGTTTTGATTTTCTCGGTATATTCTCGGTAGCGTCGATTCCAGGTTTGCTGATCGGTTTCGACTTTCTTTTGTCGCAGAACTTTGTAGACTTTGGAAACCATGGCGCGGTCAATCACCTTGCGCAAACCCACGGATTCTACGTTGTCGATCGGAATCATGATTTTCATATCGGTTTCGAGAATCCTCAACATGTAGAACTTTCTCTCGGTCCCGGAAATAGCGTGGGTACGGATGGCCTCGATTTCCCCCACGCCATGGGCGGGATATACGACTTTTTCACCGACCTTAAACATAGTGACCTCCTCGCGGATCGCTTTCGCACTGCATTTCAAACTGCGGCCGATATTGAACTGGGGACTGGCTAACAAGAGTATGAAGCGGGCTTGTCGGAGTGGATAAGAAGGGTGTCTCAGTTTTGGCCTGGAGCGGTTTGCAGGGGTTGATGAACATCTTGTTAAATTCCACCAGCGTCAGGCACAAAAAAAATTAGCGGCCAAACATTCCAGACCGCCACATTGTGAAGGCACTATACAACAGCCCAAATCCTTCCGTCAAGAGCACCCAGACTCTCGGCATTGACAGAAATAGGCATATTTTCAATAGTTTACACTTAAAATATCCAACCGTTACCTAGTTTAGGCGCCATCGTTGGCGAGGGTTATAACGTGTCCAGTTCAAGCGCCATCATCAGGGCATCCTCCCCGTCATCTGAGTAATAACCCTTACGTAATCCTTTGGTTACGAACCCCAGGGACTCATATAGTTTTCGCGCTGGGACATTTGAAACCCGCACTTCCAGTGTTATTCGAGAAGAGTTACGGCTGCGCGCCTGCTCCACCACCTGCTGGAGAAGCACGTGTCCGATGCCGTGGCGGCGGAAGTCCGTGTGCACGGCTATGTTATGGATATCTACCTCCTGAGGTAACAGCCAAAAGAGCACATAGCCGACGATCTTGCCATTGACCTCGGCCAGAACGGATTGCGCACAAGCGACTTGCAGTTCTTCCAGAAAAAAACGCGAACTCCAGGGATGACGAAACGCAGTCTGCTCGATAGCCATGACTTCGTCGAGGTCGGCGGGGACCATAGGCCTGAATGACAGCCGACTCCCGAAAACAAAAAAACCACAGGATATTCTGGATTCCTGTGGTTTTGTTGTGAATTCCGTCCGACAATTTTCTTTACTAGCGATAGCTCTTCTCCCAGCGAATCTCTTTGCCCTTCAGCAAGAAAACTTCTAACAACTTATTTTCAAAACGATGGGCAAACCCGACAACTCGCTCCTTGAGCGGAATGACCGTGGTAAACTCGGGCGGAAAAGCGCCGATGCTGGATGATATGCTGCGCACTTTCTCGTCGGTGCATTTACCTTTAATAATAAACTGACTATCTTTAAGTGCAAGATCGTAATCGTATTCCGGCATTTCGTCCGGCAACTGCGACCGGTTCGGGAGACCGATGTCGGGTAACCATCTCGGGAATTCTAATCGGAGGAAAAACGCATCCCCGCGGTCTTCCACCGTATAGACATTCCCATAACGCCGCTCGCGCTCAAGCTTTTCAACAAATCCCTTGGAATAAAAACCATCCACCGGAATCGGTAAATCTCGGATGACCCCAGCGTGCCGCGCCAAGATGGGTTGCAAAATTACTCCCAGCGGGACGCCGTAAACAGCGGCACGAAAAACCATTTCTTCCGCCGGCTTAGCACGCAATATCCCATCCTTGAGACGATAGCATCCTTCAACGATCGCCAGTAAGAGTCCGACCAGCACATAATTGTTAATTTCTCGGCTGAAGAGGATGGCGGGTCCATGTAAGATGGCAGCAATTGCCATAAATACCATGGGATAAATCAACGCGTTGTGTAGGATATTTAGGCCTGTGCTTCCCGCCACGCTAAACCACGGGCTTTGAACCGCCGCTTCGATTTTTCTCTTGGTGTCATGGGGCAAAGCGCCTAGCACCGGCTGCGCCAAGATAACTAGAGCCTTGGCGAGCCCCTTGCCCAAAGAGCCGCTATTCTTGTAACGGTTCGAGAGCTCGTCGAAGCTCACCGGCACCTCGTTCGGGAAAGTCTTCTTCGGCACGGGGTCTTTTTTGATTGGCGACGCAGGTTTTGGAGCAACGGGGACCGCCACCGGCTTCGCCGCCGCCACACTTGGAACCGGCTTTGGGGAGGGTGCGATCTTTGGGGCCGTTGGCGTTGGCGCCGGACTGGTTAGAGGCGCAGGCGGCTGGACTGCCGCGGCAGGCTTCTCTTGCGCGTCACCCTTTCGAAACCGCGATTGAAAATTCTCTTCGAAATTGACGTCTTGATGGAGTGCCCGCGCCCGCGCAATCAACACCTCTTCACTTTCAATGTTATTCGGATCGGTGACGCAACAATCCACCGGGCAGACCGCCGCGCAGGCCTCATAATCATGAAATCCGACACACTCCGTGCATAAGACCGGGTCGATGACGTAAACCGGATCTCCTTGGCTGATAGCGTTATTGGGGCATTCCGGTTCGCATGCGCCGCAGTTAATGCACTCGCTGGTGATCATCGTCGCCATGTAAGAAGCTCCTGTTTAATTTTAATTACTTGTTTGGTTTTGGCTTGTCAATCATACCGCCGTTGTTGCAACTCTCGGAAAGTTCGTGTTACCTATCGATTCAGGGCGGCGTACCCAAGTGGTTAAGGGAGAGGTCTGCAAAACCTCGATGCAGCGGTTCGAATCCGCTCGCCGCCTCCAAATTAT
>DAIRFP010000228.1:0-8405 GCA_036794995.1 Thermodesulfobacteriota bacterium | reverse complement strand
GTTCAAATTGACATCCCTCTTGTGAACAACTATACGTCCGGCCATGCGTTATGGTTTGTTCTATCTGCCGTCATCCTTGCCTGCTACTCCGGGAGACGGAGCAGAGCGTCTACGAATAGTTGTTGAACAGACCGCTTATGCGGAACAGCTCGGTTTCGACTCGGTCTGGCTTGCCGAGCACCACTTTCACCCCTTCGGCGGTCTTTTTTCCGCCACCCCGGTCATCGGTGCAGCCATAGCGCAAGCGACCACGCGAATACGCATCGGTACCGCAGTGGTACTCTTGCCGTATCACAACCCGCTGCGCCTGGCTGAGGACTATGCGACCCTCGATTGTTTGAGCCACGGGAGGCTCGATTTCGGCATCGGCCATGGCTTCGTAAAATGGGAGGCTTTGACGTTCGGCATCCCGCTGGACGAGCTACGCGACCGTTTCCAGGAAAATCTGGCAGTGATCCTCAAGGCCTGGAGCGATCCGGTATTGAATCATAAAGGCCGCTTTCACCAATACCACGGCGTTGAAGTCTGGCCGCGCCCGCTACAACAGCCCTATCCCACCGTCTGGATGGCGGCGACCACGACGGTGGAATCCTTCGAGCTTGCCGGACGGCATGGTTTTCACATGATGCTCATCCCTTTTCTGCATGAGGTCGAAGAGCTTCGTCCGAAGGTCGAAGCCTACCTGAACACGCGCAAAGCAGCCGGACACGACCCCTCAACAGCGCGCGTCCTGGGCGTGTATCACATTTCGGTGGATGAAAACCCGGTGGCGGCGCGCGCAGCCGCAGCCCAGGGACTTGCCGAATACAATGCGGCGGCGTTCCACGCCCATGGCCTGACACCGGCGACGGCGGAGCCCGAGTCCTACCGAACCCATGATCAGCACCGAGCGCAAATACGCCGGCTCACCTTCGAAGATTTGCTGGCCCGGAGCCGCGTGCTTGCGGGGAGCGCCGAAGAGGTGCGAGAGCAAATAGCCTACGTCAGCGAGCGGCTATATTTGACGGACCTCGCTGGGCTCTTCGCGCTGGGCGGCTTGTCCGACGCGTCCGCACGAGGGTCGATGCGCCGTTTCATGGAACAGGTGGCGCCGAAAGTACGGCGGTGAGACTCGGGCTTACCTCGCGTGCTATTGCTTAGGTGCCGATCGCCTGACGTCGGAGGCACTTTGATCCTCGACTATTCCCGCGTAGAATAGTTTACATATACGCCGGCACTGGTATTTGTGTTCATGACCCGTGATGGTATAAAGACGCAACCTAGGATCCGGCACGGCAATTGAGGAGGTTTTCCATGGCTAAACCGCAAAAAGAAGTTCCCGTCGCTTCCGACGATCGGCTCAGCGCGGCGTTCCACGAGCGCATGCACGCCAACCATATGTACGGCCTCTGGGAACTGGCGAGCCAGATGACGCCTCATCCGCAGCCTAAAATGATCGCCCACATGTGGCCGTGGTCCCGGCTGAAGTCGATTGTCGATGAGTCGGGCTCGGCGGTGCCCGTGGGTGAGGAGCGCCGGGCGCTGCAACTTTTCAACCCCGGTCTTAGCGGCCGCTGGGCGACGACCAACAATCTTATCGCCGCCGTCCAAGTCCTTTTGCCCGGCGAGGTGGCGCGCGCCCACCGCCATTCGCCCACCGCGATCCGCTTCATAATCGAAGGAAACGGCGCCTATACCGCCGTCGATGGCGAGCGGGTCTACATGGCGCCCGGCGATCTGATATTGACCCCGAGCTGGGCCTGGCATGATCACGGCAATGAGACCAAAGAGCGGGTGGTTTGGATGGACGGCCTGGACATCCCATTGATTCAATCCCTGGAAGCGATGTTTTTCCAGTTTTACAGCGCTCACCAAGTGCCCACCACTCGTCCGGCTAATGCATCCAAGCAGCTCCACGGCCACGCCCATCTGAGCCCGACCTGGGTCAAAGAAAAGCCTCAATCCTCGCCGTTACTGCTCTATTCCTGGGATCGCACTTGGGAGGCACTCAACGCGCTGCGTGAGCATGAGGGAAGTCCCTTCGACGGCATTGCCCTCGAATACCGCCATCCGCAGACGGGCGGCCCCGTGATGCCAACGATGGCGTGCTGGGCACAGCTTTTACGCCCGGGCGAGCACACCAAGGCGCATCGCCATACCGGTAGCGCGGTCTACCACGTCGTGCAGGGCGAAGGCCAGACGGTTATCGACGGGCAACGCTTCGCCTGGCATAAAGGAGACATCCTTACGTTGCCCCCGTGGTCGTTGCACGAACACGCCAACACCTCATCAAGCGCGGATGCCGTGCTCTTCTCGATCCAGGATGCGCCGGTGCTCCAGGCGCTGGGCCTCTACTACGAGGAGCCCTTGAGCGAAGACGGTGGCCATCAGAAAGTGACTGCGAACTTTTCGCCGGAGTGACCAGCTTGGTGAGAAACGTAACGCCGTCATGAGATCCTGCTCGCGGGTCTCGACGACGGTGAAGATTCCTATGCAGCAATGACCTATGATCGCGAAGCTTTTTCTAACACACGTGTAAGCTCGATGCCGATCCGTTAGACGAAAGGAGCTTTCCTATGAACAAAGTCGCTTCCCTACTCGTTGCTTGTTTGTTAGTCTCGCTTTTCGTCGTTCAATCGTCTCCTGCGATAGAAAACGTCCGCGTTGCTTATCCTTCGATGAACACCTCGGTGTTCTGTCTCATCATTGCCCAGAAGGAGGGTTACCTGAAAGAAGAAGGGCTCGAGGCGCAACTCCTCAGCATCCGCGGCGAGATCGCGATCAGAACAGCCCTGGCCGGCGAAGTCGACTTCTTCACCAATGCCGGCAGCGCGTTGGCAGCGGCGGTCAGATCGGTGCCCGTAAAAATCGTCACGGTGTTTCAAGACAAGCCGGGATGGGATCTCATTGCTCAGCCCGATATTAAGTCGGTGGCGCAATTGCGGGGTAAGAACATTGCCATTATGTCTCCCGAGGGCTCCCTCGCCGTCGTCGCCAGGGAGATCCTAAGAAAAAACGGCATGGACCCAACCAAAGATGTGAATCTCGTGGTGATGGGCGGCGACGAGGTGCGCTTCCCGGCGCTCCAGACGCGGGCTATTCAGGCGACCTTGTTTAACACCGGCATGAGTCTCAGAGCGCAAAAGGAGGGCTTCACCAAGCTGGCGGTTGCCAGCGATTACGCTAATCTCATCGAGGGCGGACTCGCCACGACGAACGACAGGATCAAACAAAACCCCGACAAAATCTTACGCTTTATTCGCGCCAGCCTGAAAGGAATAAACTTCTTCGTCAGCAAACGGGAGCCGTCGCTTAAATACATGATGGATGCGTTGCGATTGAAGGATCACGAGCTTGCCAACGCCATTTATGACATCCAATCCAAGCTGATTCTACGGGAAGGCTTCAGCGACGACGCGGTGCTGCAGGCGATGATCGACACCATGAAGCGAACCACCAAAGTCCAACGCGACATCAAGGTCAGCGATATCTTCGATTTGACCTTCGTGAAAAAAGCCAACGAAGAACTCAAGACCAGCGGCTGGAAACCGTAACGCTTGAAACCGAATCGTGCTGGGTGTAACGAGGAGGGCCGATGGAGACCCACCAAACTCACCGCAAAAGGTGGATCGGTCTGGTCTGTATCTTTGGGTCGATCTTGTTAATACCATCGTCGGACGTTCGGGCTGCAGAACGCATTCATACGGCTTATTTTTCGCCTGCCCCCGGCGCGTCAGCGGTCATCTGGGTGGCCAAAGAGGCGCGGCTATTTGACAAGCATGGCCTCGATGTCGCACCCGTACTGATTCCCAGCAGCGTGCGCACGCTTCAGGCCATCTTGGCAGGCGAAAGTGCCATTGCCGAGAGCGCGGGCCCCGCTGTCGCCAGCGCCCGCCTGGCCGGAGGCGACATCGTGGCGATCGCCGGGAGCGTAAACATTCTAACCTACTATTTTGTGACACTGCCGGCGATCAAACGGCCCGAGGATCTAAAAGGAAAAATCGGCGCAAATCAGAGCCCTGGCACGATTGCGGATTTTGCCCTGCGGGTCAGCCTGAGAAAGTTGGGCCTGGATCCGGCGAAGGACGTCAGTTTACGGTCCATCGGCGTCCTCTACGATCGCATCGCGGCGATGCAGAAAGGCCTTGTCCAGTTTACGGTTCTCACCGAAGCAGAGAAGCCCATTGTGGACAAGTTGGGTTTCTCTGTCTTACTCGATTTGATCTCGCTCCGGATTCCTTTCCCCCAACGCGGCATCTACACGACGGGAAAGTATATAAAGGAACAGCCTGACTCCGTGCGGCGGTATACGCGGGCCTATACGGAGGCGATCCATTATTTCAAAACGCGCAAAGAGGAAACCATGCAAATCATGGGCAAATATTCTCGCGTGGAAGACCGCAATGTCCTCGAGCATGCCTGGTCCTGGTTCACCCAAAACATGCCGGAGAATCCCTACCCACCGCTGGAGGGCTACCAGGTAGTGTTGCAGGAAATGGCATCGACCAATCCCAAGGCCGCCTCACTCAACGCGAAGGACCTCGTAGACGTTCGCTTCGTCAAGGAACTGGAAGATAGCGGGTTCACGGCTAGCCTGTACAAGAAATAACTTGGAGCTTACTGCTGCGCGGCGGCTTTGCGCCGGCCGATGGCGGCCTCGGCTCTGGGGCTGATCGCCCGCGCCACGGCGACGTTCAGCAGCGCGGGCCGTCCGGCCGCGAAGGCTCGATGCAACGCCGGCTCCAGGTCCTCGGGGCTTGCGACAAACTCGCCGTAACCACCCAGCCCCTGGACCACCTGATCGTAACGGGCCTGCAGCAGGTCGGTGGCGACGGCGCGGCCATAGAGACCGAGCTGGATCTGCCGGTCGATGCCCCAGGCGGAATCATTGCCCAGGATAGCTACGATATTGAGCTTGTGACGCACCGCCGTGTCGAATTCCATGGCGTTAAAGCCGAAGGCGCCGTCGCCGGTGAGCATGATCACGCGAGAGTCAGGGTAGGCGACTTTGGCGGCCAGCGCCGTCGGCAGCGACGATCCCAACATCCCCAGACTGGAAACATAAAACCAACGCTTCGGCTTGAGCGCGGGTAAAAGCGAACGCCCGAAGTGACAGAAATCCCCGCCGTCGAAGACCAGACAGTCTTCCGGTCGCAGGAATTGCTTGATCGTCTTGTGCACAAACAGCGCGTGCATCGGCGTTTCCCGCCGCGCCAAACTCTCCGTCCACTCTGCCTGGGCGGAGCGGGCAGCGCGGAGATCATCCAGCCATGGAAGATCGTTCCATGTATGAGCGGCGGCCGCTTTCGTCATCTGATCCAAGACAGACGTTACGTTTCCAGCCATGCCCACCGCGACCTCTCGATTGCGGCCGATCTCCATGGGCGAAGGATCGATCTGGATTATCTTGGCATCCGCCGCGACGCTGGGTGGCCGGCAAAAGCCGATGGTGAAGTCCTGCTTACGACCTAAAAGAACAACCACGTCGGCGTCGCGAACCTTGGCGGCGGCGCGATTCAAGCCTCGCTCAAAAAATCCGAAGACATAAGGATGATCGTCGGCAACCAACCCGCGCGCCTGCTCTTCGGTCAGGACCGGCAGGTGAGTGGTTTCAATGAAGCGCTGCAATGCATCACCGGAGAGCGTATAACCGGCAGCGCTCCCGGCTAGGACCAGCGGGCGTTTCGCCTCGTGCAGCAGCTCAACAGCCAGGCGCACCTGCTCAGGATCGGCCAAGGTCGATACGCTAGAGCGATTCCTAGCCGGTTTGTTGAACACGACCTTGTCCTCATCCACGTTTTGCTCCTGGACGTCGATGGGGATCGTCAAGTGAACCGGACCGCGTCTGCCACTAAAAGCCAAACGCACAGCCTGGGCGATGAATTCAGGGATCCGCCGCGCATCATGAACCATGAAGGAACCCTTGGTTACCGGCTCGGCCATGGCCACCTGTTCGATTTCCTGCTGCGCGCCTCTTCCCAGATCGTGCATGTCGGCGCAGCCCGCGATGGATATCACCGCGCCTTCGCTATGCATGGCGTTGGTGAGCCCGGGAATCGCGTTGGCGAACCCCGGGGTGGTATACATGCAAACACCCGGCTGCTCGGTGATTCGACTCCACGCATCCGCCATGTGCACCGCGGCTTGCTCATGGCGCGTATCGATGACGCGAAAGTCTTGATCCGCCATGACGTCCAGAACCGGCAGGATATGATCGCCGGCCAAGGCAAAGATATTGCTCACGCCTTCGAGCTTGAGCGCTTTGCAAATTAGATGACTGCCGGTGACTTGGGCCATTGATCCCTCCACTTGCCTGGTTTCACCATGTGCGACAGGCAGGAAATACGATTGCGATTTCTCTCCATCGTTTAGTACACGTGGCACTATCCGTCAATCATACGCCAGGAAGCTATTCCGGTCTAAAACCATCGACCGCGAGTCCTCCGGCGCTTTAGCTTTAGTGCAGTTCAAAGTTCAACGTTCCGGGTTCAATGCTCTTAATCCGTTTCGGACACCTTGAACCTTGAACTTGGAACCTTGAACTCTTCCGGCTGCGGGAAAACACCTTGCAAGGCAGCATCGTATAGTCGTATAGGTCAGGCATTAAAATGACGGGGAGGCAAAGAACCATGCGTGTACTAAAGATCAGCGACTTGCCGGAAAAGCCGATGGACACCGCTACGCCGATTGCCGGATGGACCGGCGGGCCGGTGAGCCGGACACGGCAAGCGATCATCGGTGACGGCCAGTCCGATAACTTCCGCTGCAACGTTGTCAATTTCCGTTCCGGCGCGACCACCGGTTGGCATGTGCACGATTGCGATCAGATCCTCGTGGTAACCGCAGGCAAGGGAATGGTTGCGACGGAAGCGGAGGAGCGCGAGATCGCCGTCGGCGACATCGTGCATATCAAAGCCGGCGAACGCCACTGGCATGGCGCCAAAGCGGATTCGCCGATGTCGCATATCACCGTCACCACCGTCGGCAGTCAATCGATTCACTGACAGGCTGCTCGAGGTTCAACGTTCAAGGTTCAAAGTTCAAGGAGAAAGACGGTCTCGTCCACGTTGAACCTTGAACATTGAACCTTGAACTTTTGATGCAGGCCTATTGCCCGCGACTGGAGAGACTCGCTCCTCGGCCGCTCCGCTGTGAATAATTCAGCTACCGGGAAGGGAGCGGGCCGTCCTCTGCCAGCTTCTTATAAAGCGCGACGATTTCGGGCTCCCGCGGCAATGTTTTGATAGCGGATTGCAGCTCCTCACCGGTGAGCGGAGTTGGCTCGCTGGCCATGAGCTTTTTGAACTCTTTCTGAAACTCCGGGTCTTTGAAACCTTTGGCCATGGCGGCGCGCAGCATGGCAACGATTTCATTGGGGGTTCCCGGAGGCAGAATGTAGGGCCAACGCGGGTAAATAAAAGTGCGAAACATCTCCAAGAGTTTTCGTTCTTTATCGTTTCGCGCAAAGGTTTCCAGCTCTGGGGCACTGGGAAAAAGCGGATGAAACTTTCCCTTGGGAATCGTGATCGTGCTATGGACACTGAATTTCTCTCTCACCAGCGCTTCACGATCCCGCTGTAAGATTGTATCCGCCCCATTGGCCCTGGCGTCGATCTCGCCGCGGTCGAAGGCGACGTCGAGCTCCAGCCCACCGTAACCCACCACCATCTTCGGCTCCTTGAGTCCCAGCAGATACGCGAACAACCGCCCCGAAACAAAGATCGGATGGCCAACTCCCTGAGCTCCGATCCGAACCCCTGAGGCCGCTCGCAATTTCTCTAGAGTATCGAAGCCGGCTTCCTTGCGCGTCAGAAAAAAATACGGATCGCCGCTCTCCGTCGAACCCAGATAGATGAGCTTGTCGATATCGTACATCGTGCCAGCGAGACCGAGGATGGGACCTACGACCAACCCGGCGCCCACGGCGCCGATGGTGAGTCCGTCCGGCTTGACGGTGGTGTAAATGTGATTGACCGCTTTTCGCCCAGCGGCGCCGGGCATGTTCGAGATGACGATCTTCGGCCGTCCCGGAAGATACTTTTCCAGAAACGGGATCAGCGCCCGCGCCTGCAGATCGCCGGTCCCTCCCGGCTCGCCGCCGCGCACCATGGTGATGGTTTTGCCCTGGTAGTATGGCGCCTGGCCCCGGGCCTGATCGGCAATAAAGAGCCCAACCAACCCCAACGCCAGTACCCGCGTCGCGCGCAAGGTCAATTCGAATCCCATGATGGCACCTTCCTTTCGCCCTCGATCGCGCTCATAGCTAACCCGTGCTACTCCGAACGCAGCCGTTATACAACAATGGCTCCACCCTGTCATTTCGCCGGCCCCACGACCTGGCCATTTTCTCCCTGGTCTTTTTGGTCACGGGAAGATAAAAGCCGGGGAGGGGCACCGACCCGGCGGATGAACTACCCCTCAGCAAG
>DAIRFP010000227.1:0-8408 GCA_036794995.1 Thermodesulfobacteriota bacterium | reverse complement strand
TTCTGCCCTATGTCGTCCGAAGAGAGCGTCGCAGAATCGGAACCCTGATGTCCGGTAAGTCATCATGGCCACCGCGGCTGGATAGTCAGCTCAGGTTAATGCCCTAGCGGTAGCAAACGCTTTGCAGATTCGATCGATCTGGTCCGGCGTGTGCGCCGCAGTCGCGCTACACCGAAGCAGGCTGCCGCCGTCGGGAGTCGCCGGCGGCAAAATAATGTTGACATATACTCCTTGATCCAGGAGGGCGTTCCACAAGCCGATCGCTTCTTCGCGCTGCTCGAACCGGACCGCGACGATCGGACTAACCTCGGGACCCAGTCTGAATCCCATCTCCTGCAATGACTGATACAATCGCCGCGCATTGTTCCACAGCAGGACACGCAGTTCAGGCTCGACTCGGAGCCTGTTTAAAGCGGCTCTGGTCGACGCAACCACCGCCGGGGAGGGAGATGCGGTGAAAATATACGGGCGGCTCCCATATCGGATAAGCTCCGCCTCGGGATGATCCGAGACACAAAATCCGCCGGTGGCTCCCAGGCTTTTGCTGAATGTGCCGACGATAAAATCGACGCTGCTTTCGACATCACTCTCCTCTGAAAGTCCGCGGCCCTGTTCCCCCAGCACTCCAAGCGAATGGGCTTCGTCTACAAGCAAACAAGCGCCATGCTCCTGTTTTACCGCCGCGACTTCCGCCAGCGCCGCTCGATCTCCCAGCGTGCTATAGATGCCTTCCACGACGATCAGCGCGTTGGCACGACGCTCCCCAAAACGTCTCAGCCGCTTGTCGAGATCACCGACATCGTTGTGGCGGAACCGAATGACTTCTGCCCCGCTCATCCGGCAGCCGTCATAAATGCTTGCATGGCAATCGGCATCGATAAGGATCACATCTCCCGGCCCGGTGAGCGCCGAAATAAGGCCCAGATTGGCAACGTACCCGGTTGAGAACACGAGACACCACCGGCGTCCATAAAAGTCCGCAAGCTCCTTCTCTAACGCAACGTGCCCGCTATAGCTGCCGTTAGCCATTCTGGATCCGGTAGTTCCCGTTCCTTCTTCTCGCACGGCTCGGACCGCCGCTTCTATACATTGAGTATCCAAGGTGAGACCAAGATAGTTGTTCGTTCCCGCGAGGATCATTGGACGGCCGTTCACAATGGCCTCAGTTGGCGACAGGATCCGTTCAATCGTCGCCCGGAAAGGGTCCTCGCCCAATCGCGCCAGCGCCTCACGGGCGTCGGCAAGTTGCCGGAATTTGTCAAGAAGGGCCATTACCTTTGGTCAACGAGTTGCTGGACGCACCGGGCGAAATGCCCGACGGTCCGCACGTCCGGGATGATGTTCAAGGGAATGGAAATGTCGAACCGTTCTTCGGTATCAAGCAGGAGCTGCATGACCTTCATCGAATCGAGGCATAGATCGGATATGAATTCCGTGTCTTCGGAAAGGCTCTGCCCGTCCGGCGTGTACGGCCCTAAAATCTCATAGAGTTGGGAAAGTATCGACTCGTAGTGGCTCATCGTGCGGGAGGCCGCGAAGGTGATCCGTTTATCCGCGGGTACTTGAGTTGCCGTACTTTCCTCAGCGCCACCACCGGGTTACTTTCTATCATGGATGCGGCCGTCTTGTAAAGTTTGCCGGCCAGCGACACCACTTGCCATGAAGCCAAGAGTCGCCCGCAGGCCTTCTTCTAGACACACCATGGGTGTCCAATGGGTCGCCTGGCAAAACATGGAGTTATCACACACCCAGTCGGGATGCCTGATCTCGCGCACTTTCCCTGGGGTAAACATTGGTGCATATCCTATTACCGATGCGGCGATCTGATTAAGCTTCGCGGCGATATTCATGGGCAGCTCGGACACGTGGAAACGAAACGCCGGTTTTCCGCGAAGCCGCTCGAACGTTTCCGTGACCTCGCACCAACTATATCCCCTTGGGTGTCCGTCATCCAATTCGAACACGCGGCTCTCTCGGCTCTCGCTGGCCAGCCATTTTATGACCGCCTCGGCCAGGTCTTCGACATAGAGCAGAGAGAACCTGGCGTCATTTCGGCCCAGCAACGGGGCGATCCCGCGCCGCATGAGCCGGAACAAGGGAAGCATCGCACGGTCCCCGGGGCCATAGACAGCTGGCGGGCGAAGCACGGTCCACGCGAAACCGCCCGCTATTTGGGATAGGGCGATCTCTCCCATCCGCTTGCTGGCCGCATAGGCCGACAAATTTGGTTCGCGAGCCGCCAAAGATGAAATTAAAAGGAACCGGGGAGCGGGGCTTCTGATCGCGGCAATCTGCGCCAGCCGTGACACCGCCTCAACATTCACAGGGTAAAAATCGGCGTCGGTGATGCCGCGCACCGTCCCTGCGCAGTGGACCACGGCATCCGCATCGCCCACCAGGCTGTCGAGGTGCTCAATATCTTCGAGCGTGCCGGGAACCCACTGAATCGAGATTCCCTCGAGGCGCGGCCGCCGCAATGGCGCGCGGATGAGCGCGCGTACGCGCCACCCTTCTTTTACGAGTCTTCGAGCTATCGCGCTACCGATGAATCCGGTCGCCCCCGTCAACGCGATGACGCCACGCATGGATTTGATTTTTCTGGCCGAGCCTCGTCAGACGCGCTTCGCTTCACCCATTTCCGTTGCAGAATAGCCGGACCATGCCGGCTCAGAAATTCTTCGCGTGCCCTTGAGCGGGAGAGCTTTCCCGAGGACGTACGCGGCAGGGTATGAGGAGGAACGATCTCAATGAAACAGTCTATCCCGAAGCGCGCGCCGATCAGCCCCTGCAAGCGATGGGCAAATTCTCCTTCCCTGGTAGAATTCCCCTCGCGCCACTGCACGACCATGGCCGCCATCTCAATCCCATTAGGGTCTAGTACCGAAAACGCACACGCCTCGCTCGTTCTCACCTCGGGCAATTCCTCAGCGAGATGCTCCAAATCTTGAGCCCAGATTTTTCGGCCATTGATAATGATGACATCCTTCTTCCGGCCAATGATCACAACCCGACCTTCGGCGAGGTAGCCAATGTCTTGGGTGTCAAACCATCCGTCCGAGGACAAGACCTCACGAGTTTTCTCGGGATTGTCGAAGTACCCGGACATAATGTTTGCGCCGCGCAAAAAAATTACGCCGGCGTGTCGATCCGGCACAACCCTGCCTTGCTCGTCACGAATTTCGACTTGAATTCCCGGGAGAGGGACGCCGCAAATTACAAACGGCCTCGTATTCGATACTTCGCCTTCGGAGCCCGGGGCACGCCCATTCAAGGCCAAAGCTATTCCACGCTCGGATAACGCGGCCGGGTCAACTCGATCAACGGCGATGCCTTCGGGTGCGAAACTTACGGCGAGGGAGGCCTCTGCCATTCCGTAGCAGGCCATAAATGCACTCGCCTTAAACCCGCCTGGCTTCAGAACTTCGGCAAACTCCGCCAAGCCGCCTGACTGGATCGTTTCGGCCCCTACTCCGGCGACCCGCCACGCACCGAGATCGAAAGTGCTGGCGACATCCCGCCTGAGACGCTTCACGCACAGTTGATAACCGAAAGACGGGCTAAACGAAATGGTGGCTTTGGTGCGTGTCATCAAGGACAACCACAGCAGTGGTCGCATGGCAAACATGAAGGTTTTTAAATAATCGACGGAGATCTGCGACACCATCGGCCCGAGCACGAATCCCACCAGCCCCATATCGTGATAAAAAGGCAGCCAGGAGAAGGCGCGGTCGCCGGGGCGGAGTTTGAGGCCATGAATTATGATTTCATTCAGATTGGCGAGCACCGCCTTTTGGGTAATAACTACTCCCCGGGGAAATAGCGTGCTGCCGGAAGTGTATTGAAAATAGGCGACATCATGCGGCTCCGACGGGCGCAGACCCTCTTGTGACTCAGGCAGTCGCTCGAAGGCTTCCAGCATCCCGACGTGGGGAATATTCAACCCCTCGGCGGCCTCGGCCAAAAAGGGATAGAACTCAGACGGCGCCATCGCCACGGACGCCCGGCAAACGCGCAGAAGCGCCTTGAGTTGCGCGACGTAAGCCTGTCGGCCACTCATGAAGGCCGACGCCGAAACCGGCACCGGCACGAGACCGGCGTACTGGCAAGCGAAAAACATGCGGTGGAAATTTGGATCCGTCTCTGCAACGATTGCTACTCGAGCGCCCCGGTCGAGTCTTAAGCTCAAAAGCTTTCGTGCCAAGGATACTGCCTGCTCTCGAAGATCCGCATATGACAGGACGGCGCACAAATCGCCCCGACTCCCATAGAAATTGCATCCGGTCTGTCCCAGGGCTGAGTAATCCAGGGCCTCGCATAGCGTGGAAAAATCAGCGGCCCGAAAAGCTACGGTGTTCTCAGTGGGGGTAGGTTCCAATTTAGTTCCGTGTTCACCACTTGTGCGCAATGCTACCTCCTTCATCGGTTCGACCTTAAAGCGCGGAACATTAGTTAGTCCTCACCGAAAAATTAGGCTTTACGAACAACTTCTCCATTTAATGAGCGTTCCGATCAGGGTTCTGATGGAAACCGCTAGCCGGTATTCGCTATCCGAGATGTTGGGACTCTATAAAACGCAACCAATCTCGGTATCGATGAGGGAGTCCCGTGGCTCTGTACCGGATCAGCTTCCATCGTTCCTTTACCGTGAGCGTGATCAGAGTCCATTAGCTGGTAGTGGTCCGGGTAACCATCTTTAGCTTTAGCGAATCGAAGCTAAATCAACACGATGAGGTCCCTTATAATACTACACGATAACGTTAGTCAAAGAAAAACATTCATTTTATAACAAGATTCCCAACCTGGACCTCGTGGGTTCGATCCCCATCGCCCGCGCAATCATTAAAAATTTCGGGACCGGCTAAGCGAGGGCAGCGCCATCTTATTTCGGTGGACAAGATCGCTACTTGGGAAAAAGAAACACGATTTGCGTTTTATTTCCTCTGCGAATACAGTGATGCGCGTGGTCGTTTTCAAACGTCCTTTTTTATCATGCTACACGACGAGCTTGTGGGTCCGGTTTCTGCGTTTTAGGCTCCTCTCGCACAAGAAGCTCGAGGAGGATCTCGAGAAACTGGGTCTCACGCCGCCTCAGTTTTACGTACTGGCGACCATCGGTTATGCCGGCGGGCTTCCCTTCGGAGAAATCGGCGCGAAGATGATGGTTACGGTGAGCAACCTGACAGGCATTGTTGACCGCCTGGAAGAGAAAAAACTGGTGTTGCGTAAACGAGACGAGAATGATCGCCGCGTGGTTCATGTGGTGCTGACGGAAAAGGGCCGCAAGATACATAAGACTACAATCCCGTTATTCGAGAAGAGCGTCTCGCACATCTTTTCCGCTCTCGACAAGCCACAACAAAAGGAGCTGTCTGCTCTTCTCCGTAAGCTCAATCGAGTATCCTGGGCAAAATCTGTATCTCACCGCTGACCGTGGACAATGTACAATCCGACAAAGCGGGGTAACCAAGATGGCCATCTAGAACTGCCCGGGGACGATTCCTTCGAGAGCGGCGAGCCCACGAGCAGGCCCGGGAAGAGGAAGAATATCTCCATAGGCCACTGTGGAGAGCGTCACAAAGCTGAAATCCAGAAAGGGCGACAAGTGCGTGGATGGAAGATGAGCGGCGTCTGCGGCGATTGTGGTCCCGTCTCCGCGCCGAATAACGGACCAGGATAGACAGATTCCACCAGCATTAACAGGAACGCCTATAGGAAACTACGGACGCAGCGCCCCGCTGATAGTGGGAGCAATACCTGTTTTTAGCAGGCCCCGAGCTCCCAGGAGTGAGGAATAGCTGGCAAGCGACTTTGGATAAGCAGGGATTCTCTGCCTGCTCAGGACTCGAACCAAAATTCACGGATGGGAGAGTCTGTATGGGATCAGTGGTACATTTAGCGCACGTGCGCCGGGCACAGGAAGCCGAGCGATGGCGAGAGGTCGGTTACGAGCTATTGATGCGAATCAAATATAACAATGTCGAGGGATCGGGGGCAAACGTGGGGCAACAGCGAATTTCAAACTGAGAATATCCCGATGTAACAAGTGCTTACATTAGCAATTCGCTTCCCCCCGCCTCCACCATTCGACATAGGGGCTAACGTTCGCTTTGGGCCAATCCCGGACAATTCGCGGCCGCTCCCCGGAAAATATTCCTGCTTTTTGCCAAGCTCGCGACCAAAGCGTGGGTTTTCGCCGGTCACTTTAGTTACCTCAATATTCTTACCAGATCGCTGACTAAGGAGCTGATTGTTCGTGGCGATTTGCGACGTGTCTTGGGTTTGCCTTGAGAGTCCCGCAGCTCAGAGGCAAACTTAATCCCAACTGGATCGCATAGTCGATCCGCTGAAGCGCGGACATAGGCTGAGACTTACTTCTTTGAATGGATAGCCTGTTCGGTTGGATAATACGTAGATACAGGATTACCCGCTGTTGACGGAGATATGCTCATGGCTAAAACCAACCTACTAAATACTCGGACCACGAACCTAATGGAGTTGCTTTCCAACCGCAGGCTTTACCGCGTTCCACGCTATCAGAGGGATTACTCTTGGGAAGAAGAGCAGTGGGACGATTTATGGAATGACATTGCCGAGCTCCGAGCAGGGTTGGATGAGCGCCACTATATATGGGCGCGTTAGTAGTAGAGGCAAAGACGGATCGAGAATTCCAGATCATCGATGGTCAGCAAAGACTTGCAACTCTTAGTATTCTCGCTCTCGCGGTTATTGATAGGCTGGGTAAGATCGCAACCGGTGGCAAGGACCCAGAAGCAAACCGGGAAAGAGCTTCCAGTTTACGTACACGTTTCATTGGTGAGAAAGACCCAGCATCTTTTGGTCGAAAGCAGCAAATTATTTCTCAACGAAACCGACAATGCCCTTTACCAAGATTACTTAGTGCAACTCCGTGCCCCGCTGAACCCGACACGATTACCAAAATCGAGCCGCTTGCTGTGGGAATGCTTTCGGTATTTTTCTGAGCGCCTCAATGAGGTTCCCGAATTCGAAAATGAAGAGCAACGCTAGCGGCCTTACTTTCAGAGACTGTCGCCAGACAATTGCTTTTCATTCTCATCACTGTGGAAGACGAATTGATCGCTTACACGGTTTTTGAAACGTTGAATGCCCGAGGGTTGGAGCTTTCATGTACCGATCTCCTGAAAAACTATCTGTTTTCCCGCCTGCGCGTATCGGCTGATCTCGAAGCCTTGCAGCACCGGTGGCGCGGTCTGATCGCGACGGTAACCCAGGAACGATTTCCAGAGTTCCTGCGCTATCACTTGCGGTGTGCCCAAAATTCGCGGCGAACGTCTTTTAAGCTGGTTCGAGACCGAGTCAGTACACCCCAGGAAGTGTTCGCCCTCATGGTCGCGTTGGAAGGGCGCGGCGAGCTTTTCTCGGCCCTTTCTGACCCCATGACTTTTGATTTGTCGGACCAAGAAACAGTTGTCGAAAACGATAGTCACATAGGCGCCTACCGGGTCTTCATAGCTTGGGTGGATGATGACTTCCGTAATCTTCATGTTCATTCCAACCCGAGCGCGATAGCTTGCACACGATGCGTGATCTTTTCTAACGACCTGGCGTGCTGAGCATACCCGGCGAGAAGCGCAATCACGGCGGAACAACCTGCAATGGCGACGGTGAACCAGACGATGCCCCGAAGTGGCCCGCCAAACCAATTCTATTTCCACATAGAGACCAACGCGTAAACGACACAGGTTAGGCCCAGGAATACAATCATCCACAGGCTCACAGCTATTATTGTAAGTTCGGGTTCCATTCGATCTACTTGCTCTTGGACGGCTTCGGTGAGCCTTCTGTCTGTCCGTGAGGTGGCGCTTTGACTGGTTCTTGGGTTTGTGGGATGTCGGGCAGGTCTCGCTGTCTTATGATCTTGCTTCCCGGGGGCGGCTTCTTATTCGAGATGACGAGCTTGCCGTCGGGGTCGTGACAGATGAAGTAGTCCTCGGCCAAACCTTGAGTCACCACGGCAAGACCGAGAGCAAGAGGGAAAGGCGTCGCAAGACTAAACGTCTTACCTCGCCTGCTTTTACGGGGCTTTGGCCCGCCTCCTTTGCGTGGGGCTACGTTGACCCTCGACCGGAGCTGCTTCTTTGGCCTGCGTTTGAGAGTACGGACAAAGTCCATGTGTTCGCCTTCGTCTAAAACGCTAGGAGCAGCGGCGACGTACAACCAAAGATCCAACGATGAGGGAGATCCCAAGGATCAAAAAATAGATGCCTTCAACCATTTTGCTCTTTCCTCTCCGGGAAGTAGGCAGAGCAACGGCGAGGCCGCTACGAAATCAAGTTAAAAGCGTAGAGATAGGCGGCGGTTTCCTGAACTGTCGCTGTTATTGCTGTTTCAGGATGCCTCAGTTTGCGTGTGAGATATGGTAACGGGCG
>DAIRFP010000226.1:0-8429 GCA_036794995.1 Thermodesulfobacteriota bacterium | reverse complement strand
CAGTACGAAATGGCAGAGGAAAATCAAGTCACGTTCTTAGTCTATAGAAAATAACGGCGTCTTTTTCTCAGATCGGGAATATCGGTATGGCGGGAATTCCCGCGCCGGCGTCTACGGGATGTCGAGCTCTTCGATCTTGCGGTAGAGAGAGGAGAGGCTGATGTCTAAAAGCTTCGCTGCTTCTCGCCGATCCTGGGCCACCTGTTCCAAAACCCGGACAATGTGCTGCTTTTCAAAATTTCTCAGTGCGTCTTTAAGACACAAGGTAAAGCCGGGATTTTCCTGACCGATTGCGATGATGGCGGCGGGGAGATCCTTGTAAGTAATCATATCTCCATCCGCCAAAATCATCGTGTGCTCGATGACGTTGTCCAGCTCGCGGACATTGCCTTTCCAGGGTAGAGACATCAAGGTATGCAGCACTTCTGCATCGGCACCTTTAAAGTTCTTTTTGAGCTCGGGGTTGTGCTTTTTTATGAGATGATCCACCAGCAAGGAAATGTCCTCAGGCCGGTCTTTCAAGGGGGGAATGTGAATCTCCATAACGTTGAGCCGATAATAAAGATCCTCCCGAAAGCGGCCCGTTTCGACTTCCTTTCTCAGGTTCCGGTTGGTCGCCGCTAACACTCGGACGTCGATGTGACGGGGCGTCGTGTTACCAATCGGCAGGATCTCCTTCGCCTCCAGCGCTCGCAGCAGCTTGACCTGCAGATGGGAAGGGATCTCGCCGATTTCGTCCAGCAGAATCGTCCCTCCTCGCGCCTTCTCGAACAACCCTTCCTGATTGGCAAAAGCCCCGGTGAAGGAGCCCTTCATATGGCCAAAGAGCAAACTTTCCAATAAAGTTTCTGGCAGCGCGCCGCAGTTTACCGGCAAAAAAAGCTTGTCCTTCCGATCACTGTGGGCGTGTAGCGCAAGCGCGATAAGCTCTTTTCCCGTGCCGCTGTCACCCGTAATCAAAACCGTGGCCGTGGTGTTGGCCACCTTCTTGACCAACTCCACCACGTCGCGGATCGCCTTGCTCTTGCCGATGATGTTATCGAAGTGAAATTCCATGGGTCAGGTCAGTCGTCGATCGAAAACTTAGCTCGAGGTTGAGCGTGCACGGATCACTTACAGGATGCTCAAAGTCTCTCGGCAGCGGCGAGCAATTCGGGATTGGAACAGAACCGGCGCATAGCCGATTTGAGTTTTTGTCTTTGCACGCTCGCGGGGACGCCCAGGTTTTCCATGGTCTTGGCAATCTGGGGGCCCCCCAGCTGCAGCAGCTTGCTATAGATCGCGTCGATCTCCGAACTTTCGATTTCCAGGGACATGCGAAAGGCTTCTTCCACCGGAAGGGAGACCATTCCTTGAGCCAGGAGCGAATTTAATCGCTTTTCCAATTCCCCGGCTTTCTCGGGGCTGATCGTGGGATCCAGGGTTTCGTCATCGTAGCTTTCGATTAACGCCTTGCACGCAAATAAGATACAGGCGTGCTGCTCTTCCTCGCGAGCCATCTCCCACCAAAAATCTCTCACCTCCGGGAGATTCAAGAACATGTGCGAGAACCGATAGTAGATCTTGGAAACCAACCGTTCGATCCCGGCAAAACGGCTCAGCGGATCAAACGGCTCCTGAGTACTCATGCCGTCTCTGTCTTCTCCCTTAGATACTCCAGCAGCTCAACGTGCTTTTCTGAATCTCTGATCATCAAGCGAGGACTTTAGAGTTCAACGATCAAATTATAATAATACGCGGAAGGTCCGAAACTGGTTGAACGTTGAACCTGGAACATTGAACCTTGAACATGCCCGGGCTTTCGCTTCGTAAATAATCCGATCTAAGTCACCTCCGCTGCTCGATTCTCACGAAACAACCGGCCGGGCTTCCAAGGAGTACCCAACAGGGGCAACAGCCAGCGATCCAGCCCGATCCAACCGGCATTGCGCCAGGCCAAAACCAGCCAGGTAGCAATCGCAAACAACAGCCCATTGGTGGACGCCGATCCCGCCATAATGAAGCTCCAGTTCATCACTCCGCCAAAAAAGGCAGCCAACCCGACAAATGCGCCGAGAATCAACCCTAGCGCGATGGCGAGTTCACCGAAGATAATGATCTTGGAGAACCACGTATGCGACTCCGAGTTGACCAAAAACTCAATGAAGGAACGATACCAATCGAAAGCGATCACGGGCTTCGGCGTCATCTTCAGCCCTCTCTTCCAGTATTCCAAAAGTGCTTCGCCGCTGCCCATCCACTTCGGATCCACAAACTTATGCCAGCCTGCCTCCCACCACGCCCAGCCCAAATACAACCGTAGGGGCAGCCACAGCCAGCCAAAGCGAGTGTCGCCGAATAGCAGCTGTGCGATCCGTGGCTCTTCGATCATTACGTGAGTACTATTGGTTTTCATGCCTACCTCCTTAGCTCTCCTGCATCAAACTCTCTTTTCAACAGTAAGCGCAACCACCATGCCACCGAGAAATCGCCGGCTTCTCAACATCTTAACGGTCGGCGACAGGGAAATTTCCCAACATTAAGGATCGCAGTCTATGGTTTTCGCAATTGTGGGAAGAGGAGGAAGAGGAAAGTGTTTGCCGTCTCGTGGCTTGCATCGCCAGCCCTTTGCTGCGGTGATGTCTGAATCTAAAGCTTGTAACCGATCTTGCGCAGGAGGTCCTTCCGCCAGGCAATGCCTTCGGGCCCTTCAATTCCTTTGCTTTTCCCGCCGTCGATCACACCGAGGATGCCGCGTCCCTGCTCGGTTTCGGCGATAATCACCTCGACCGGATTCGCCGTGGCGCAAAATATACGGCAGACCTCCGGGACCGATTTGACCGGGTTGAGTACGTTGACCGGAAAAAAGCCTGGGCCGAGAAATAGAATAAAGGCGTGACCCGCCGCCAGGCTGAGCGCGTTGCGCTTGGCCAATTCGATCATCGGGCCGTCCGTCCCCGTCCACCGAACCAGCATCTCTCCCGAGGCCTCGCAGAAGCCGAGACCGAACTTGATCCCCGGGACGGTTTGCACCAGTGCCTCGTGAAGGTCTTCCACGGTTTTGATGAAATGGCTCTGACCGAGGATGAAGTTGATGTCGTCAGGCTTTTCGATTTTTACTGTGATAATCTGCATCTTCTCAGCATCCGATGAATGAGACGCGCGGCAGTCTCTATGGGAGCACGATCAACGCTCATGGAAGGAACTTTATTCGGCCGGCCGGATCATCAAGACCGGGTCCTTCGAATGGTGAATTACTTTCTCCGCCACACTGCCAAGCACCCACTGCGCGATACCTGACCTGCCGTGGCTCGACATGGCGATAAGATTATTCGGCGTCTTTTGAGCCAAATCGATAATCTCGCTCGCCGGGTCTCCCCCAATTGCGGTTGATATGACTTGATCCAAGCCTTTAGCTCGAAGTTCTTCGACTTTGCCCTCGAGATCGGTTTCCGCTTCCTTTTGGATCAGCCCGCACGGACAATCAGCACCGGATCTTCGGCGTGGCGCACCACGGTTTCCGTCACGCTGCCCAACACCCAGCGTTTGATTCCCGACCGCCCATGGCTGCACATGGCGATCAGACTGTCCGGGTTTTCACGTCCTACCTTTATGATTTCGTCCCCGCTGAATCCCTCCTTGGCGATACAGGTAACCTTTTCGAGTCCCTGCTTTTTGAGTTCTGCGGTCTTGGTCTCGAGATACGACCGCGCCTCGTCGCGCACCTCTGCAATCAAACTTTCGATGTTCACCGCGGAGTAACCGTCCCCGTCTCCGTAAACGCTGTAAGGGATATGATACGCGCGGAACAATACGACCCCGAGCCCCAGTTTCTTCGCTAACTCCGCAGCCGCCGGCAGTGCTCTTTCCGCCAGTTCGGACCCGTCTAACGGTACAATGATGGATTTGAAAGTCGCTTCGCCTTCCGACTTGGCCTGTTCCCTGACTCTCACCAACAGCAGTGGATTAGTCGTGCTTCGTAACACCTTCTCGGCGACACTGCCGAGGAGCCAGCGGTTGACCCCGGAGCGGCCATGAGTGGCCATGGTGATCAGAGCCCCTTTGTCTGCGTCGCCTTTTTCGACGATGGTGTCAGCCGCTTTACCCTTCTCCACCGTGCAGTTTACCGTGGCACCGGGGAAGCTCGCGGCGACTCGCTTGAGGTATTCTTGGCTGCTCCGTACGCCATCTTCGACCATGGTATCGAGGTGACGGGCCTTTTCCGCAGCGAGATGGGCGGCCATCTCCGCTATGTCGATGACCGCCATCAGTTCTACTGGAACTTTAAAAGCACCCGCCAGGAAACGAGCATAGGGCAGGACATTCTCCGCGGTCTTCGATCCGTCCAACGGTATCAGTATTCGCGTGTACATAGTTTTCTCCTCGTCAAATGAGATGACCCTACGCCCTTGGCGTTGTACTGTTAATCTACCTTGACTTTGACTTCTTTACGTTTCGCCTCTTCCGTCTTCGGCAGTCTCACTTCCAAGATCCCATTCTTGAAGGACGCTTTGACTTTATCGCCGTGAACGTCCTTGGGAAGCTCCACCGTTCTAAGGAAACTGCCATGGAACCGTTCCGACCTGTAGTAGTTTTCCTCTTTGATCTCTTCGTCCTTTTTCTTCTCGCCCTTGATGGTGAGCATGTGGTCCGCCAGGTTCACTTCGATGTTGTCCTTCTCCATGCCCGGCAGCTCGGCCTTGACGATAATGTCGTCCTTTTCTTCATAAACGTCCACTGCCGGAGCCGTCATTTCCACCCCTTCAGTTCTCGGGAACCAGGGTCTCATTCTTCTGCCGAAGAAGCCCTCCATCATCCGCTCCATGTCTCTTTCCCAGCGGGTGAGGTCCATGAAGGGTCGCCACGGAGTTACCGCCTTAGTTTCCTTCTCTTTTGCTTTCTCTGCCATTGTTCGTCCCTCCCTTTTTATGATTTTGAGTCAACCTCTGTCAAATTAAATCCGCAATCACTGTGCCATTGGATGACCGCGATTTTTCTAAACTCCGGCAGCCGAATTTCTCAATCTTGAAAAAATTTTTGCTACGCTCTCGCATAGCTGCGACCCGAGAGCGAATTACAACAGAAAAAATGCTTTTCTACCGGCCTCCACGGTTGCGGTGTCCGTGGCATTGGTATTGCGCGACAGCTAGTTGGAAAGAGACACGATATGATTGAAGTTCGCTTCCACGGCAGAGGAGGACAAGGAGCCAAGATCGCAAGTCGCATTCTTGGCAGAAGCGGTTTTTTATCCGGGCTTTACGCACAGGACTTCGCACTGTTCGGCGCCGAAAGACGGGGTGCACCGGTGGTTTCGTTCGCCCGGCTCGGCGAAACGCCCATTGTGCAGCGCGGCTACATCGATCACCCCGATCTTGTGGTGGTGATGGATGATTCACTATTGACGGAAGCCCGAGCGCAGGTCTATCACGGCGTTTACGCGGGAACGCCTTTATTTATCAATAGCGCACGCACTCATCCTACCCTTGATAGCCGCGCTGATTGTGTTTTCCTCGATCTCAGCAGCATGGCTCGCCGCCTTCTGGGCCGCGATATCGTGAGTGCCGCTGCGGCCGGTGTCGCTGCTAAATGCATTCCGGCAATTTCCCAGGACATCCTCGCGGAGGCGGTCAAGATCGAACTGACGGAATTTGGGCTTTCTGAAGAACTCATCGATCAAAACGTTGCCCTGGCGCGCGAATCCTATACCTGCGCTCCGGATGTCCCGCTGCCTGCGCCGCGTAAGCCACTGGCGAGTGGGGACGTTTCGACCGCGCCTTTGGCCTATCTCCCTTCCCCGCAGTTCGCGAGCCCCACCATTCGCCATCGAGGCAGCGCAGCGCTACGAAAGACCGGGGACTGGCGCATGGAACAGCCCGAGATCGACCTGGCCCAATGCAAGCGCTGCTTCCTTTGCTACCTCTATTGCCCGGATGCCGCTATCCGCTTGGACTTGGACAACTTTCCCCATATCGATTATGACCACTGCAAAGGCTGCATGATTTGCTATGAAGAATGCCCCACCGACGCCATCACCCGGAGAACGGAGCTGTAAGATGACACGCGCCATGTTGACGGGAAATGCGGCGGCAGCCTGGGGCGCAAGACTCGCCCAGGTGGATTACGTGCCGGCCTTTCCGATCACGCCCCAAACCGAGATCATCGAAACTCTGGCCCGCTGGATCACCGCAGGCGAGATTGCCACGCGGATGGTGACCATGGACTCCGAACATTCGATGCTCGCGGCCGCCGGCACCGCCGCGGCGACGGGGGTCAGAGTTTTCACTGCGACTTCCAGCCAGGGCTTGGTCTACGGATTCGAAATGCTCTATGCCATCGCCGGTCTCCGCCTACCACTGGTCTTGGTGAATGTATCACGCGCTCTCGCTCATCCCATTACGTTGGAACCCGATCATAATGATGTATTGTCGGCTCGCGATACCGGTTTTCTGCAGTTTCATGCCGAGACCAGCCAGGAAGTACTCGACTCGATCCTGATGGCCTACCGCCTGGCCGAGCACCCCGATGTGCTTTTGCCGGCCATCATCAATCTCGATGGTTTTTACCTCTCCTTCACCCGGGAAACCGTCGAGCTGCCCGCCCTTGAAGAGGTCAATGCCTTTCTCCCACCCTTCGCGCCAACCTTTTCGGTTCTTTCCGGCCCGGAGTCGGTGGCTCTGGGCGCGGCGGTACTCGACCCCAGTTTGTACACTTATTTCAAACACCAGATGCATCGCGCCACCGATGCTACGCTACAGCTATATCCAAAGATCGCCGGCGAATTCGCCGAACGATTCGGTAGACGTTACGGACTCATCGACGAGTTCATGCTCGATGACGCCGATTATGTCATCGTTATGACCAATTCTTTCGCGGCCACGGGCAAAGCCGAGGTCAAACGGCTCCGGCAACAAGGCAAGCGGATCGGACTTGCGCGCCTGCGCGTGATCAGGCCGTTTCCACACGCAGAAATTCAACGCGTTTTGCGCGGACGCAAGGGAGTTGCTGTGGTGGACCAAAACATTTCCGTCGGCAAAGGCGGGATTCTTTTCGGCGAGATCGCCAGCACCCTCTATGGACTGACCGACAGACCTCCCGTGCTGGTCTCTTTCATCGGGGGCCTGGGCGGAAGGCGTTTTCGCCCCGGGGAGTTCGATGGCATGCTCGCGCGCATCGAGAGGCCGTTGGAGAATCCCGGAGAGATGGCAGAGCCGAATCTGCTATTTACCCCCAATGAGTGCCGCGAAGTGGGCCGTTTTTTTGCAATCGCCGGAGAGGGAGAAGACACCAATGAAACGTGAGCACTATAAGAGCCTGCGCACCATTTCCCACGAGGAGCCGCTGGGGCCCGGCGGACCGCTTTGCGCCGGCTGTGGCGGATTGCTCTGCCTGCGATTATTTCACAAAGCGTTGGGCGAAAACGTCATCTTCGTCAATGCCGCCGGTTGCTTTACCTTGCTCGCGAGCTATCCCTTTACGCCGCTGCGCTCCTCGTGGATCTACACCGCAATGGCCTGCGCCCCCGCCGGAGCCCAGGGAATCAGAGACGCGCTGGATATTCTCAAAGCCAAAGGAAATCTAGCCCCTGAAGACGATCGCAAAGTCGTGGTTCTGACCGGCGACGGCGCGGCACAAGACATCGGCTTGCAGTCGACCATGGCCGCGATTCATCGCGGGCTCGATTTCTACTATCTCTGTTACGACAACGAGGCCTACGGCAACACCGGTTTCCAGACCTCGGCCAGCACGCCTTACGGTTCTCGGACAGCGACCTGTCCCATCACCACTTCCTCGCCCCACGGCAATCTGCATGAGCGGCGCGATCTATTTGAAATCTGGCGCGTGCAGAAACCGCCGTACCTGGCGACGATCTCCGCGGCCTACCCGCTGGATCTATCCGAGAAGGTCTACCGCGCCGCGAAATTCACCGGCCCCAAGCTCTTCATCGCGCTGACCCCCTGTCCGCCGGGCTGGGATCTGGATCCCGAATGGTCCGTCGATGTGGCGCGCCTCGCAGTCGAGACGGGCGTTTGGCCGCTGAAGGAAGCGGTGCACGGCGAAGTTTCCCACACGTTTCGGCCGCGACAGCTCAAACCCGTTGAGGACTATCTCAAGCGCCAGGGCCGCTTCCGCCATTTGTTCGAACCGAAACGGGACGACGAGACCATCGCGCACATTCAAACAACGGTCAATAGCTATTGGAGCAAAATTACCGGCAACGCATCGCCGGCGCCCGCCGAAGCGCAAGCAACCGTCACCTAGTGTCCTGTCCCAGAAGTTCGTTTAAAATTGCGATGTGTGACAGAGCCGAAGTTCACTCTCAAATCCCCCTTGATCCCCCTTTGCAAAGGGGGAAATCTTCTCCGGAGCGGCGAACCCCTCTTTGGAAAAGAGGGGCAAGGGGAGATTTTTCAAGGGGAATGGATGCAGATGTTATTCAACGAATTAACGGG
>DAIRFP010000225.1:0-8438 GCA_036794995.1 Thermodesulfobacteriota bacterium | reverse complement strand
GATGGCGCCGCGCAGCAAGAGCGCTTCAGTGGGCTCATCGACAACGGTTATTTTGACACCGGCGGGCGGTTGATAGCCCGCGCGTTCGGGGGACGAGGTGAACCACTCGCAGTCTTCCGGCTGAACGCCGTGATATTCGCGGAGAATCCCCCGGGCCCAAAGACCCACGGTCAAGCGGTACTCATCCATACCGATTTTTTTCCCTTTAAGATCTTCCGGCCCCTCGATTCCCGAAGCAGCCGAGCAAAAAATATACGGATGAATCTGCATGCGCAGCGGAAAAATCGGCAGAGCAATCACCGGCTCGTTGCGGCAACGGGCCATCATGTACCAGGAGAGCGACATCTCGGCGATGTCGAATTCCTCGTAGACGGGGCGCATGCAGGCTTCGCCGCTTTCGGCGCGGCGCGGTTGCAGTTTGATGCCTTCGGCCGCGACTTCGCCATTCAGCAGCGGGCGGGTGCGATGGTAGTCAGCGAGCATCAAGGTGAGTTCGAGATCGTGTGCCATGGTGGTTCCTCCGAAGTAGTGGTTCAGATCTTAGTCCTTTGGTTTCAGGTTTCGGGTTTCAGGAATGCCCAGACACCTGACACCTGAAACCAGACACCTGAAACCTGACGCCTTCATCGACTCTGGCCAAGGGCCTTCATCAAGAACTGCCGGGTGAAAAACTTCTCGGCGCCGCCTAGTTTCTTGGCTTCAACTTCGATGCGCGTGGCGGCGATGAGCGAGTCCACATCTTCCTTGGTGATCGAGATCGAGTAAACGTTGGCGAACTGGTGGATCACCTGCCGTACCGTCGCTGGATCGCCGAAAGTATTCTTCTTGATGACCGCGGCAATGACCTTTTCCTGATTGCTGCCGAGAAAATCCAGCCCCCGTTTGATGGCGCGCAACATTGAGACGATGCCTTCCGGGTCGGTCTCTATTTTTTGTTTGCTCGAAACAATCACCACGAAAGGAAATCCCGGCAGGAGGCTGCCGATGTCGAAGAGGGCCGGAAAGCCTTTCTTTTCGAGTTCCATTCTTTCCAAAAAAGAAAACGGCGAGGCTTGAATCTTGCCGGATTCCAAGGCTTGGGCGCGGGCCGGACTGTTGCCGACACCGTAAAGAATCTTATAATCCCGGTCGCGCACCAGTCCTTTCTTGGCCAATCCTTCGACCGAGGCGAATTCAGCGACGCCGCCGGGCCCGGTGACACCGACGATTTTGCCTTTGAGATCGTTGACGCCGCCGATGCCTTTCGCGCCGAGCAAGGTGTAATCCATATAAGGCTGAATGCCGCTGACGATGAGCATCGGCGCGTTTTGCGCGATCGCGCGAACCGCCGCTACTCCCGCGACAAGGGTATAATCCACGCCGCCGCCGACGAGGGCGGCCATGGCCGTGGGGCCGCCTCTGATGAGAACCGTTTTTACTTCCAAACCTTCGGCGGCAAAGAAGCCAAATTCCTGGGCGACTACCAGCGGCAACGTGCCGCTCAACGTCGGCGTGTTGGCAGCGAAGTTCACGGGCTTGGCTTCGACGCACGAGATCCAGCCCGAAGCGATGACTGCCAGGGAAAGTAGCAACGCTATGCGAGTTATTCTCATGGTTTCTTTGAAAAGTGGCGAACTGTTCAGCGCGTTTGAGCAAGTGCTTTGGCCACCAACGGGCCAAGGAAAATCTTGTCAGCTCCGCCGAGTTTTCTGACTTCGGGTTCAACCTTGCCGACGGCCGCTAATTCGTCAACGTCTTCCTTTGTAATGCCGATGGAATAGAATTCCGAGAAGTGATCGACCACCTTGCGGACGATCCGGGGATCGCCGAAAGTGCCCTTTTTAACGATTGCCGCGACAGCCCGCTCCTTGTCCGTTCTAATGATGTCCATCGAGCGCTTCAGAGTCCTCAAGAAGCTTACGATCTCATCGGGAGCGGTTTCCGCCTTGCGTCTGCTCGTGAGTAGGACCACAAAAGGAAACTTTGGCATAACCGTGCCGATATCGAACAGGACGGGAAAACCTCGTTGCTCAAGATCGAGCCGTTCCATATAAGAAAACGGCGCCGCCTGAATTCTTCCCGCGTCCAATGCTTGCGCCCGCGCCGGGCTGTTGCCGGCGCCATAGAGAATCTGATAATCGCGATCGCGCACAAGGCCTTTACGCGCCAATCCTTCGACCGTCGCGAATTCCGCGATGCCGCCCGCTCCGGTCACTCCTACGATTTTACCTTTAAGGTCGCTAAGGCTGGTAATCTTTTTGGACCCGATCAACGTGTAATCGATATACGGTTGGAAGCCTCCGGCGATGACCAGGGGCACCCCCTGCGCAATCGCGCGCACCGCGGGAACTCCGGCTACCTTGACGTAATCCACGTCTCCGCCGATTAGGGCCGCCATGGCGGTCGGCCCGCCCTGGATGAAGACAGTCTTCACGTCCAGATTCTCCGCGGCAAATAATCCAAGCTCGCTGGCCACGAAGATCGGCAGGTTGCTGCCCAACGTGGGCGTTTGATAGGCGAGGGTTATGGTCTTGGCAAGAGCATGGATGGGCCAAGCAAAACAGACCAAGAATAGTGGTAGAATTAGCCTTAATCCGACAAAATATTTCGCTTGTTGAACGATGCAGGGAGACGGTTTCTCTCTCCCCTGGCGGGAGAGAGTTAGAGTGAGGGGGCAAAAAATCAAGGCACCCTCACCTCTATCCTCTCCCGTCGAGGGAGAGGAAGTTAGCGAGATCATTGCGGGTGATAAGTCCATTAGCTTTCGCTTATCGTCTCCGGCATCGACGCGCGTCGCTGTGCTATTGCTAATACCGAAAGAATGTCGGATTAGGGTTAGCCAGTGATTTTTCCTGATGGCACTCCACTCCATCACTCCACTACTCCAATCGCTTCTTACAGATCCAAAGTGCTTGCCGCGAAGAGCTCTTCCACTTTCATCTTCCTGGAGGTCAGCCCCTGCTCGTGCGAAAAATCGATCAGCGTCTCAAGCATTCTCCGGTTGCTTTTGACCCCATAAGGATAGGGGTCCTTGCCGAAGGTCTCCTGGGTCATGGCCAGATACTCCCGGCCGAAAAATAGCGCTGAGGGTATGCTATCGACGAGCTTGGCGTTGAAGTGCTCCTTGGCTTTGACAAAGCCGGTGAAGAGGTTGAAAGCTACCCAGGGATATTTTTTGTAGACGTCGCCGCGAATGGTGTAGGCGTGATTCACCGGGAGAAAGCCGTACTTCTTGTAGAAGCGCGCGCCTTCCGCCATGCGGTCGGGGAAAAACAGTTTTACCTTGCTCCAATCTCCATCCGAGCCCGGAATGCGATGGGACCGGCCGATGACATTGGGCATGTTTTTCCAGGGACTATTGATCGCCGCGGCGTCCAATTCGTTATTCACCAGCATCGAAGCCATGCTTTTGTCCGGGGGGATCCGCTGAAACGAAATTCCCGGCGGCGGCGTGAAACCCGTGGCGCCGCCGTGACTCAATTCTTCGGTTCGCTCCATGTACCAGTGTACTTTGTATTGCGACACACCAAAGTCGTGCTCGAGTATGCCTCGCTGCCATAACGCCGCCGTTTGCTGGTACTCTCCCACGCCGATGCGTTTGCCGACCAGATCGCCGGGCTGCTTGATGCCAGAGTCCGTGTTGTAAGAAAGCTCTGTGTGAAATAAGCGCCGGCTGGGGAAGACCGGCAACGCGATCATGTCAAAACCGCGCTCGCGGGCGATGAGATAGGAGGACATGGACATTTCCCCAACGTCGAACTCTTGAAATTTGAGTTGCCGCCAAAAGGTCTCGGACGGATGGGAATAGGTGGGCACGATCTCGATGCCTTCGGCCTGAACGATTCCTTTCATCAATGGATCGACCCGTTCGTTGAATGCGGAAATGAAACTCAAAGTAAGCTTGGGCATGCCGGTCTCCTTGCTGGCACTGGGATTTTTTTCACTGTGTTGTTTAGCGTAGTTTGAAAATTTCGTTATAGAGCTTCACGAGACCTTCGAAGTTTTTGTAATCCTCGGGGCTCTCGACCACTCGTTTGAATCCTCTGAAGAGCCGGGGCGGGTCCGGCTCGACATCCTTACGCACTGGAATACGCTGCATTCCCCTCAGCATCTCCTGACCTTCTTTGGATAGGCTGAAATCGTAGTAAAGCCGGGCCGCATTGGGGTGCGGCGCCTTGGCGGCGAGCATGATAGGGAAAGAGGAAACCACAGCGGGCTCGAGCGCTACCCAGTCGATAGGCGCCCCTCTGGCGACCATTCTCTCAAACGTCTGATTATAGGAAACGGTCAACGGATATTCTCCGGCAACGGCGAGGGCGACTCTTTCTGTGTTGCCGCGCTTCATCGATGGATCGATGGCGGCGATTCTTTTAAAGTAAGCGATGGCTTTCTCCCGGCCCCAAGCCCGCATCAATCCTTGCAGCATGCCATACGCTTCATTATCGAATGACAACTGGCCGCCCTTCCACTTGGGATCCACCAGCGCGTCATAGGTTCGCGGGACTTCCTCTCGCTTCACGAGCTTGGTGTGCCAGCCCAGGACGTAGGCGATCACATAATAGGACGTCCAGTACCCCTCCTTGTCCACCAGGTCATCGTCAATCATTTTAGTCTCCGGGGAGCGGTACGAGGCCAGCAGGTTTCTCTCCATAAGCGGCACCACCATCTCCGCCCTGCCCACGACTACGTCCCACGCGTATCTACCGCCTCTGGCCTCCGTGAGAATTTTATTAAGCAAAGGCCCGCCACCGGTGCGAAAAAGTGTGGGGTTGATAAAAGGATACTTTTTCTGGAAGCGATCGACGACCTGCTTGCTCTGGTCCAAAGTCATCGTCGTGTAGAAAACCATCTCGCCTTCCTTTTTCGCCCCCTCGATCAGCTTTGGATCGGGATTGCTCTGGGCATGGGCGTAGCGACTGCCAAAGAGCAAAACCATTACAGCGGTGACGATCAAAACGGAACAACTGCGTTTCTTCATGGTGTTCCTCATTTACGGCATCAGCGCCCAAGTCATTGTAACCTTGCGCTCCTATGCCATCGCCCTCCACGGCTCACCCTTCGTTTGCGGTTTGTGTCATGTTTTTTCTCGACTCATGAATAATCAGGGCTAGTGCTAGCTCACCAAGCCATAGACAAATCCGCCGCTTTCAAGCCGGTAGCGCTTACAAGTCGCGGGTGCTTTCCGCGAACAGCTCCTCCGGCTTCATCTTGCGCGGCGTCAGGCCCTGCTCGTGTGAAAATGAAGTGATGGTTTCGAGCATGGCCTGATTGGTTTTGAGGCCGTAGGGAAACGGATCGTCGCCCAGGGTTTCCTGGGTCATGGCCAGATATTCGCGTCCAAAAAATAGCGCGGCGGGGATGCGTTCCAACAGTTTTTCCCGCGCATAGGTTTTCGCTTTAACAAAGGCGGCGTACAAATTGAATGCCACCCACGGGTTGTCGCGGTAGACGTCGCCGCGGATGATGTAGGTATGGTTCACCGGCACGAATCCGTACTTCAGGAAGAAGCGTCTGGCTTCCGTCAGGGAGTCGGGAAAGAGGGGTTTGACCTTGCTCCAATCTCCTTCGCTGCCGCGCATATGGGTCGAGCGGTCGATGACATTGACCGCCCGGCTCAAGTGCCCTGAGATGGGTGCCGCGTCGATCTCGTGACTTACCAGCATGCTGGCCAGGCTTTTGTCCGGAGGTATTCGGTTGAACGAGATTCCCGGGGGCGGTACGAATCCGGTGGCGCCGCCGTGACTCAGCTCCTCGGTTCTCTCCATATACCAGTCTACTTTATACTGCGACACGCCGAAGTCGTGATCCAAAACGCCGCGCGCCCATAACGCCGCGGTTTGCTGGTATTCGCCTACGCCGATGCGCTTGCCGACAAGATCACCCGGTTCGCGGACACCCGAATCGATGTGATAGGAAAGGTCGGCGTGAAAAAACCGGCGGCTTGGGAAAACCGGAATCGCGACCATATCCACGCCGCGGGAGCGCGCGATCAAATAGGAGGACATGGACATTTCCGCCACTTGGAATTCCTGAAACTTGAGCTGGCGCCAAAACGTCTCCGAGGGATGGGAATAGGTGGGAATCAACTCGATGCCGTCGGCCTCGATCGTTCCGTTCATCAGCGGCTCGACCCGCTCATTGAAAGCAGAGATGAAGCTCAGTCTTAGTTTTGGCATCGTTTCCCTCGTCGTTTGCACTGGGCGGCCGATGAATTCTTACAAGCCACGCCAGAGTTGGGTTTCGTCTTTTGGTCTTGATCCAGCCTTTATGTCTCGAGAGTTTCTTTGGCAAACAATTCCTCGAGTTTCATCTTGCGCGACGTCAATCCCTGTTCATAAGAGTATCCGGTGATGGTGTCGAGCAGGGCCGCGTTGGCTTTGACGCCATAGGGAAATGGATCATCGCCGACGATTTTTCTGGTCATCGCCAGATACTCTGCGCAGAAAACCAGCGCCGCGGGAATCTGCTCCGCCAGTTTTTCGGCGGCCAACGCTTTGGCCCGGACAAAGCCATCATACAGACTTGCGGCGACCCATGGGTCCTGGCGATAAATGTCGCCGCGGATGATGTAGGCGTGATTGACCGGAAGAAATCCGTGTTGCGTGAAAAAGCGCGCGCCTTCGGCCATGCGGTCGGGGAACAGGGGCTTCACCTTGCGCCAGTCTCCGCCGCCCGTAATGTGGCTGGAGCGATCCAAGGCGTTGGCTCGGAGCACCCAGGGGCTGGCGATATGGGCGACATCCAGCTCGTTATCGAGCAAGGTCGAGGCGAGGCTTTTGTTGGGCGCGATGCGGTTGAAAGATATTCCCGCCGGTGGCTTGAAGCCGGTGGCGCCGCCGTGACTCATCTCTTCGCTGCGTTCCATATACCAATGGACTTTGTACTGCGACACGCCAAAGTCGTGCTCCAGTATGCCGCGGATCCAGAGAGCGGCGGTTTGCTGATACTCGGCGACGCCGAGCCGTTTGCCCGCGACATCCGCGGGCTCCTCGATCCCGGAGTCGGCGTTGGTGGAGAGCTCGGTTTGAAATAAACGACGGCTGGGAAAGACCGGCAGCGCGATCATGTCGCTCCCCTGGGAACGGGCGATCAAGTAGGACGACATGGACATCTCCGCCACTTCGAACTCGTGAAATTTGAGCTGCCGCCAGAATGTCTCGGCGGGATGGGAATAGGTCGGAATCAGCTCGATGCCGTCAGCTTCGATGGTTCCGTTCATGAGCGGCTCAACCCGCTCGTTGAACGCGGAGATAAAACCCAAAGTCAGCTTACTCATCGCAGTCGCCTAGGCTAGAGAACTATCGGAGGTTAAAAATTTCCTTCCACACTTTTTCGTACCTCGAATATTGTTTGTAATCCGAGTCTGTAATCGGGTAGATTTTTTCCGGCCTGGTCTTTTCCATGGGTTCCACTTTCGGGTGAGCGGGCGTGCGACCGGCGGCCGAAAAAATCTTCTGTCCTTCCTCGCTGGAAACCCACCGGTAGAATAACCAGGCTGTACTAGGGTGCGGCGCATTCTTGAAGACGGCTGTTGCGGTAACCGCACCGATCCCCTCGGAAAGAAGATACCCAAGCGGCGCGCCTTTCTTAATTCTGACCGGAAAATGATGCGAGTAGCAGGTCAGGCAGGCCGCGCCTTGCCCTGCCGTCAGGAGCTCCGCCAATTGCGAGTGGCCCTTGTGAAACTCCACGTTATTGGCGGCAATTCGTTTGAGAAGCGCGATGGCCTTCTCTTCGCTCTTATATTTATGATTGGCCAGACCGATCAATAGCTCGGCATCGCGGGGCTCAGCGACGAGCCGTCCTTTCCAGCGAGGATCGGCAAGGTCCTCAAACTGCTTCGGTTCCTCCTCTTTTTTCACCAGGTTTGTGTTCCATCCCGCAATAATAAAATCGAACTCGCCCGCTAACCAGTAGGAGCCCTTTAGGTTGCTCGGATAGGCATCGGCTTCCGGCGGCAGCTTCTCAAGCAGCAGTCCCTGTTCATGGATGCGGATAGCGGTTTCGAGGGAGGCTTGAAAAACGTCGGCGATGGTCTTGCCGCCGCGGGCCTCTGCAATAGCCCGGGCTGCGAGCGCGTCAGAAGTAAGGTCGGTTTGATTGATTTTTATGCCGGGAAAGCGTTTTTCAAAGACCGGCAAAATCTTGCTCGCCTGATTGGGAGCTAGAGTTCCGTAGAAGTTCAGTGTTCCGCCCTCGGTCAAGGCCTTCTGGTAAACTTCATCGAGACTCTGGGCATGAGCTTGGGACCACCACGAAAAAGTCACCATCAGGAAGCCAATCAAAACAGCGGCGAACCTTCGTTTTGCCTTATCCATGGGGTTTCTCCCGTCTGCGCGTTGCGCGTAAATCTTAGTCAAAACAGTTCACGATCAATCCGTCGTTTTATTGATTCAATTGATTCAATAGTCGATGCTCCAAATATCGTAGAGCAATTCCATGCGCCGGAAAGTGTGCTT
>DAIRFP010000416.1:0-2301 GCA_036794995.1 Thermodesulfobacteriota bacterium | reverse complement strand
TTCAGAATGTAAGTACTTGAGATAACTATCCTTTCCGCAGGACATTTCTGACTGCCTGCTTGAGTTCCGCTATTTCGATCGGCTTCATCAGAAACATAACCGCGCCTTCTCTCGCAGCCGTCCCGGCTGTTTGCGCTGTGCCATAGCCGGAGATCAAGATAAATGGCAGTGCCTGATTCACCATCTTTCCCTGCTTGACTACATCTAACCCATCGACGCCGTTCATCTTCAAGTCGGTGACCACTAAATCAAACGAACTCTTGGCCAATTTCTCGATGGCTTCACTCCCCGAAGCAGCGCATTCTACTTCGTACCCTTCCTTTTGCAGAACCCGGCTAAAGAGAACACGGACATGCTTTTCGTCATCGACGACAAGGATTCGTTCAGGAGACTCGGTCATGGGGTTTGCCCTCCATCAATGAGAAATGGAGAAAGAAAGTCGTGCCGCCTTCCTGGCTGCTTTCCACCGTGATGCTGCCGCCATGGGCCTTGATGATTCGATCGCACACGGAAAGTCCCAGACCGGTGCCGCGCTTGTGCTTGGTCGTAAAAAATGGTCGAAAAATATGCGGCAAGATTTCGGGACGAATACCTTGACCGGTGTCCGATACCGCGATGGTCAAATAGCCGGCGTCATCGGAGGCGGCTCCGACAGTCAGGGTCCCTCCGGCAGGCATGGCATCTACCGCGTTAAAAAAGAGATTGATCAGCACCTGTTTTAACGGTTGTGGATCGCCGTGAATACTGGGTAGATCCGGTGGAATACGGATCTCCACGGCAACGTTGGATTTATCCAAATAACCCCGAACCAACTTGATGCTATCGCGGACAATGCCATCGACGACGATGGCAACCGGCTCATTGCTGGTCGGGCGGGCAAAATCGAGCAGGTTTCTGATGATGCCCCTGCAGCGCCGCGCTTCATCCTCGATGATACGCAGGTCTTGCTGGCGGGCTTCAGAAAAGTTTTCTTCCTGAATCAGATTCTGCGCAAATCCGAGAATGATCTGCAACGGATTGTTGAACTCATGGGCGATGGACGCGGACAACTCGCCCACTGAAATCAATCGATCGTTGGCGATGAGATGATCCTCCAGTTGATGGGCAAAAGCCATCAACCGGCCTTCGCTTTCGCGCAGCTTCTCTTCCACCTGCTTGCGCTCGTTGATTTCCGATCTCAGGACCTCATTGGCCCGGGCCAGCGCGGAGGTGCGCTCCTGCACCCTCAATTCCAGCCCGTTATGGGCCTTTTGCAGCTCGAAGGTCTGGCTTTTGAGCGTTTCGTAAAGCTGTGAATTATGGATCGCGATGGCCGCCTGGACCGCCAACGACGAGAACGAGTCGATCTCGTCTTTGGTGAATTTATGTTCTTCTTTGGTATATAGGCCAAGAATCCCCAGCACTTCACCCTTGACGGTCAATGGAACGCCCAGGTAAGAAACCAAACCGTTGCGAACATAAAAGTCAGGCGCTCGGCTGTCCGGGTCGGTTTGGACGTTGCGCGCCATTACAGGGAGCTTCTGCCGGAGCAGCTCTTCCGTGCGCGGCGGCGGTGACGAGGGCGCATGCGCCTGCCATTCCCGGTGGTTGAGACCTCGAGACATAATGTGCATCAATTTTTGCGTCTCCGGCATGATCAGCCTGACGGTGGCCGCAATCGGAAACGGGAAGAATAGTGTCAGTCGATCCAGGAGCACGTCCAAGACCGTTCGCAGATCCAACGTCGACGTGATGGCGAGATTGATATCCCGCAGGACGCTGATGCGCGTGAGTTGGGCATCAATCTGTTGTTCCGCGGTCCGGCGCTTCGTCACGTCGCGTATCAGCCAACGTAAGCCCACCAGCTCGTGCTGGTTTGCACCCCGACCGTGGACCACCGATACCGTCAAGGCAGCTTGGAAAGCCGCGCCGTCTCGTGGCTCCATTTCGGTTTCCCAACTCAATAGCGCTTCTCCCCGCTCCAAGCGGGCTAGGTTCTCATCGAGCGATGCATGCTTCTCTTTCGGGATGTAAACGAAAATCGGTTTGCCGACGAGAAAATCCTGGCCCGTCAGCAGCAGTTTTGCCGCGTTCGAATTAGCTTCCTGGATAATCCCCCGGATATCGGTGACGACGTAACCCTCCGGGGCGGATTCGAAAAGCTCTTGAAAATGCCGCCGCTCCGCTTCCACCAGGGCCCGGGTGGCGGCCAGCTTATCGTTTTGCTGTCGCAGTTCCTCCGCGGTTACGCTCAATTCTTCAAAAGAGGTGGAAAGCTCCTGCAGAGCCTCGGGTACCAGGGTTTTTTCCTCAGGCGAAAAC
>DAIRFP010000025.1:8144-36055 GCA_036794995.1 Thermodesulfobacteriota bacterium | reverse complement strand
CTCAGGGCATGCTTTTTCAAAGAGGGGTACTGCTATGGGATCGTGAGGAATTAGAACTGGCTGTAAGAAATTCCCCCTTTTTTCAAAAGGGGGATAAAGGGGGATTTTCAGAGCACCTCGACGGCAACCCTTCGTGGTCGCTTGTCGAATGAATCACCTGGATTGTGACAGAGCCTCCAAGCGGGGGAGAGGGAAAAATGAGGGGGAAAATTCACTCGGTTGCTTTTGAGTGGCAAAGAAAGGAGATATGACCGTGATCAACCTGGAACAATCGAATCGCATCATCGAGGCTGTTTTCGCTCGCGGCCGTGAACTCAGCTGCCGTCCACTGAGTGTCTTGGTGGTTGAGCCGGGCGCCAAGGTGAAAGCATTTCAGAAAGAAGACGATTCGGCGATGATGCGCTTCGAGATGGCTTACGGCAAAGCCTATGCCGCTCTCGCCTTGGGGCGGTCCTCGTCTCTAGTCCGTATTCGGACGGAAGAGCGGCCGCTGTTCATGCAGTACTTAATCCGCGCGTCGAACGATCAAATCTTTCCCGAAGGGGGCGGCATGTTGATCCGCGACAAGGAGGGCGAAGTCATCGGTGCGGTGGGGGTGACAGGCGATACCCAGGAGCGCGACGAGGAGCTTGCCGCTCACGGCATCCGCGCGGCCGGCCTCAAGACCGACGAGGACTGCAAGAATCTCGGCGCGAAAGTGCGGCTGGAGAACTAGAGAGAACTTTAAGGCGCAAAGAACGCGAAGTTCGGCTAAATATTTTTTCTTTGCGGCCTTTGCGTTCCTTCGGCGTCGCTCAGGACATGCTTTGCGGGAGATAATTCCGATCTTTTGGTTGCGGCTTCGCCGCGCCAGGTTCTCGGTGGTTAAATTCTGCTCTTCTCAGGCGATCCATTCGGAGACCGGCGCTTTCGCTTCATGAAGCGGCTGGCAGACAATGTCAACCAGACTTGGCCCTCCGTGCGCCAGCGCTTCGGTTAACACCTTGCGGAGATCGTTGGGCTCGGTGACGCGCCAGCTTTTAACCCCGAAGGCTGCAGCCACGGCGGTGTGATCGATGGTATCGAAGTCAACCGAGAAATAGCGCTCGCCGTAGCCCGCCTTTTGTCCGGCCTTGATCCAGCCGTAGGTCCCGTTGGAGATGACGATAAACATTATCGGCAACCGATGACGCACCGCGGTCTCGAGCTCGCCACAGGTAAAGCCGAAACTGCCGTCGCCCATGACGGACACGCACTTCAGCTCGGGCCGAGCAAAGTGAGCGCCTATCGCCGCCGATAAAGAATAACCGAGAGCGCCGTGGGCACGGTTGGAAAAGAAGCGCCGTCCTGCGCCGCGCACTTGATAGTAAGCGGAAAAATAAGGACAGGGAGTGCCGGCATCGGCTACCACAATGGCGTCCGGATCAAGCACCCTGGCCAGGTCCGAAACCACCCGCTCTGGTTTGATCGGTTGGTCGTTCGACCGCGCGAGTGCATCAAATTGAACAAGCTTTTGCGTTTTCGCTTTTTGGACCATGGAGGCGTCCAAGGGACGCTGGACTGTGGCCATGGCCTCGTTCAAGGCCTTGAGGCCGAGCTTCGCGTCGCCGAGCAACGGCGCGTCCACTGGATAGTTGGCGCCGAGCACCGTTGGGTCCACGTCTAGATGGATCACCTTTGTTGTGCCCGGCGCTGGATGGCGCCAGCGCTCGGTGGTCACGGAGCCCGCCCGGCAGCCGACGAAAATAACCAGATCCGCCTGATCCACGATGGACCGGGTTTCCGGCGTGCCGCCGTTTGAGCCGACGACGCCGGCGGCCAGCGGATGCTCCTCGCTGATCGATCCTTTGCCGCTGATGGTGGTGGCTACGGGCGCGGAGATCCGTTCCGCAAGCTCGAGGAGTTCCTTCTCCGCGGCCGCGATTACGACTCCACCTCCACATAGGAAGAGCGGGCGCGCGGCCTTGCTGAGCAATTCCACGGCGCGGTCAACGAAATAGGGATCGGGTCCGACACGCCGTGCGGGATAGCGGCCGAGACTGGGATCGGCCCAAACATCGGAACGATCCACTGAGCCGTTCTGCACGTCGAAAGGCAGTCCTATGTGGGCCGTGCCCGGCCTGCCGGTGGTCATTTGTCTGAATGCGGCGCGGAAGGTGCGCGGGATGTCCTGCGCGCGGTCGAGCACCGCATTCCATTTCGTCACGGGTCGCATGAGCGCGCGCTGATCCAGTTCGGTGAGGGTGTAGCGACCCCGGGCGGCCACGGAGATGTCAGAGTTGATGCAGAGTACCGGCACCGACGATTCGTTCGCTTCGGCGAGACCCGGTAGGATATAGGTGGCGCCGCCGCCGCTGGGCCCCTCGCAAACGCCGACCTTACCGGAAACCCGCGCATAGCCGTCCGCCATATACGCGGCGGAGCGCTCGTCGCGAGTCAGGACGTGACGCATCCCATGGGGCAACCGCGCCAGCGCATCATAGAACGGTAGGCTGGTGTCACCGCATAGGCCGAAGAGGATCTCGACGCCGTGCGCCTTCAGCATTTCGACTACAGCTTCGGCGCCGGTCAGTGTGTCAGCCTGTCCCGCGACTAATTTGCTGATGCTAATGTTGCACCCCCTTGCTGTTAGTCAGGTAGAGTTTTCCCTCTCATGGGCTTCATCGTCTTCCGCGATCGTATTATGATAGATGTTAACAATACAAACGTATTTGAAAGTGTTCGATTTTATCCCCCCTCACCCATCCCTCTCCCCCGCGACGGTGGAGAGGACAAAAGAGAGGGGGCCTTTGTTCCCACTTGGGTAGTATGACTTCGGCTAGAGATCCAACAGAACAAGAAATTCAGCAACTGGCCCGCTCGCTTTATCACCAGGCTGCCGAGCACAAGCCATCGATCTTTGAGCCCCAGGATTGGTTGGGCAAAATGATCGAGTGGTCGCTTGAGGACGAATCCTTGCGGGTTGCGCTTTTTCGCTTTGTCGATGTGCTGCCCAGTTTAGACTCCGTGGCCGACATTGGCCGCCATCTCGAAGAGTATTTTGCCAAAGTGGACCATGCCTTCGGCGGCTTGGTGTTTCTTGCCCAGGCGCTTCATGCGGGCTGGTTGTTGGCGCCGGTTGCGCGCCAGAACGTCACGCGGCTGGCGCGGCGCTTCATCGTTGACGAAGAGCGGGATGCGCTTCGCTCGGCGCTTGAGACTCTCCGAAAAGAGCCTGCGGCGTTCACCCTCGACGTCGTCGGTGAGGCGACGGTCAGCGAAAAGGAAGCGATGGCAACCCAGCGTCGCTACCTTGACCTACTGCAGAGCCTGAGCACAATTTCGGCGGGTTGGCCCTTTGTCCCGCAAATCGATCGGGGTGTGGCCGGGCCGCTCCCAAGAGTCAACCTGTCGGTGAAAGTTTCAGCGTTATGCGCCCGTTTTGATCCGCTGGATCCAGACAGCGAAACAATTGTCCGGGAACGTCTGCGACCGCTGTTTCGCGAGGCAGCGCGGCTCGGTGCCGCGCTGACCGTGGACATGGAGCAATACTCTTTCAAGGATTTGACCTTGGCGATTTTCCGCAACCTTCTGGAGGAATCTGAATTTCAAACCCAACCTTATGCCACGATTGCCATGCAGGCCTATCTTCGCGACGCGGAACGGGACGTGAAGGAACTGATTCAGTGGGCGCGCATGCGAAAGCGCCGCATCGGCGTCCGCCTGGTCAAGGGAGCCTACTGGGACAGTGAAATAACCTGGGCCAAACAAAGGGGCTGGCCCATACCGGTTTTCTTGGACAAAGCTGAAACCGATGCTAATTACGAGCGGCTCACGCGCTTGCTTTTGGAAAGCCACGATGTGATCGACCCGGCCTTCGGCAGCCACAACATCCGCAGCCTGGCCAACGCCATCGTTATCGCCAAGCAGCTCGGCGTGCCGAACTACGGTTACGAGCTTCAGATGCTCTACGGCATGGGCGAGCCGATCCGACAGGTGGTCATTCAAAACGGCCAACGGGTACGGGTTTACCTGCCGGTGGGCAGACTCCTGCCGGGGATGGCTTACCTGATACGACGCCTCATGGAAAACACCTCGAACACTTCCTTTCTGCGCCAGACCTACGCTGAAGAAGAACAGATCGATAAATTGATTGTGCCGCCGGCGCCGAAGAAAATCATCACGCAAGCGCGTAAAACCGGCCGGAAAGGAGCAACCGCGGACGCGGTGGAACAATTTAAAAATGAACCGCTCCTGGATTTTTCGCGCGAAGCCAATCGTACTGACTTCGTTGAGTCTCTTAACAACGTCAGAATCAAGTTCGCTCGCGAATACCCACTGTGGATAGCTGGAGGGGAGGTTAAAACAAGAAAATGGCTCGAGTCCTTAAACCCGGCCGCCCCCGAGGAAGTCGTCGGCCGTGTTCCGGTCGCGGGTCGGGGGGAGGCGGAGCGCGCCGTAGTCAACGCCGTGGAATTCTTTCCTGAATGGAGCAGGGCGCCCGCCCGCGAGCGCGCGGCTTTTATGTTCCACGCCGCTGACATTATGCGACGAAGGCGTATTGAGCTGGCCGCGTGGGAAGTCTTTGAAGTCGGCAAGGGCTGGCGCGAGGCGGATGCCGATGTGGCCGAAGCGATTGATTACCTTGACTACTACGGTCGTGAGATGCTGCGACTAAGCGAACCGCGGGTGACTCAAAGGCTTCCGGGAGAAACCAACGTCTACTTTTATGAGCCCCGCGGCGTCGCCGCCGTGATTGCGCCGTGGAACTTCCCGCTGGCAATTCTGGCCGGGATGACGGCAGCAGCTTTGGTGACGGGAAACTGCGCGATTGTAAAACCGGCGGAGCAGTCGCCTGTGATGGGCGCCTTGTTGGTGGAAATTCTTCGTGAAGCGGGTTTACCGGGAGCCGCGTGCCAGCTTCTCCAGGGCGGCGGCGACTTGGGCGCCTACCTCGTGCGCCATTCCGCGGTGCACCTGATCACTTTTACCGGTTCGCGGGAGGTCGGCTTGGAAATCCTCCGCACCGCTTACGATCACCAACCTGGGCAAGAGCAGGTAAAACGGGTGGTGTGCGAGATGGGCGGTAAGAACGCTATCATCGTCGATGAGGATGCCGATTTGGACGAGGCTTTAGTTCATATTCTTGAATCGGCCTTTGGCTACCAAGGGCAGAAATGTTCGGCCGCCTCGCGCATCATTCTTGTTGATGAAATCCATGATCTTCTGATGGAACGCTTAGTCGAAGCGGTTCGGAGTCTCAAAATCGGTCCGCCGGAGGATCCGAGAAATCTTATCGGTCCGGTCATCGATGCCGCAGCGCACGCAAAGATCATCGGCTACATAAATCTTGGTAAGCACGAAGGGAAGTGCGTGCTTGAGCGGGAAGCATCCAGCAAGGGATTCTTTGTCGGGCCGGCTATTTTCAGCGAGATCCAGCCAGACCATGGCCTGGCTAGAGAAGAGATATTCGGACCTGTAATTGCGGTCATCAAAGCTAAGGACTTCGATCACGCATTGGCAATCGCCAATCAGTCCGCCTACGGGTTGACGGGCGGCGTTTTCTCGCGTTCGCCGGCGCATATCGATAAGGCGCGACGAGAATTTCGCGTGGGCAATCTCTACATCAACCGCGGCATCACCGGAGCTATCGTCGAACGACAGCCCTTCGGCGGCTTGAAACTGTCGGGTATCGGCTCCAAAGCCGGCGGTCCAGACTACCTGCTGCAATTTCTTGAGCCCCGCACGATTTCCGAAAACACGTTGCGCCATGGCTTCGTCGCTGCGGACGAGTTAAAAAACTAGGACGGAGCGGGTCCGCTCGCACTGGTATAAACATGCCGTCAGCCACCCAACAGTCTCGCGATGCAGGCGCCGTAACGATACCTTGCGCGGCCTACGAAGCTCCCCGCTGGTTGCCGGGCGGCCAGCTCCAAACCCTCTACGCTTATTGTTTAAAGCAGACGCCGATTTTTACTTACCGGCGTGAGCGATGGGAGACGCCTGATGACGATTTCATCGAGCTCGATTGGCTGGATGGGGCCGACGAGTCGAGACTACTGGTGTTATTTCACGGCCTGGAGGGATGTTCTCGAAGTAACTATGCGGTTAGTTTGATGAACCAAGTGCGGCGCGAGGGTTGGCGGGGAGTGGTGCCGCACTTTCGCGGCTGTGGCGGTGAGATCAATCGCCTCCGGCGATCCTATCATGCGGCGGATTCTGCCGAGATTGATTGGATCCTGCGCAAGCTCAGAGAGAGCCATAAGGGAGTTCGTCTTTGCGCTGTGGGCGTATCCCTGGGCGGCAACATGCTGTTGAAGTGGCTCGGCGAACAAGCGAAGCGGGCGCTGGATGTGGTCGAGCGAGCTGTGGCGGTGTCAGCTCCCGTCGATCTTCAGGTCGCCGCCGGGCAGCTCGACTACGGATGGAACAAGCGAATCTACACCAGCCATTTTCTCGGCACGATGAAACCAAAAGTAATCGCGAAGATAGCCGCCCATGGGCTGGAGTTGGACCCGCACACGATACGCGCCAGTTCGACCTTCCGTGAAATCGATAATCTTTACACCGCACCGATGCATGGATTCAGAGACGCCGACGATTATTGGATTCGCTCCAGCAGTAGGCACTGGCTTAGGCGGATCAAGGTTCCGACCCTGCTGATCAACGCACGCAACGATCCTTTTTTTCCAAGCCACGCGCTGCCGGCCCGGGAAGACGTTGCCGAGACAGTGACGTTGGAGTTTCCGGACTCCGGAGGTCATGTCGGTTTTGTGTCCGGGAGATTTCCCGGACAGCTGCAATGGCTTCCGCGCCGAATCCTGACTTTCTTGGGCGGGTGGCGATAACGAAGGCGACGTTTGCGAGTTTAGCGTTTAAGCTTCCCGGCGAGTCTAAAGTTGCGAACTATCTAACGGTGATGATCGCGGCGAACGGGTCTACGGCGTAAAAACCTCGTTTACGGAAGAAAACGTCGCCCCTGGCTTGGGCCCACCTGAGATGACATAGATGGATTGACCGAGAACGGCCGCTCCCAGCCCGTGGCGAGCAGTGGGCATAGGCGTCCAGGATTGCCATCGATTGGAAACCGGATCGTAGGACTCGGTTTGGTTGTGGGTTCCGGAATTGGACTCGCCGCCGAAAACGAAGACCCTGCCGTTCAGAGCAGCCGCCACGATGCCGCTTCTTACAGTAGGCAAAGGCGCGCGGGAACGCCAGCGATCTGTTGCAGGATCATATTCCTCGTTTGCCGCGATGCTACGGTCATGCCTGCCGTTGATGCGCCCACCGATGGCGTAAAGTTTACCGTCTAGGACCCCGATCCCATGATGATCCCGCGGTGTGGGCAGCGGTGCTAGTTTCACCCAACGATCTTGGGCGGGATCGTAGACTTCGCTCGCGTTCGTGTTTCTTTGATTCGAACCGACGCCGCCGATGGCGTAGATCTTGCCCTTGATCACTCCAACGGCCAATGCGCCCCTTGCCGTTGGCATGACGGCCCGCGTACGCCATTGATCGGCGGACGCGTTATACTCATAGACTGTATCCACAGGTCCTTCGCCGGAGATGTATCCACCGATGACGTAGATGGCGCTACCCACCACGGCGGCGCCGACGTGATGCAAGGCTCGCGGGAGCGACGCGCGGGACCGCCAGCTATCATTGAGCGGATCATATTCCTCTACGAGATCGCCGTTTTTCGCGTAGCCGCCCACCACATAGATCTTCCCTGCAAGCTCCACGGCAGCCACTTCGGTTCTCGCCCCAGGCATGGGAGCGCGAGTCTCCCATTTCCCTCGCGCCGGCTCAGTAGCGCCGGCAAGAGCAATGCAGCAGATCGCCAAGCAGATCCAATGGATTAACGAATACTTGAGAAACATGGTTTATGCCGATACGCCAGAGCAGCGAAAGCCGCTGTTTTTTAAAACGGCACAGCAAGCGTGTTAAGCAGGATACGGGTTCTCGATCGCGTTGTTTTCCATGAGCGATTGAAGATCGACCATGGTGAAGGCGCAGTATTTTGGGTCGTAGCCGAGCTTCTTGGCCGTCATCCCTTGTTCCAGAATGCGCTGAAGAATCATGCGATTCAGTGGACCGTGACCCATGCGTCCGTCGTGCTGAATCAAGTCCGCCTCAGCATGGGCGGTGAAGTAAACCACCTTTTGCTTGCTCAACCCGTAGTGGGAGATGAGAGCCTCCGCCCATTGCTTGGACCAATGACCCAGGGTTTCCTCATAGACGTGCATACCCCAGAGTTCAAGGATCGATCCAGCTTGGAAGATGTGCCGACAATAGTCGCTGATCGCTCGTCCCGAGGCCGAAGCGGGCTGTTCAAGCACTTCTTGCCGGGAGAGTCCCAGCGCCGCCGCGGTTTCCAGCAAGATCAATGTATGTCCCGGAGGTTTGGGCGAGACCAACTCTTCGGCAATCTTCTCGGTGAACGCCGGCAACAGATCATAGTTTCGAACAAAAAAGGGCAGGTGGACGTAGTAGGAGACGGCGTTTAACGCCACCACCTCGACGGAAAACAACCCCCAGTCCTTAAAGAAGCGGCGCACGCATGGTAATGGCAGACGACCTGCTCTTAGCTGGGTCATGAAGGGTCCTTGATGGATCCTCCGTTCCCAGTGCAGATAGAGCTCGTGGTACAGATTGTCGACGTAGGCTTTGGCTTCAGCAGAATTCATGCAATTCAACTGGGGGCGTAAAAACTAAGAGCCTTATGATTATAAGGCGCCTTTACATAAAAGGAATTTCCTGTATTTTAAAACCCAAAAGGTTCCCTAAGTCAATCGCCGTCTTCCTATGCACGCGAGGTGAAAGATGGAAGCACTGAGCCCCGAGAAATTTCTGAATCACTTGTCGGATCATCGCGAGGCGTTCTGGGAAAAGATCACCGCGGAGCGCAAGAGCTATGGCGCGGAGAAACCTCTAACGGCGCAGATTATACTGCGGCGGTTGCAGTTTGGCGTTGTTATGGAGCGAAAGGCCGCAGAAGTAAGTGCTCCCTGGGTATCGCATTTGCCTGAGTTGAGGTTGCAACAGTGTCTGTCGGAGTACGTGGCCAACGAGTTGAAGCACGCCTCTATCCTGCGTAAAAGAATCTCAGAGCTCAACGGCGATCCCGATGCTTTGTGGAACCATCCCCTTGAGGAACTTAAGGAACTGTGGGATTTTCATGCTACTCTCGGGTCTTTTTGCGAGTTGTTTGCGAGCGTACAATATGGCCACGAGGAGTTTTTCCCGCGAACTTCGAAGTCTTTCATCGAACGGGTCGAGCCTATCGATCCAAGGACTGCATCCATCTACCGGGATACGTTATTAGCCGATGAAGAGGGTCACGAATGGCTGGCCCCTGAGATTCTGCGACGTTATGCCACGGATGCAAAGACGCAAGAGCGATGCGTAGAGGCCTTACAAAAAGGATGCGAACTTTTTGGCAGGGCAATCCAGAGCTTCAACCGCACCATGGCCGGCTAAAGTATTCCCGGTTGCAGAACGGTAAAGGAGATAGGGTGAGAGCTGCTCAATCCAGCCCTAATCCGCCGATGTGCACGATTAAATTAGTGTTTAGGTTCGATTCGCTTGCCGTAGGTCACTTCGCCTTTATCCACCCGCAGCGAAAAGCCGCAGTCCGGATTCGTACAGGCCCAAGCCTTGAATATCACCGATGCGCCATCCTGACCGTAGTCTGATAATGGGATAAGAGTCCCATTGTTGCATTTTTGGCATTTAGGCAGGTCCATCTCCACTCCTCCTTTGAGCGCACCAAACAACAGCGAAACCATACCCTGACGCAGTAAAATTCTATAGTATCGACCTGGTTGAAATCAAGCCGAAGATCTTGGCAGCAGACCAAACAAGAAGGACGGCGGAAATCCGTATTCTGATAGGTCGTCAAAAAAAGAAAGGGATAGCTGGTAATTGCAGCTATCCCTCTCGATATGGCTTCCGATTGCCCACGGAGACAGTTTTGGGTCGGCATCAGAAGCGACGCCTACGTGAAAATCATAAAGAGTAAAACCGGCGGGCGTTATCTACCAGGAGCTTCCTGCGGACGGAATCCGCCAGATCGCCGCGCTCCTGCAGATACCGTGCGGTTCCTTCCGTCCGGTCCGCGTGCGGGTAATCGGACGAATAGATAAAAAGATCTTCTCCGACTTCTTCCACCACGCGGCCGAGGAAAGGTTCATTGCCCTCGCAGCCGAAAAAAATCCTGCCGGATTTTAGGTAATCGCTTGGTGGGTGGCTAATGAGATCCCGCGCGTTATAACGGGGATTCTCAAAGTGATCATCCATCCGTTCCACGTGAGCGGGAACCCAACTGATTCCTCCTTCGAGGAAGGCGAACTTAAGATTCTTGTAGCGGTCCAATAAGCCGGAACACAGCACGCTGGTGAGACCGGCCATCATAGGGAATATGCCCGCCAGCACCCGGTTCGGAAAATGGTGCTCGAACAGTTTGTCGACAAACGGAAATTGGAGGCTGAAGTGCACGGCAATGGGCAGATTCAGATGATTAGCGTCGGCAAAGAACGGATCATTGTCGGGATGATCCAGCCGCTTCGCACCGGCGGTTCCATTGATCATCACGGCCGGCATGCCCATCTCTTTGATACGCGCCAATTCTTTGGCCGCTCCCTGGGGATCCTGCAGTGAAACGACACCGACGCCTTTGAGACGATCCGACGCTTGCTTGCAAGTCTCCGCCAGCCAGGTGTTGTATGCGCGGCAAACCCCCATCGCCAGGATGCCATCCGGCCATGCGTTGACATGCAAAAGAAAGCTGGGATAGAGGAACTGCACGTCGATGGCTTCTTTGTCTAAATCGTCAAGGCGCTCTTGAATGTTGCTCAGAGTCTGGCTGCCAACGGACGCGCGACGCGCGGACTGTATGGCTTTTCCGGGAGGTGCGGCTGTGCCAGGAGCGCCGGCACCTTTTATGGAGGGTCTTTTATATGGAGTTTCACCGTCAACCACCCAGAAATTATATCCGTGATCGTCAGTGAGCAGCCGGGGACGATAGTTTCTCAGCGACGGCTCCATATACGTCTCAAACATTTCTTCCGTTTCAAAAAAGTGCCCGTCACCATCAATAATCATTGCCCGATCCTTGCCAAATTTTTCTTCGCTTCGCCGACTTTAGCTTCCGCATCAACTAAAGCCAAATCGGCGACCCGTAAATACTTTCACGGCTGCACACTCGACCGTCGCCAAAAGTCCGTCATGGGTGTCGGTTTCAGTTTGAGCGCCGGGAGACCGCCTCAGGAGAAAGTCCGGTTGGGCAGGGATAAGCCTTGATGCTGTGGCTGATCTTTGACCGCACCATCAGCTCGGCATAGGCGACTCCCACGGCTTTGGTGTTGATGACGGGGACGCCGAGATTCGGCTCCAGCTCCTCCGGGGTGACAACGTAGGGAAAAATTTTGCCCCCCAAAGGGATAATTGCCTGCGCGCCTTGCTGGACGAGCTCTTTACCCACAGCGAGGGTGCGTTCGACGACAACGTCATGATAGCCGGATAGATCTCCGGTGTCGTAGAGCCCCACGGTTCTAATGCCGCTAACAAAAGGCGTCATCCCATAGCCCTGCACCAGTCTCATTGTGTGCGGCATGTGGGTTTCGAGGGGAACGATCAGGCCGAAGCGGTCGCAGATGCTGGCAGCAAAGTGGAGCGAAGCCCGCAGCAGGCCGATCACTGGAATGCGCACGGCAAGCCGGCTGGCTTCCACCCCGGGATCAAAGGTATTGCTCTGCATCACCGCGTCGAATCCCGAGCGCTCAGCCTCGATGGCTTTTTGCACCAGGGCGGGAGTTTCCAGAATATGATGCAGGCCAGATAGAGCCTTTCGTTCTTCCAAGAGACTTAACACTGCGCCGCCGCCGAGATCATCGGGATACGCCAATTCGAACGTCGTGTTGGCCGAAGCATAGCTGCTGAGGAGCTTCCTGATATGAGCTTCCAATGTCGCTGAATGGCGCACAAAAGAATGGTTCAAAAACATGATACGCATGACATGCCTCCTTCAAAACATATGGGTAAAGCGCTGATCCAGGCTTTCAGCCGCCAAAGATCGTTCTGAGTTGTTTGGCGTAGTCGTTCAACTTTTCCGCCAATTCCGGATTGACCGGCACCATTTTAATCTGTCTTATTGCCGCCGGCTGCTCCGATGCAAGGTCGGTTCGCGCAACGAGTCGCCCGAACCCCTGCTGGAGTTTCTGTCCTTCGCTGGATAATGCGAAGTTAATGAACAACTTGGCTGCGTTTGCGTGGGCCGCGTGGGCGGCCAATCCGATGCCCACCATGATGGCGGGTGCCTCGCCTAGAGCGATCCAGTCGATGGGAGCGCCCTTTTCCTTTACCCGATCCACCGAAGATGCCGGAATATTGATATCAAAAAAGCCTTCTCCCGCAGCCACCAACTGCGCCAATAATTCGTGTCCCTCCCGCAGCATCGGTTCTTGCTTGGCGAGTTGACGCATGTAGCTAAGACCCCGCTCCTGTCCCATAATCTGCAACATTCCGGCAAACCAGTCCGCCTTCGTGCCCTCCATCATCAGCTTGCCTTTCCATTTGGGATCGAGAAGATCGTCGTAAGTTTTGGGCAGCATTCGCGGTGTCACCAGCCGAGTGTTATAGGCCGCGACGTAGGGATTGTAATAGACGGTTGTCCAAGATCCTTCGTCCTTAAAATTTTTTGGGTAAAGGGAGTCGCTCGGAGAAACGTGCCGTGCTAAAACGCCGCTACGTTTGAGGATATACATGCTAAATTCCACGGTTTGAATCACGTCAGCGGAAACCCTTTTGGCTCTGGCCTCGGCAAGGATCCGGGTCAAGAGTTTTTCGCTGCCGGATCGATTGAGCTTGACCTTAATAAACGGGTAGCGTTTCTCGAACTCGGCGATCATGAGGTTGGCCTCGGCCAAATTCATCGAAGCGTAGAATACGACTTCGGCCTCGCGTCTGGCAGCATCCAGGCCGGCATCGGTCGAAGCGGCACGGGCGTTTAGAGACGGACCGGCGACAGCCAAAAGCAGACAAACAAAAAACCATCTTTTTGGTCCGGCCATGGCGGCTACCATTCTCGTAGGTTATCGACCTGGTTGGGACAACGAGGCGATAAATCCGCTTTCATCCAATTCGCGCATAAACCGATCGTCGACAAATCGCCTTGCGTCAGCGTCCTTGGCCTCGGGAAGTTCCTTGGCCATGAAATCAAGCAAGGTTTGGAGCGAAGCAACCACGGGGTAGGGAATGCTCGGCATGCCGGGCTGAGTCAGGTCGTAGGTCTCCTCGGCTACGCTGCGATCCGCGATGCCGCTGTACTCGGCCTGGACACCCACCGTAAACTGGCGGTCCGTGCGATAGCGGTGCATGCCTTCGACATAGGCTTTGATAAACTTGCTCGTGATCGCGGGATTTTGCGCGACATAGTCGCGCCGTGCGGCGATGCCCCCGAGAGCATAGTTCAAGCCGTATTCGGCGAAGTCGACCAGATATTTGCAGCCTTTCCTTTGAGCGTCGATGGATTCCGGGGGCGTGATGACAATAGCGTCACAGGTGCCGCTGAGCAGCGCGGCGACATCCTGGTTTCCTCCGGCGGGAATAGGCTCCTCGTGTAAACCGTGGATACCTGCTGCCGCCAACTTCTCAATGATGAATTTGACTAGCGCATCGTTAAGTCCACCGTCCCCGACGAAGCCGATTTTTTTACCCGCCAATTGTTCGCGGCGGTCGATGCCGGGTCTCCCCATGATGAACTGCTGGTTGATACCGCCAGTCAGAAAGACTAAATCCGCTTCACCAATTAAATTGGCTCGGAGCGGCGCCGGCGCGGCCAAGTTGCCAAAGTGGATCTCGTTCAACATCAAACCACGTACTACGCCCTTGGCGCCGCCCATGATGCGCGGTTTCTCGATAGCCAAACCATGCTTCTGAAACAGGCCGGCTTTCCAAGTCACCATCATGGGTCCGGCGCCTTGTCCGATAGTGGCGAATCCGGCGCTTAGCTTAATCATGTCCGCCATACATTCCTGATTGATTCTCAGGGTCACTCCTATCACAGGGCGGCAATAATAAGTCAAGTTGTCGTGCCGATCTTTATTGCCAGCGCGGTTTCGTCATTGACACCTTTTCAGCCTCGGCGTATATTTGAAGTCCGTGATGCGCTTTCCCAGAGAGCCATTGCGGTTTTTATTTTTCGGCACGAGAATTCTAATTTGACCTTTCTTTCGGTGTTCAGCGTAGCCCTAAAACAGTGAACCGATGGCCGTTGTGGCGATTATTCCGGCGCGCTATGGTTCAACCCGTCTTCCGGGAAAGCCGTTAGCCATGATCGGCGGCAAACCGATGATTCAACATGTTTACGAAAGCGCTGCCAATGCGAAAGGTTTGGACCGGGTGTTGGTAGCAACCGATGACCGGCGGGTGGAAGAAACGGTCCGGGGTTTTGGCGGTGAAGTGTTGATGACATCGAAAGACCATATCAGCGGCACGGACCGCTTAGCTGAAGTGGCGCGGAAGATCAAGGCGGATTGGTTCGTCAATGTACAAGGCGATTTGCCGTTCATTCAGCCGGAGACGATCACGCGTGCCGTTCGCCCCATGCGCCGTGACCGTTCGATTCCCATGGGGACAGTCGGCACGCCGATTTTTGATGAAGCAGAGTGGCGCGACCCAAACATCGTCAAGGTCCTAACCGACCGGGAGGGCTTTGCGCTCTATTTTTCCCGTTCGCCCATTCCCTATGTGAGAAACGGCGTCGTTGATCTAACCGGCAGCAAACTTGCGCGCGGTGGCAAGCGGCGCTGGTGGGGCAATCGCCATATCGGACTTTACGTGTACAGGCGGGACTTCTTACTGAAGTTCGCGCGATTGCGCCCCGCAGCCTTGGAACAGATCGAAAGCCTTGAGCAGTTGCGGGCGCTCGCTTACGGTCATCGAATATTTGTCGCGGCCGTGGATGAGCGCTCCATCGAAGTCGATACGCCAGAAGATTTGGCAAAGGCGGAAAAGTACTTAAGACAGCACGGGAACTGAAGGGGAGTCATGGCTGGAGTAAAAACGAAATTTATCTTCGTGACGGGTGGAGTGGTCTCTTCGTTGGGTAAAGGCCTGGCCTCGGCATCCATTGGGGCGTTGATGGAGAGCCGGGGCTTGAAGGTCACTTTGTTGAAGATGGACCCCTACATCAATGTCGATCCCGGAACCATGAGCCCCTTCCAACACGGTGAAGTCTACGTGACGGATGACGGCGCCGAGGCGGATCTAGACTTGGGGCACTACGAGCGCTATGTCTCGACCGCCATGGGCCGGAAAAATAATTGTACCACCGGGCAAATCTACGAAACTGTCATCGCCAAGGAGCGGCGGGGTGATTATCTTGGCGGCACGGTACAGGTGATCCCGCACATCACCGACGAGATCAAACGGCGAATTCTAGCCGCATCCGAAGGTTACGATATTGCGATTGGCGAAGTTGGAGGAACGGTAGGCGACATCGAGGGACTGCCTTTCTTGGAAGCCATCCGGCAGTTCGCTTGGGATTGGGGCCGAGAGAACGTGCTGTATGTTCACCTGACCTTGGTACCGTACATTACCGGTGGCGGCGAACTTAAGACCAAACCGACGCAACACAGCGTCAAGGAGCTGACGGGCTTAGGCATTCAGCCCGATATCCTGCTATGCCGGACAGATCGTTTCCTCGATCGAAAAATCAAGTCGAAAATCGCTCATTTTTGCAACGTGAAAGAGGAGTCGGTGATTACGGCCAAAGATGTGGAGTGGATCTACGAAGTGCCTTTGGTGTTTCATGAAGAAGGGCTCGATGCGCAGATTGTCGAGAAACTGCACATGTGGACGGGAGCGCCTAATCTTCAGAGATGGCAGAAGACTATTCAGATCCTGAACGCGCCGAAATCGGCGGTGAAGATCGCCGTTGTTGGGAAATACATGAGCCTCAAGGAGTCTTACAAGAGCCTTTTCGAGGCTTTGGTTCACGGCGGCATCGCCAACGAGACGAAGGTCGAATTGGACTGCATTGAGGCCGAAAAGATCGAAGAAGTGGGAGCTCCGGAGCTGTTGGGTGAAGCCGATGGAATATTGGTGCCGGGTGGATTTGGGGACCGCGGCAGCGAAGGCAAGATCGAGGCGATTCGCTACGCCCGCGAGAATCATATTCCGTTCTTCGGCATCTGCCTCGGAATGCAGATGGCCGCGGTCGAGTTCGCGCGTCATGTTTGTGGGTTGGCGGGGGCTAACTCCAGCGAATTCGATGCGAACAGCGCGCATCCTGTTATCCACCTGATGGAGGCGCAAAAGAGCATCGATACCAAGGGCGGAACCATGAGGTTGGGAACCTACCCCTGTGTTCTCCAGGACGACTCGTTGGCCTTGAAGGTCTTTGGTCGCAAGAAGATTAACGAGCGACACCGGCACCGCTATGAATTCAATAATGATTACATTGAGCGCTTCAGCGCCAAGGGAATGGTATCCAGCGGCGTTTCGCCTGACGGACGTCTGGTGGAGATCGTCGAACTCAAGGATCATCCGTGGTTCCTCGGCTGCCAGTTTCACCCGGAATTCAAATCTCGCCCGATGGATTGCCATCCCCTTTTCAAGGGCTTCGTCAAAGCCGCCTTGCAAAACCGGCAAGCCCTTAAAGAAGTCCCCCGCATTAAGGTTGCGCGCACCTGATCGTTGCGCGGCACGGTTTTCTATCAATGAGCACCAAGAGCGTACGAGTAGGGAATATCGAAATCGGTGCCGGCCGCCCACTTGCGGTGATTGCGGGTCCCTGCGTGATTGAAAGCAGGGAGTCGGCCCTGCGACACGCGTCTTTGCTCAAAGCAGCCGCTGACCGAGTTGGGGTTCCCTATATCTTCAAGTCCTCCTACGACAAGGCGAATCGTTCATCGGTGGATTCCTATCGCGGGCCTGGACTTGCAAAAGGCTTGGAAATTCTTGCCGAGGTCAAGGCAAAGACCGGGGTACCGATCTTAACGGACGTTCATGAAAGAGAACAGGTTGCGTCGGTAAAAGAAGTCGCCGATGTGCTGCAAATTCCCGCATTCCTCTGCCGCCAGACAGACTTCGTGGTGGCGGTTGCCCGGTCCGGGAAAGTCGTCAACATTAAGAAAGGGCAATTTTTGGCGCCGTGGGATGTCGGCAACATCGTCGACAAAATACTCTCTGTCAACAACGATCAAATCCTACTCACTGAACGGGGTGCTTCCTTTGGCTACAACAATCTGGTTTCCGACATGCGCTCGTTAGTGGTTATGCGAGAACTGGGGTATCCTGTGGTCTTTGATGCTACTCACAGCTTGCAGTTGCCGGGCGGATTGGGAAAAGCATCCGGCGGTGAAAGAAAATACATTGGCCCGCTGGCTCGCGCCGGCGTGGCGGTGGGCGTGGATGCACTCTTCATGGAAGTTCACGAGGATCCCGATCGAGCGCTCAGCGACGGTCCCAACTCGCTGCCGCTGCAGGAGTTTGAAGGAGTTTTAAGGATAGTTAAAGAAATCGACGGCGTTTTGAAACGGTAGCTCGAAACGGTGAACCGAACCATTATTTTGGCGCGGGCGAAAGCGGTGCTGGGCATCGAAGCGAAGGGGATTGTTTCGCTGGCGGATCGCCTCGGCGATAGCTTTCTCCAAGCGGTTGAACTGCTTTACAACTGCCGCGGCAAAGTCGTCGTCACCGGACTGGGAAAGTCGGGACTCATCTGCCGCAAGATAGCGGCGACCTTTGCGAGCACGGGCACAGCCGCTTTTTTTCTTCATGCCGGGGATGCTAATCACGGCGATATGGGAATGATTGTGGAGGGAGATATTGTTCTGGCCGTATCGAACAGCGGCGAGACTGAAGAAATCCTCACGCTGATTCCCATTCTCAAGCGTATCGGTGTGAGGTTGATCGCCATGACCGGTAATCACGACTCGACCCTCTCTCGTGCAGCCGACGTGGTCCTTGATGCCGGCGTGACGGAAGAAGCTTGCCCGCTCGGCTTATCGCCGACGGCAAGTACCACGGCGGCACTGGCTCTGGGCGATGCTCTCGCGGTTATCCTCTTGGAAAAAAAGGGATTCAAAGAAGCGGATTTTGCGCTGCGCCATCCGGGCGGAATACTGGGACGTCGATTGTTCCTGCGGGTCGAGGATTTGATGCATCGGGGCGCCGATATACCTTTGGTGCGCGAAGAGACTCCCATGAAGGAGGCCATTTTGGTTATCACCTCAAAGCGTTTGGGGGTCGCGGGAGTAACCGACAAACACAGTAATCTGATCGGGGTCATCACTGACGGCGACCTGCGCAGAGGATTGCAAGCGCATGGGGATGGCATCCTCAGTAAGAGAGCAGACGAGATCATGACTTTAAAGCCGCGGTCCATCGAGCAACAGGCCCTTGCATCGGAGGCCCTCGCGAGGATGGAGGAAAATGCGGCTCGGCCGATTACCTCGCTTTTTGTTGTGGAGAAACCGGGTCATACGGTTCCGGTGGGGATCCTACATATTCATGCCCTTCTCAAAGCCGGCATCGTTTAGGCACTCGTGAAGCACATCCCCGCCGCCTTCCAGAAAAAAGCCAAGAAGATAAAGTTAATCCTGCTAGACGTCGATGGAGTTCTCACGGACGGTGGCATCATCCTCGATGATCGGGGAGTGGAGGCCAAACGGTTCGATGTGCGCGACGGGCAAGGTATCGCGTTACTCATCCATGCCGGTATCGAAGTGGGCTTCATCACTGGACGGTCCTCTAAGATTGTGCGCCGTCGAGCGAAGGAACTTGGCGTGACGATGGTCTATCAAGGAGTAAGCGATAAGACCGAGATTTACGAACGGATTAAACGGAAAACCGGACTGCAGGATGGACAGATCGGCTATATAGGAGACGACATCCCGGATTTACCTGTTCTGCAAAAAGCAGGGTTGGCCATCATGGTTGGCGGAGGTTGGTCGGGGCTCCAGGCCACGGTTGATTATATTACTAAAAGTGAGGGAGGCAGGGGAGCGGTGAGGGAGATTTCAGAACTAGTTCTCAAAGTGCAAAACAAGTGGAGGGATGTTGTCGGTCGCATATTTTGAGGGGATTTGATGAGATTTTCTCGGAATAACTAGCAATTTTCGTGCCCATTGCTTTACACGATTTCCAAAGAATGGTATTTTTAGAGCTTACCTTTAGGGTCCGCGAATGCGCAAACGGAACAGACTCATATTGCTGCTGGTGATTTTTCTTTCTTTGGGGGGGGTAGCTTACAAAGTTGCCGAAAGCATTTGGATCATGAACGCTCAGGAGATCAGGAGGAATCCGCTGAAGGCCCTTGGTTCTCTTCCAGAATCGGCGCTTCAGTTAAAAGATTTTCGTCGCGCGAAAATCGAAGAAGGCCGGAAAGTATGGGAGCTCTTCGGTGAGGAAGCGAATTATTTTAAGGAACAGAAGGAGGCCGTCATCAAGAAGCCGCGCTTCTATTACTACAACAAAAAGGGCGAGGCGGCCGAAACAACGGGCGATAGGGCGCACCTCTTTTTCGGGGAAAGACAACTTGAGAAAATGCAGCTCGAGGGTGGAATCCAAGTAACCTACGAGGGGTACGTGTTAAAATCGGAAAAGGCAATCTATCTGGCGGCTGAAGAACGAATCGTTTTACCAACCAGAGCGACTTTGTCAGGGAACGGCGTGGAACTAGAAGGATCGAGGATGGAGGTTGAGCTCGAAGTCAAAAAGGTGCGCATGGTGCAAAACGTCAAGACCAAAATCGAACCGGAAAAGCTAGCCAAAAAAAATAAACAATCCGGCGCGAGCCAAATGAGCGGAGGGTAAGTGGCTTATCCAGTGACACGCTTATGGCTGTTTCTTTCCCTCTTAACCGGCCTTACGGTTAGCTCGTTCAGCGATGCCGCCACCCCCGCTAAAGACGAAAAAAAGGGCGGAACTTCGGCCTTTGAATTCAATCAGAAGGATCCCATTTATATAACCGCCGATTGGATGGAGTTCGATCAGAACAAGAGTACTCTCACGTATAAGGGGCGCGTCGTGACAGTCCAAGGAGAGATGACCATCAGAAGCGATACGCTCACCGCTGACTACAATTCCGACATGAAGCAAATCAAGCAAATCGTCGCAGAAGGCAAGGTCAACGCCACCCAAGGCAATCGGGTAGCCACCGGGGATAAGGCGGTTTTTGATGACAAGGCCAAAACAGTGACCTTGACCGGTAACCCAATTATGAGACAGGGCAACAGTCAGATTAGCGGATCGCGGGTTATCTATTTTGTCGAGCAAGATCGAGCCGTCGCTGAAGGAGACGGCAAAGTAAGGGTGCAGGCGACGATTTTTCCGGAAGAGCTACAGAACAAGGACAAAGGAGAGAAAGCGTCGAGTAACGAGAAATGAGTGTTCTTACAGCGGAGTCGGTGGCGAAGTCCTACAATGGTCGTCGCGTCGTCAATGGAGTTAATGTTGTGGTTAAAGGAGGTGAAATTGTCGGCTTGCTGGGCCCCAACGGCGCAGGGAAAACGACGACGTTTCACATGCTGGTCGGCTTGGTTCAACCTGACGAGGGTAAGGTGTTGCTGAACGACAACGACCTCACCGCAACGCCTATTTACGAGCGCGCCCGGGCGGGCATCAGCTATCTTCCGCAGGAATCCTCGGTTTTCCGGCGACTCACCGTGGAGAACAATCTTCTTGCGATCTTACAGACCCTTGACATCAGCGTGGGGGAGCAGCAGGAGAGATGCCAGGCGCTTATGAAGATGCTCGGAGTCAGTCACCTTGCTGACCACAAAGCCTTTACGTTGTCCGGCGGAGAACGACGGAGGGTGGAAATCGCTCGCGCGTTGGTGCTTTCTCCTTATTTTGTCCTGCTGGACGAGCCGTTTACCGGTGTGGATCCCATTGCGGTGGCAGAAATTCAGAAAATCATCCGTAGTTTGATTGCGAGCGGCATCGGAATTCTCATTACCGACCATAATGTACGTGAGACACTGGGTATTTGCGACCGGGCTTACATTCTTAGCGAAGGTGTCGTTCTCGAGGAAGGCACGGCGGAGACGATCGCCTCCAGCACCAAGGCGAGGAAATTTTATTTAGGAGAAGGGTTTAAGTTCTAGCTATGGCTCTTGAGATTCGTCAGGTCCAAAAACTCGCGCAGCAGTTGGTTATGACGCCCCAGCTGCAGCAGGCCATCAAGCTGCTCCAGCTGTCCCGTCTAGAACTGCAGGAGATGGTATCGAAGGAGTTGCAGGATAATCCTGTCCTGGAGGAAGGAACCGCTGAAGAGGCGGAAAGCGGAGAGCAAGCGAAGTTAGAAATGCCGCCGGAGGGCGCGGAGCCCATAACGGAGGCCGTGATCAATCGAGAGCCCGCCGTTGACAAGATCGGCACACTGGACTGGCAGGAATATCTCGACACTCATTCCAACTCGATACACGGATCTCTGACCGCTGAAGCTACAGGAGACGACGGTGACGGCCCGCCTTCCTGGGAAAACAGTTTAACCAAGAAAACGTCCCTCGAAGATCATTTGATCTGGCAGCTCCGGCTGTCGAAGATTTCTGAACGTGAGGAGAACATCGGTCTCTACATCATCGGTAATCTCGATGAGAATGGCTACTTGGCCCTTTCCTCGGACGAGCTCTGCAGGGCCACAGAACGCACCCCCGAGGAAGTGGAGACTGTTTTGAAGCGAATTCAGTTCTTCGATCCGGTAGGCGTTGCGGCCCGGGATCTGAGGGAATGTCTCCTGGTTCAGCTCGATAGCGTTCAGCTCGGTGATAGTTTAGCGGCGCGCATCGTGCGCGATTATTTGAATTACCTCGAGTCGAAACGATACGAGAAGATGGCTCGTGAATTGGGCGTGACCGTGGACGACATCGCGGACGCCGCACACGTGATCACTTCCCTTGAGCCGAAGCCCTCGCGCGGTTTCGGGCAGGAGGAAGTGCTTACGGTTTTGCCCGACGTCTTCGTAGAAAAAATCGGTGGTGAATACGTTATCTACCTGAACGACGACGGGGTTCCCCGCCTTAGGGTCAGCTCGCTTTATCGTCGCATGGTGGGCCAGGAAGGAGCGGCGGAAGAACAGGCGCGCCAGTATCTGCAGGAGAAGGTGCGCGCGGCCACGTGGCTAATCAAAAGCATTCAACAGCGGCAACAAACCCTCTATCGCGTCACCCAAAGCATTTTTAAATTTCAGCTGGAATTTCTCGACCACGGCGTGAGTCACCTAAGGCCCATGGTGCTTCGTGATGTCGCCGAGGATATACACATGCATGAATCCACGGTGAGTCGAGCGACCGCAAACAAGTACGTCCATACACCGCAAGGGTTGTTTGAACTGAAATTCTTTTTCCAAAGCGGTCTCAAAAGCGGGACCGGAGACGACGTCGCCAGCGAAAGTGTCCGGGAGAAAATCCGGGGCATTATAGCCTCCGAAGACCCGCGAAAACCTCACAGCGATCAAAACATTGCCGCTCTTCTGTCCAATGATTCTATTGACATCGCTCGGCGCACGGTCGCCAAGTACCGAGAGGCAATGGGAATACTGCCCTCGTCAAAACGGCGACAGCCCTATTTCAGGAAATAAGTACGGGTAGCCTTTACGATGAGCGACGTCAAAGTTGACGTGACTTTCCGTCATATGGCATCTTCCGATGCATTGAAAAGTTACACGGAGGAAAAGGTCCGTCGCATCGGCAAGTATTTCTCGCGGCCCATGGAGGCCCACGTGGTTCTTTCTCTAGAGTCCAAGGAGCGCCAGACCGCGGAGGTCGAACTGCATACGCACGGAGCTTTGATCCACGGTAAGGAAGAAGCCAAAGACCTTTATTCGGCGATTGACTTGGTACTTGACAAGCTGCAGCGCCAGGTCCAAAAACGAAAAGCGAAAACCAGACTTAATCGAAGAAGGGCGAAAAAGTGAAGATCACAGATTTTCTGACGGAAGAAACCGTTATTCCCGCCCTCAAGGCACGCGAGAAAAACGCGGTACTAGCAGAGATGGCGACCGGGTTAGTCGCCAATCATCCGGCACTGGATGATACGCAGGTTCTCGAGGTCTTGGTGGAACGGGAGCGCATCAGTACGACGGCTATCGGTGAAGGCGTAGCGATTCCGCATGGCAAGCTCCGCGGTGTCGAACGGGTGCTGGGAATTTTCGCCCGTAGCCCGGAAGGAGTTGATTTTGCCTCTCTCGACGGCAGACCGACCCACTTGTTCTTTGTTCTGGTCGCCCCGGAGAATGCGGCCGCCGATCACCTTAAGGCCTTGGCAAGAATCTCCCGATTGCTGAAGGACCCTAGTTTTCGCCGCCGGCTTCTCGAAGCGAAGACAAAGAAGGACATCTTCGGAATCATCGCTCAAGAAGATCAAAAATTCTGACCTTCGATTTCTATGGCCGATGGTCTGGACATTTTTATCGTTACCGGCCTGTCCGGTTCTGGCAAGAGCGTCGCCATTCACGCCCTGGAAGACAACGGGTTTTTCTGTATCGATAATTTGCCGGCCCTGTTAATTCCAAAATTCATCGATCTTTGTCAGGGCTATCAAGAAGAAATCAAGCGGATCGCTCTGGGCGTCGACTTAAGAGGTGGCCAGTTCCTGCAGTCTTGGCCAACCGTCTTGGCTGAGATGCGTGCTGCCGGCCATTACGTTCAAGTTCTCTTCTTCGATGCGTCGGATGAGGTGCTGCTGCGCCGCTTCAACGAAACGCGGCGTCCTCACCCGCTCGCCGGTCAAGGATCGATTCACGAAGGTATCACAAGGGAGCGCAAGGCTTTGGAGGGTATGCGTGAACTGGCGGATAAGGTCATCGATACCAGCGATTCTAACGTGCACCAGTTGAAGCGAGAGATGGAGGAGAATTTTTGTCAGATCCCGGACTCCCGCCGTATGGCGGTGTTTCTGACCTCCTTCGGCTACAAGTATGGGATTCCGCACGACACCGATATCATTCTAGACGTTCGGTTTCTTCCGAATCCGTACTTTGTCCAGGAGCTGCGGGGAAAGAGTGGTTTGGAATCCGAGGTGAAAGAGTACGTTCTCAAGGATGAGGACACGCGGACCTTCCTCGATCGGGTTTACGCGCTGCTGGAGTTTACCTTGCCCTTGTACGAGCGGGAGGGAAAAAGCAGCCTCACCTTAGCCTTGGGATGCACCGGGGGACGCCATCGCTCTGTCGTGCTGGTTGAAGAGCTGGCGCAAAGACTGAGCAACGATAAATTCCCTATCCACGTCAAACATCGGGACGTCGAAAAATAAAAAAATGAACAAAATCACAAAGAAGGTAGAGATTAAAAACAAGCTCGGTCTCCACGCTCGCGCGGCGGCCCTGCTAGTGCAAACCGTGAATCGGTTCGGAGCCCAAGTGAGTTTTTCCAAAGACGGTCAGACGACCGACGGCAGAAGCATCATGGGGGTCCTGACGTTGGCCGGTACCCAGGGCAGCAAGATCCAAGTCGAGGCAAGCGGCGAAGATGCGGAACGAGTGGTCCGGGCGATTGAAAAATTGATCGACAATAAATTCAACGAAAGCGAGTGAGGTTGAATCGACTTGTCTTATCCGATATAGGAAATAGGTTAATTGGAGGTGGTTTCCATGGCAGGGAAGGACTTTTTGTTTACTTCAGAATCGGTTTCCGAGGGCCATCCGGATAAGCTCTGCGACCAGGTCTCGGATGCAATTCTCGATGCCCATTTAGCCGGCGATCCGGACAGCCGGGTTGCCTGTGAAAGTCTGGCGAAGACCGGCATGGTGGTGGTCGCCGGGGAGATCACGAGTAAGGCCAAGGTCAATTACGCCGATGTCGTTCGCGAAGTCATTCGCGATATCGGCTATACCGATTCCGCCATGGGCTTTGATGGCAATACCTGCGCGATTCTGACGGCCATTGAACAGCAGTCACCGGATATCTCTCAAGGTGTGACCGAAGGCGAAGGGCTCCACAAAGAACAGGGAGCTGGCGATCAGGGCATGATGTTCGGCTATGCCTGTGATGAAACCCCGGAGTTGATGCCCTTTCCGATCCAAATGGCGCATAGTTTGGTGAAGTATCTGGCCAAGATTCGCAAAGGTGGGGAAGCCTACTTTCTGAGACCTGACAGCAAATCCCAAGTGACCGTAGAATATCGCGATGGCAAGCCTGTCAAGGTCCAAAGCGTGGTTATTTCGACGCAGCACAGCCCTGACGTCGACTATGGCAAGCTCAGAGAAACCATCATCGACGGCGTGATCAAAGCGGTGATCCCGGCGGATTACCTCGACAAGGATACCGTATACCATGTCAACCCGACCGGCCGTTTTGTTGTCGGCGGGCCGCAAGGAGACTGCGGTCTCACCGGACGCAAGATTATCGTCGACACTTACGGCGGCATGGGCCGACATGGCGGCGGTGCTTTCTCCGGCAAAGATCCGTCCAAGGTGGATCGCAGCGCCGCGTACATGGCGCGTTACGTCGCGAAGAATATTGTCGCGGCGGAGCTGGCACAGAGGTGTGAGGTGCAATTGGCTTACGTCATCGGTGTCGCGCAACCCGTCTCCGTGCTAGTAGATACCTTTGGCACCGGCGTGATCCCGGAAGCCAAGCTTGCCAAGCTGGTTCAAGATAACTTTGATTTGCGACCCAAAGGTATTATTCAGACCCTCGAACTCAAAAGACCCATCTACCGAGCGACGGCGTCCTACGGCCACTTCGGACGCACGCCGGAGGACGGCCAATTCTCCTGGGAAAAAACCGATCGGGCAGAGGATCTTAAAAGAGTGGCGGGGCGCGTATAGGCGCAGACGGGGTGGGAGATTTCGGCATGGCCAAGAATTACGATGTCAAGGATTTTCGCTTAGCTCAAAACGGACGGAAACGGATCTTGTGGGCCGGTCAGGACATGCCGGTTCTGCAGCGCGTGCGCGAACGCTTTAGCAAAGAAAAGCCGCTTCGGGGAATGCGCTTTTCCGCTTGCCTGCACGTCACTGCGGAAACCGCAAATTTAGTCCAGGCTCTCAAGGCCGGCGGAGCGAATGTCGTTTTGTGCGCGTCCAATCCGCTTTCCACGCAGGACGATGTTGCTGCGTCGTTAGTCCAACATGACCGAATCCCGGTTTACGCCATTAAAGGCGAAGATAACAAGACCTATTATCGCCATCTGAGAACCGCCCTCGATCACCAGCCGGTGATTACGATGGACGACGGCGCCGATCTGGTTTCCCTGTTGCATACGGACTATTCGCATCTCGCGTCGAACTTGATTGCCAGCATGGAAGAGACGACCACGGGGGTGGTTCGGCTGCGCGCTTTGGCGAAGGAGGGGGCGCTTAAAATTCCGGTCATCGCGGTCAACGACGCCGCTACGAAACACCTTTTCGACAACCGCTACGGCACCGGCCAGTCTACCATCGACGGCGTGATTCGGGCGACGGACATGCTGATTGCCGGTAAGCGCGTCGTCATCGCCGGCTACGGCTGGTGCGGCAAGGGTGTGGCGGCTCGGGCCCGCGGCATGGGCGCCAAGGTGATCGTCACCGAAGTCGATCCGGTGCGAGCTCTCGAAGCGGCGATGGATGGCTTTGAAGTGATGAGCATGAAAGAAGCCGCGCGAATCGGGGATCTCTTTATCACTCTGACCGGCGACATGCATGTGATCGCGGCGGAACATCTGAAAGTGATGAAGAACGGCGCGGTGATCTGTAACTCCGGCCATTTCGATATCGAGATCGATCTCAAGTCGCTCAAGAAACTGTCTACCAAAGTCGAAAAGAATGTGCGCAACTTCGTTGACGCATACATCCTTCCGGGAGGCCGCAGAATCTACCTGCTCGGTGAAGGCAGGTTGGTGAATCTGGCCGCCGCCGAAGGACATCCGGCTTCGGTCATGGACATGAGTTTTGCGACTCAAGCGCTGGCCTCCGAGTGGGCGGTGAAGAACCGCAGCAAATTGACCCCTCAAGTTTACGAAGTTCCCAATGCCGTGGAGAACTGGGTCGCCAAGCTAAAACTTTCGTCCATGGGTATTCGCATCGACCAACTCACCCAAGAACAAGAAAAATATCTCTCCTCCTGGGCCCACGGCACATAAGCGGTTCGGTCAACGGCTTTTTCCACAAGGCTTCGGGAGATTCACTCGCTTCCGGAGCCTTTGTTTTTGTACAGGGCACATCAACCGCGGCCGTCGCGTTGGCGACGCGGCGATTTCTCTTGCTATAGACCATTGGAGACTCGAAACGGCACAGAACAGCTTGACCTAAGGCCGGTCGTGGGATTAATAATGTCCTGCATATCGAAACATCCTACAGTTCTACGAGGAGGTCTACTATATGAGCGCCGTAAGAAGATTCATCGCGTCCGCCCGCCAGCTTCACGCCGAGGAAACAGATCTCGCGAAACGCTGGGAGAAAATGGCGCCGTTGCTGCAACAGCTGCTCGCCGATCCCACGGTCAAGGAACAATCGAAAAGGTGGCCTGATTGCTCTCAAGGCAGCGAGCGGGCGGAGAACTTACTGTTTTACGAAGATCCCGATTACAACTTCGTTATCAATGGTCTGATCAAAGCACCGCATACCCGTACCCAGATTCACGATCACGCGCACAACTGGACGCTCTACGGGGTGCTCGACGGCAAGGAGAATATCGAACGCTACGAGCGTGTGGACGATCGCTCGAAGCCGGATTACGCCGAGATCCGCAAGGCGGTCAACGTCCAGGTTTCTGCCGGCAAGATCGACCTGGTGCCGCCTTACGAAATCCATGCGGAAGAAAGCGGTGACGAGCGCACGGTAGCGATCATCGTCCGCGCCGAAAAGGCCGGCGGCTTCCTTCAGGGACGCTACGATCCTGCGACGAATAGGTATTGGCAAGGATATGGTCCGAAGCAGCTTCCTTACGAGTTGAAATAGTTTGTCGAAGATTCGATCGCTGGATCGCGTAGGGGCGGGTTTGAAACCCGCCCTGTGTCATTTAATC
>DAIRFP010000025.1:0-8134 GCA_036794995.1 Thermodesulfobacteriota bacterium | reverse complement strand
TTTAATCGAGTGAACGGAGAGTTTCGTGGCGACCACGGAGGAAAACGGCAAACCGCGTATCGCGGTCTTTTCCGGACCGACGGCTACGATCCAAAACAGCGAACCGTTGGTCACCAGCAACAAGGCGCGGGCGAAGTACGGCCTGCCGTTGCGGACGAACGCTGACGGCGCACCGCTGCGATTCGATGTTTTGCGCCCTCAGCGTCTGGCCGCGCCGGTGACGATTTACGTCGAACAGTTCAGCGCTCATCCGCTGGAGCGAGATTCCGTCGAACTCTATGCGCCACCTGATGGCTATCTTGATGTCGCCGGCATCTTTCACAAAGAACGCATCTCCCTGACGGACAAGGCCGTTTACGAAGTGACCCTAAGACCGGAAGACGGAGTTTACCCTCTGCCTTATATGGCGCGGCAGGCAAACGGCCAAGCCTGGGAAATGGACGGCACGGAAAAGAACGCTCCCGGCGAACTCTGCCGCGTGCCTTTTTTCCCCGACGGGTCGCGATTATTCGAGGAAATCGACCGACTGGGTATTTCCGACGAAGGCGTGGGCTGTTTGCTGAGCGGCAAAGCGGATTTTGATTTTTATCGGGCGTTGCCTTCGGGCGGATATTTCAAGGGACGAAGCGCAGGCGAGCGCACGGATATCGGCGACGGCGACATTCCGCCTGAGACTCGCGGCGTCGATTTCTTTCCCTATCGACCGGGCTATCTGCGCAAGGAGCCGCCGATGTCGGCTCTCGCGCGGGTTACCAATACCGTCCAACGCTCGCTCGCGAGCGGCAAATACTTGGGCGCGATCTGGCTCGAAGGCAGTCCGTTCGTCGAAGAGACAACCTACTGGCTGAATTTGCTCATCGATACCGCGGTGCCGATCTGCGGCAACTCCTCTCAACGGCCGCACGGCGCGATCGCCAACGATGGCGACCGTAACATCGTCGATTCCGTGGACTACATCACATCACGCATCTGGGCCGATGAAAGCGGTCGAGACTGTGTCGGCGCTGTAGCGATCCTTGACGAAGTCATCTTCACTTCGCGTGACGTGCAGAAGGCTGATGCCCGCCCCGGAGGTTACATCGCTACCGGTGGACATGGGGGCATCATCGGCCGGATGGGCCATCCCGGCGCGCCGCAGTTTTCTTTCAAGCCGGTGAAGCGGCACACCTACAATTCGGCGGTAAATTTGAACCAATTGCCGAGGGAGGTTCAAGGTGCCAGGGGGCAAGGTTCAAAGGTTGGGGAGATCGCGGTGCAGATTAAGGATGCGCAGGGCGACCTGCTGGGAACCGCCATTCCTAAGGTTACGATTGTGAAGCACGCCCGCTATTTGCCGGAAGATACCTCGGGGGATGCCGGCGGCGAAGTCGATATCCTGGCGCGCATCGAGAAGAACCTGCGCGATGCGCCGCTCGCCGGTTTTGTCGCCGAGGGCTCGGCGCCCTTCGGTGCCATGAGCAACGCCGTTGACGCCGCGCTCAAGCACGCAACCTACAGCGGTATGCCGGTGGTCAAGGTGGGCCGCGGCAACGCCGGCGGCTTCGTCGATCCGACCCGCGACCCGCTGGCGATCGCCGGCAGCAATCTGACTGCGACTAAAGCGCGGCTGCTGCTTATGGCCTGCCTGATGAAGTTTGGCTCTCTGCCACCGGCGGCCGATCCGGCGCACCCCACGGCGGCGGAAACCGAGGCAACCAAAGCCAAGCTCAAAGAGTACCAAGCGATATTCGATACTCACTGAGAGCGGAGTTATTCGGAGGAAATCGAATGTCAGGGATACATGGACACAAGCCGTTCGAAGGCCACATGCACGACTACATGGCCCACATCAAAGCCGTCGAGGAGGATCTGGAATATTATCGGGCCAAGCGCTTTGAACCGCGAATCATTTATTTGCTGCGGCGCGGAGTCGTCACGTTCTATGACCTGCTCAAAGTTCGCTCGATGTTGAAAAAGAAAGACCACTTTTTCAAAACTGCCAAACCGCAGGGAAACAACATCGAGGCGCAGGTGCGCCACCTGGAAGAATGGCTCGACGAATATGTCAAAGGCATCGCTCTGGTTTCCGCGCGCACGGTCGAAGGCCTGGACATGGTGACCGAGGACAACAGAAAAGAACGCGGCGACTACGACGACTTTTTCAAGATTAAAAAGAAAGAGCATCACGGCAACCTCGAAGAGCGCATGGCGAACCTGAAGCAGGATTTGACCGACTACCAGGAATTGCTGGAAGTCTTTGTCCAAGCGCTGATCAAGCGAGGCTGGGCAACGAGAGCGGATTTGGCACAACGCTGGAAGCAACTGCATGAAGAGCGTCCCTGGGCCGGCGGCGTGATCGTAGCCAAGGCGTGGAGCGATCCCGAGTTCAAACAGGCGCTGCTGGCAACGGGCCGGGAGGCGCTCAGAGAAATGGGCGTGCATCAGGGAAAGGTTGGCAAGCTGGTAGTGGTGGAGAACACCGACAAAATTCACAACGTCATCGTCTGCACTTTGTGCTCCTGTTATCCCTACGACATTCTCGGCGATACCCCTTGGTGGTACAAGCATGAAAGCTATCGAGCGAATATCGTGCAAAACCCACGCACCTGCGTCAAAGAGATGTTTCAGTTGGACATTCCGGTCGACAAAGAGGTCCGGGTCTGGGACAGCACCTCCGACGTGCGTTATTTTGTGTTGCCGGAGCGGCCCGACGGCACGGAGGGTATGTCCGAAGAGGAGTTGGCCAAGCTCGTTACCGTCGATAGCTTGATCGGCGCCGGCTACGCGCTGGAACCTTCGCAGCAGAAAGAAGCAGAGAAATTAGGAGCGACAGCGGAAGCCCCCAGGGTCAGGCCGGATTGAGCAGAACCATGGAAACCATCGAGAGCAAATATAAAATCGGCGACGCCGTTGTGGTTGCCGCCGAAAACACTACCGGGAACCCGCGCACGCCGCACTACATCAGAGGCAAACGCGGCGTCATTGGCCTAGTCCATGGGGTTCTGGAAAATGTCAGAGACCACCGTGGCATACATAAACCGCTTTACACCGTTAGGTTTGACTTAAGCGAAGTGTCGACCTGCTACGAGCGGGATTCGATCTGGGTCGACGTCCATGAAGAGTGGCTGAGCGCGCTTCAGCCGGAACAGAGAAATTAGTCAGTGCGCTAGCGGGTTAACCCCAAACCTGCTCGGCTGTCTCTACAATCCGATCGAATTTCCGCCACATTTCGTCTTCGCTCATCATTTTCGAATCGATGCCGCCGAAACCGCATTGGGGGCTGAGTCCTAGCTGATCGAGGGGTAGGTAGCGCGAGGCTTGATCGATTCGCCGTTTGAGTTCCTCGATGGGTTCTAGATCCGAACTCTTGGTGGTGAGGAGGCCCAAGACGACGATCTTATCCTTTGGAACGAGTCTCAAGGGCTCAAAACTCCCCGCCCGTTCACTGTCGTATTCGAGCAATAACCGATGATGTTCAAGGCCGTGGAATAACCGCTCGGCAATGGCATCATAGTGACCCTCCCGATGCCACTGTGGAACGAGTTTCCCGGTTTTGGGATCGATGGTTCGAGCATTGCCACGGCAGATGTGAATCCCAAAGATTACGTCGGCAAAGCCTTCAATGAGGGCGTTATCGGCTTCGATGGATCGTTGGAGATTTCTTTCGGGATCTTCGCCCCGCGAGCGCATTCTATTTAGCGAAACTTGATCGACGTAGGCGGTGTAGCCGGGAGCGTCGATCTGGATGTATCTACAACCGGCGTCTACTAGTGCCTTGATCATCTGGCGTTCAATGGTAACGACGTCGGCGACAAAGTCGTCCAGATCTTTATACACGGCTTGCGACGTCTCCCATTTGAAGCGCTGCGCCACGCGGTCGGGGCCAATCAGGGTTACTTTAACGGGTGTCTTGGCGACGGTTTGGGCGAAGCGGAACTCTTCCAAGGGGATATTTCTCAGCAGCTTTAGCCGCCCGATGGCGGGCCGACGGGTGATAATCGCGGGACCTGTCTCATCAAAATTCTGCTCGGCTCGCTCAAACGGATTAAGATTGAGCTGCCGCTGCTCGTAGTACATACTCCTATCTCCGGGTGTGTCGAAACCGGACACGGCCTCGGAAAAACTTTCCTGAAAGCTATGCCGGCGAAACTCGCCGTCGGTTACAACCGGAAGCCCATGCGCTTCCTGGCCTGCGATCACCTCACGAATCGCCTCATCCTGAGCGCGGCGGAATTCTTCAGTGCCGAGTTGCCCGCGGTCGTAGCGTGCGAACGTTGCTTGCAATTTCGCAGGTCGAACCAGGCTGCCGATATGATCGATCCGGACGCGTTTTAAATCGTTCTTTGATGGTGAATTGATCAAACTTGCCTCCATTGGATTTGACCTGTCATCGACGCTGGCTAAGCGAAATACACAAATATGGAGTTGGCAACCATAAGACCTCGGGACGTGAGCCGAAGCCCGTCGCCGTTTATTTCCATGAGTCCTTCGCTGACCCAGCTGGAGATTTGCGGATAGATGTCCGGGGCGCTTTTGCCGAAGCGCGCATAAAAAGTTTTCAGGGAGACTCCCCCTATAAGTCTAAGTCCGGAGAACATATACTCTCCAGCCGCTCTAGTTAGATCGCTTTCTTCCGCATCAGTCACCGCCTGTTCGCTGGTTTTAATCCGATTCATGTAGTGAGCCGGGTTTTTTTCATTCCACCACCGGCGTCCGTAGGTTCCCTCACTTGAGACACTCTTATGGCTATGGGCGCCGGCGCCGATGCCGAGATAGTCCCCGCTTTGCCAATAGTTGAGGTTATGGCGGGAATGAAAACCCGGCCGCGCGTAGTTGGAAATCTCGTAGCGCTGCAAGCCCGCAGCCCCGAGTTTGTGCTCGATTAGCTCAGCCATAGCGATTTCCTCCTCTTCCCCTAGAAGGCGAATCCGGCCGCTCCGGTATTCGTGATGGAAGGGAGTCCCCTCTTCGATAGTCAGGTTGTAGACTGAGAGGTGCGGCGACCGGAACATCAGGGCCGTATCCAAGTCGCGTTCGAGATCCTGCAAACTCTGCCCTGGGTTGGCGTAAATCAGGTCGAAGCTAACGTTTTCGAATCCCGTCTCTCCGATAACTTGCAATGCTTTCATGGCTTCATCGGCCGAGTGAACCCTGCCGAGAAACTTTAGCAAATGGGGCTGAAAAGACTGCACGCCGACGCTAATGCGATTTATTCCAGCGGCGCGGTAGCCGGCGAAGTTTTCACTATCCACGGTTCCCGGGTTTGCTTCCAACGTAATCTCGCAATCCGGGTGGAACTGAAACAATGCGGCTGCGGTCTCGAGAATACGCCCGATGCTCGACGGATGAAAAGTCGACGGCGTGCCTCCGCCGAAGAAGATCGTCTGGACGCTTCTACCGCGCCAATCGACCATCCGCGCATAGAAATTGAGTTCACGAATCAATGCTTCGGTGTAAGTTGTCTCCGGGATCTCCGGGACCACGTGAGAATTGAAATCGCAATAGGGGCATTTTTTAATGCAATAAGGTATATGCACGTAGATAGAGAAAGGCTCTTCGGCGGTCTGCATGACAGCTCTATCCTATTGACCAAAGGAAGACGCTACAACACCCCATGAAAATTAACGCGGCTAAAGCCGCAAGACGTCGCCGTCGCGCAAGACGCGCAGGCGGTGGCCTTTGAGCTTGCGGAGATCGCTTATGATCTCGCGGCGGAACTCGGGTTTAAGATGCGTGACTAAAATTTGCGGCGATTTCATCGCGAGCTTGTCGAGCTCATGGCCCAAAGTTTGCGGGGTCAAATGGCGACTCGCGTCGGCAACGTCCTGCAGGCGGTTTGGAAAAGAAGCCTCGATCACAAGGGCGCCGAGGTTTTGATGCTTGCGGGCGAAGGACCAGACCTTTTTCGTCGGTCCCGTGTCACCGACGTGGAGCAAGGTTCTATTCTTGGACTCGATCAAAAAGGCCAGGGTAGGGACTACATGATCGACACCGATCGCGGTGATGTCATGGTCGTCAACGGAGGTCGCCTTAGCTTCGGGCATGCAGCGAAGCCGCAGCACCGGGACCGGTTGAGTGGGGCCGGTAATGCGCGTAAAGTCCGGCCACACCTGGTTGTTGAAAAAGGAGTTGGCCAAGCCGTCGATGATGCGACGCACGCTCCACACGTTGATGGGAACCTTACATTTGCCGTAGAGATTGTCAGCCAAGGTGCCCAGCGCCATTACGTGATCGAGATGAATATGAGTCACCAGGATATTGGTAATTTTCTGTTGCGCGGGGAGACTCAATGCCGCGGTGGTCGAGCCGGCATCAAGCAGCAGTGAATCATCGATTAGGAACGAGGAGAGATTATAGCCGGGAAGTTGTCCTCCAGAGCAACCTAGAACGCGAAATTTCAACGCTACGCTCCTTATTTCTTCGTTGACTTCACGGCTCCCACCGCCCACCATCGCAAAGGGGCGGCGTCAATTCGTACCCATGGCCTTTTCATAGGTTCCCCCCAGGATGGCTTTGAGCCCAAACAAATATTAGACACGAAGCGAATTGTAAAGGGAAGGTAGCCTCAAATGATGGAGTTTTTTCGGTGGCAGAAACCGTGAAAAAGAGATAATGGATGCTCCAAAGAATCGCCTCTCACTTTGATCTGAATAGGAGAATCCGGATGTTCGGGAGATTCGCAGTGATTCCGTCAGCGATGGCCCTCTACCTGCTCGGTGCATTCGTAGTCCAAGCCGAGCAATCCCCTCGACTGTTCCGCGTTGGTCTGCTCATTCCAGAATCGGGTCGACCGGAGACCCAGAGTGTCAGAGGCCTGCGTGACGGGCTCAAAGAGCTGGGATACAAGGAAAGAGAAAACATTGTGGTGGAAGTGCGAGACGCCAAAGGCGACCGAGCAGCCCTAAAGCCAATTGCCGATGACCTTGTAGGCAAAAAGGTCGACCTGATCTTTACGACCGGCACCAGGTCGACGCAGGCTGCCATGGCTGCGACCAGCGAGATACCGATCGTTTTCCGTTACCCGGGTAATCCACAGACGGTGGGTCTGGTCAAGAGCAATACACGGCCCGGGGGGAACGTCACTGGCGTGGCTGGCTTCGGTTTGGAAATGACAGGAAAGAGGCTGGAAACTCTGCAACAAATTGTCCCAGGAGTTCGCCGGGTGCACATCTTTTATGACCTAAACGATAAATTTTCGCGCAGCAATTTTGCCGTTGCCAAGGCTTCGGCAGAAAAGCTCGGGCTCGAAGTAGGTGAGCACGGCACCAAGTCAGCCGAGGAGTTTAAGACGTCCTTCGAAAATCTTGAGAAAAAACCAGGCGACGCCCTGTTTCACGTTCCAGATAATTTGGTCGAGGGCGAAGTGGATTTCCTTTTTCGCACGGCAAGGCAAAAGAAACTCCCCACCATGTTTGACGGCGAGATGTGGGCCATCAGAGGAGCGCTTGGCGCGTATGGCCCAAGCAATTACCAGATGGGTCGCCAGGCCGCCGGCGTCATCGACAAGATACTTAAGGGCCAAAAACCGGAGAATCTGCCGGTGGAAGCGGCGAGGAAATTTGATTTGGTCATCAACTTCAGAACGGCCAATGCGATTGGCCTCACCATCCCCCCAGACATGCTGAAGAAGGCGGATAGAGTCATCCGATAACGCAGCAAGAGCTTATGGCCGATTTAGCGGATACGATCAGAGCCAATCCCCTGTTTTCTGGACTCTCGCGCGAGGATATCGCCAAAATTCTCGGCAAGCTAGAGGAAAGATTTTTTAATGCTGGAACGACGATCGTCTCTCAAGGAGATCAAGGCGACTCCTTTTATTTTATCCAATCTGGCGCTGTCCAAGTTGTCCTCGAGAGTGGTGGTGGTAGAAGGGAAAGCATTGCTGTCTTGGGCCCCCAGGAATCGTTCGGTGAAATGGCGCTTTTTTCCGGGGAACCGCGCTCGGCGACCATTATCACCGTTAGAGATACCACGGTGTGGAGGCTTAGCCAAGAAGCCTGGAATGAACTGATCGAGAAGTACCCCACTTGGCTTCTCCACTTTTGCGCTACCCTGAGCAAAAGACTCGCACGCGTAGAGGCGCAATACTCCCAGGGACGCGATGCGTTCAACTCCCTGGCCGAGGAGTTCTATAGCTCCAGGAGCCCTGAGCAAC
>DAIRFP010000024.1:5152-36086 GCA_036794995.1 Thermodesulfobacteriota bacterium | reverse complement strand
TGGCCGGACAATTTCGCCACCCACGAATCGCTTCAGCGGCACGGCGGTGCCACCCTGCCGCCGCCGAAGGCAGTTTTTAAGCAGAACATGGCGTTGGTTACCGAGCGAGAATACGGCGACCGCGTGGGAATCTGGCGAATAACAGATCTTTTTGACCGCCATAACCTCAAGGTAACTTTTCTGATGAACGGATTGAAAGTGGAGCAGTTCCCCGATGAATGCCGGGAGTTCAAGGCCAAGGGCCATGAATTCTCTTCCGAAAGCTATGAACATGAATATTCTTTTATGTATACCAAAGAGCAGGAGCGCGAAACGATCCAGAAAACGGTAGCGGCCTTTGAAAAGGTCCTGGGACAAAAGCCCACGGGATATCTCTCCCCGGGACATGCTTCGACCCCCAATACACTGGATCTCGTCGCGGAGGCAGGTTTTGTTTGGTGGGCGGATCCGCTGAACAGCGACAATCCCTACATCCTCGAAGCGCGTGGCAGAAAAGTCGTCGTTGTTCCCTATAACGTGCCCGGGTGTAACGACTACTCCACTTACGGGACCGGAAGAACACCGAGAGATCTACTGCAGATCATGAAGGACCAGTTTGATTACTTATACTGGGAGGGGGAACAAGGAGCGCCGAAGTATTTTGCCTTCAACCTGCATCCTTTTGTTTCCGGTGTGCCGTTCCGAACCAAGATCATCGATGAGTTCATCAAGTACGCCAAGGGCTTTTCCAAAGTGTGGTTCGCCAAACGGGTCGAAATTGCCGAGTGGTGGCTGGAAAAGGGCTATCCGTGAGAATGGGTTTCGTGGCTATACATTCCCCCCGATTTTCCTGAACGAACAATCGTCCAACGGCTCAGGGACTTCGGGGAATGTCCTTCTGGCCGTCCGCCAGTCTTCGAGCGCAAGTCAGAAACCCGGTGTGGGCCACCATCCGGTGCTGCGGCCGGGCGCTCATCCCCTTGATGTGCCAAAAGCGCATCAGGGTTTCCATGGTTTCGATGCAAGCAAAGCGTTGATCGGCTCTGATCGCGTCGACCAAAGTTTTGACTTGAAGCACTGTGGGCAGATAGGAAAGCAGGATCCCCCCTGGGCGGAGAGCCTTCCAGGCAGCGTCGATGACTTGCCAGGGTTCCGGCAAGTCCAAGATGACACGGTCGACTTGAGTTTGATCCAGTTCCACGGCGACGTCGCCGATCGTGACTTTCCAGTTTAGCGCTGCGCCGAAATACTTCGCAACGTTTTGCTTTGCCATGGCAGCGAAGTCTTGGCGAATTTCATAAGAGTAAAGATAACCTTCGTTGCCAATCGCACGCAGGAGCGCCATGCTGAGCGCTCCGGGGCCTACGCCCGCCTCCACCACGCGCGCGCCCGGAAAGAGGTCGGCCCAAATAAGGATAGGTCCGAGATCTTTCGGGTAAATAACCTGGGCGTTGCGCGGTAAATTGGGTATGAGCTGGGGAAGACTCGGGCGGAAAACCAAGAAAGGCTCATTCACCGATGATCGGATGACACTGCCTTCCTCAAGGCCGATGATATCTTCGATGGAAATTTTTCCGCCGCGGATGGCAAAGCGCCGGCTTCGATCGAGCCGCGCCAGATATTCTCTGTCTTTGCGGTCCAAGAATACCACCGGTTCGTTCTCTAGGAGCGGTCCGCGTAAAGGTTTTGGATTCACAAAAAAGGGAAAACTCTTGTACCGGTGGGTTACTTGACTGTGTAGGCGCCGTAGCCTTTGTTGTTGAGATCCTCCACCAACTCACGGACCTCTTGAGATCGTTTAATGTTCCCGACCAATAAGGCGTCAGGCGTGTCCACGACCACGGTATCCTCGACGCCCAAGAGTACCACCAAGCGATCCTCAGCGTGGATCAGAGAATTCTTGGCGCCTCGGGCGAGCCATTTACCGTTTCCGGCATTGCCGTTCTGGTCGTGGGGTAACATTCGGTAAACTGCGTCCCAGCTCCCCACGTCGCTCCAGCCGAAGTCGGCTTCTAGGGTCAAGACCTTGCCTTCCGAGCCGGCCTTTTCCAAGACCGCGTAGTCAATCGAAATGTTGGGCACTTTTTTGTATTCCCGAGCGACCACGTTGCGGATCTGCGGGGACGGAGCACCGAGCGACTTTCCGCGGGTGGCGGTTTTGATCTGTTCCAAGGCCTGTGCGATCTTTGGTTGATAGCGCTGCAACAGCTCCAGTAGCAGGGAGGCTTTCCAGACGAAGATGCCACTGTTCCAAAGCGAACCTTGGCGAATCAGGCGCTGAGCCACGGATATCGAAGGCTTCTCTGTGAATCGCTTCACTTGGTAAGCCGCGCCGGATTTTCCGCCAAACAATCTTCCTTTCACGATATAGCCGTAGCCGGTCTCGGGATAGTCGGGTCGAATGCCGATGGTGACCAAAGTATCGTGGCGCATTGCAAGGTCAACCGCCGACCCGATGGACTTTCGAAACGCGTGGATATCCTTAACCCAATGATCGGCCGGTAGAATAACCATCACGGCGTCGGGGCTTCGCGCCACAACTTCCAAAGCTGCCAAGCCGATGCAAGGGGCGGTATTCTTGCCCTGCGGTTCGGCCAAGAAGTTTCCTCGCGGCAATTTGGGTAACTCTTTGCGAAGCGCGCTGAGTTGGTCCGCCACCGTGACGACCATGGTTCGCTCAAGGCCGCTTAACGTCATGATCCGATCCGCGGTTTCGCGGATGAGGCTTTTCGGACTCAGTATCTTCAAAAGTTGCTTGGGCCGTTGGGAACGGCTGAGCGGCCAGAAACGCGTCCCTTTGCCGCCGGCGATGATGACGCTGTAGCATTTCGGATTCATCGTCTTGTTCCGGTTCCCATGATTGCAAAGTATAGTACGGTAGGAGTCATGGCGGATCAAGTGACACAAGCGGCGACCCGATCATGGATCGTTTCCGATGCGCCCGCGGAGATCCGTTTGGATGCGTTCGTGCGCCGCTGTATGCCGCATCTTTCGCGTCGCGAATTGCTGGACGCCATCCGTGGCAAGCTTTTTCGGATTAATGAAAGAGTGGGATCGAAGGGAGATAAACTGGCAGCCGGGGACAGGGTAACGTTTGAGGGGCCTCGGCATTGGCTGCTAAGCATTCCGCCTCCTCAACCCCAGCTACACGTGCCGGTCGTGTACGAGGATGCATCCCTACTGGTAGTCGACAAGCCGGCGGGAATGGCGACCCACGGTTTCTCCGGGCGAGACCAGGATACCTTGGCAAATTTTCTGGCCGCGGCGCTCCCCGATCTGTTGCTCATCGGCAAGAGCCGTTGGGAGCCGGGCTTGGTCCATCGTCTTGATCGGGAAACATCCGGCGTGGTGTTAGTTGCCAAAACGCAGGCCGCCTTCGATGCTCTGCGACTACAGTTTCGCCGTAGGCAAGTCAAAAAGAAATATTGGGCGCTGGTGTGGGGGGAGTCCGAAGGCGAGGGATCGATTTCCTGGCCCCTTGTGCATGATCCAGGTGACAAGCGGCGAATGCAGGCGATGATTGATCCGTCGCTTCGGGCGAAGAATCAAAAAAGCTGGGCCGCGTTAACCTGTTTTCGCAAGCTGTCCGATGCGGACGGGGTAAGCTTCTTGGAGATCCAGATGGAAACTGGAGTGACCCATCAGATCCGCGTGCACCTGGCGGCCATCGGCCATCCCATCATTGGGGATAGTCTTTATGGTGAGCCGAACCGAAACAACTTCGGGCTCCACCGCCATTTTTTGCACGCCTGTAGTCTGGAATTCTTCCATCCTGACGACGGCCGGCGGGTCAAAACCGAAGCTCCCTTACCTGCAGAGCTTGAAGCCGTGCTCAAACGTTTGCGGGCTAAGCGCTAAGCTGCGCTGCTGCGGATACCCTTGTTCTTGGCGCAGTTTCCACAAAAACTATTTTGTGTTCCTGCTTCCTCGACCCAACCCTCGTCGAGGTTGTGAGAGATTTTCTTGCATTCGAAGCAGATGAAGTAGACACCGTCAATGCTCTTGTTGATTTTTTCACGATTGAGAATCCGGCCCCGGAGCTTCTCTATGCGAATGCCCAGAAGCTCTTCGTAGTTTTTCTTGATCTTGCGTCTGCCCGCCTCGTCACTTGGAAGATCTTCATCGTCCGCTTCTTCGTGGCCGGCCTCATCGAAATAGTTGTCGGAACGCCTCTTCGCGGGTCGTCCTGCGGGTTTCTTTTTTGTTCTTGGCATGTTTTCCTAGTCCGTGTTCCTCGTCGAGCTTTGTCGGGTCCAAAGAGGATCCGACGGCCAGATTTTCAAAGGCCTCGGGCAGTTCAAACCGGCAATATTTTTTAATGAACAGACGGGCTCTTGTCAATAGTCAACGCGAAATCTCTGCCGAAATTGCGGAGCGCCGGCCGGCGGACCGGGCGGCGAGTGGTTTTTGACCGGGCTTATCGCTGGATTGCTGCTGCCCGTCTCTGGAGGTAAGCATTGCGAACGGCGCCGTAGAGATCCACCGTTGACTCCGCGACGCGCTCAAAACGATCGAGATTAAGCGAGCGCTCGTTCACCATATTGGTGGCGGTAGCTCCTATCGAAGCGTACCATGGGACGAAATAGATATACGGGGTCATCGCTGAATCCACGGCAAATCCAATCCCGTCGCGCACCGTCAAAGGCGGTAGGAACGGCAGGATTAAAAAGGGTCCCGGACCCACTCCCCAAACACCAAGCGTCAGCCCCATATCCTGGTCGCTTTGCTCAATGCCAAAGCCTTCTTTGGCCACATCAAAAAACCCCACGACTCCAATCGTGCTATTGATGGTGAAGCGGGCGACCTCTTTGGCCGCACCCGTCCACTTTAGTTGGAGGCTGTTGTTTACGACACGACGCACCACAGCGAGATTATCAAACATGTTGCGAACTCCCCGCTGAACCGGGCTGGGAAGAATGAAATCCCATGCTGTGGCTGCCGGTTTCAGCACGAAGCGGTCTAGAACCTCGCGGTTGAACCAAAACATTTTCTCGTTAAAGGGTTCCCAAGGGTCGAATTCAAAATCGCCCCCCGCGCTTTCGGAGGTCGCCATGGATAGGTCTGTTTTGGCCGGCTGTTTCTCAACCGTCGCCTGAGCAATCCTGTCCATCTCCTCTTGGGAGCGGGCTACATTCGCGGTGGATAGCAGTAGCCCAAACCCGACCACGAGCATAAGAAGCAGCTTGACGTACAATCGCCGAAATTCGTAGGCAATTTTCATTTGCATCTCCTAGGCTTACATGAACTTAGAAATTTGGTCAAGTCTCTGGATAGCGCGCAAATTGGAAATATCGGACCAACGCTAGAATCATGCCAATGATGAAAATAGGCTGTAATAAAGACATGTTAGCACATGGAGGCATTTCTTGGATAGTAAGATGAGTCGCGCCCGGACTGGCTACCCGCATGGATATGACAAAAACTCCCAATTAGGGCATTTACATGTCATTCTTGCTTTTCACTGGGACAACAAAAGGTTTGCAAGCACCCCATCGATTGGCTATCTTAAGCCGTGGTTTCTAAGCAAGAAAGACCGAAGTTAGTGCTTGGCGTTAGCGGCGGAATCGCCTGTTATAAGGCTGTCGAGCTGGTCCGCTTGTTGGTCAAAGAGGGTTTCATAGTTCAGGTCATTATGACGAGGGGCGCCATGGAATTCGTCACCCCGCTGACTTTTCAAACTCTTTCGGGCAGACCGGTTGCTACCGAGACGTTTAACCTCACTCAAGAGTCTGAGATCGGGCATATCAATCTAGCAGATAGCGCGGATCTTTTTGTGATTGCCCCAGCGACCGCGAATGTGATCGGCAAGATCGCCGGCGGCATTGCCGACGATTTATTGACCACGGTGCTGATGGCGACTCAGGCGACGGTTTTGATCGCGCCGGCTATGAACATCCACATGTACGAAAATCCGATTCTGCAGGAAAATCTTCGAAAGTTGCGGCGGTTGGGGTATCAATTGATGGAACCGGCGGAAGGTTATCTCGCCTGCGGCTATGAGGGTAAAGGACGCTTGCCGGAACCCGAGCAAATTTTACAAGAGATCCGCCACTTGCTCAAAAAGAAGGATCTGGTTGGCGAGAAGTTCTTGATCACCGCGGGGCCAAATCGAGAACCTTTGGACCCAGTCCGGTATTTATCCAATCGGTCGTCTGGGAAGATGGGGTACGCGGTAGCTCGAGCCGCCATCCGGAGAGGGGCCGAGGTGGCTCTCGTTAGCGGTCCGACCCAACTTGAGCCGCCTGCGGGAGCCCGTTTCATATCGGTGACGACGGCCGCCGAGATGCGGCATGCCGTGCTGGAAGAGTTTCCCGGATGTACGGCGGTGATCATGGCCGCCGCCGTGACCGACTATCGCCCGGTTGATTTTGCTAACCAAAAGATTAAACGCGGTAAGGGACCTATCGAACTTCGGCTCGAGCCCAATGCCGACATTCTCCAGGAGATCAGTGCCCAGAAGAACGGCAAGATACTGGTGGGATTCGCCGCCGAGACGGAAGACCTGATCGCCAACGCCGAAAAGAAACTCAGAGAGAAAAACCTCGATATGATCGTCGCGAATAACGTGACCGAAGAAGGAAGCGGATTTGATATTGATACCAATGTCGCCACCATTCTGGATCGGAGCGGCGCCGTTCATTCGTTGCCGCTCATGAGCAAAGATGAACTGGCGGAGCAAATCTTCGATCACCTGCTTACCCTAAAAAGCCAACCTTGAGAGATGGGGACCCCCGGAGATCCTAAACCGGCAAAGTATTTTGTTGGTTTACTCTCGGCCGATAGCGAGCTCTTGGACTGCGTTGAAGCCGACCTGACGGTCATTCTCGGCGCCATCGACGGCCGCAGTGAACCCGTGCGCTGGAGCCTTTCGACGTTCTACGAAAACGAGATGGGCGCCGGCTTGCTGCGGCGCTTTGTCTCTTTTCGCCGATTGGTTTCACCGGGTGACTTGGCGGATATCAAACTCGAAACCCATAAGGTGGAGATAAAGTACAGATCAAGCGTGGCGGAGGGTGGGGGGAGAAGAATAAACGTCGATCCCGGTTACCTCGACCCGGGCAAGATCGTTCTCGCCTCGACCAAAAACGCCGGGCATCGTATCTATCTGAAGTCGGGAATCTACGGCGAGACGACGTTGCTTTATTACAATGGTGCATTTCAAGCTTGTCCCCAGACCTATCCGGATTACCTGTGGGCTGAGACTTTGTCGTTTTTGACTTCCCTCCGAGCGCGTTATCTGGATCAACTAAAGCAAGGCCGCTAGGTCCAAACGGCGAAAAAATCCCCGCTGCTCCGATATTGCTACCCCTTAATGGTTGGTGCTAAGATCCGTTGGCAGTGAGGGATGCTTCAATCGTTTCCGTGCCCAGCGACAGAGAAGAATTGGCGACGTTAGTGTCCTCGCTGCGCCGTCATCTGCAACGGCAGGAGCGCGTCGGGATCCGGTTTCTTGCTGACCGAAGCACTCCTGAAACAAGCGCTATCATGGCAACAGACGAAAACCTGTTGAACGGAACCGAGGGGGACCTCTTTAACGACTCCGCAGCGACGTTCGAGGTCAAGACCCTTGACGAGCTCCGCGCAGCCATTGGCGACTGCCAGCGCTGCAAGCTAGGGTCAGGTCGTACCCATTTGGTCTTCGGGGTGGGAAATCCCAAAGCCAAGTTGATGTTTATCGGCGAAGGGCCGGGTCGCGATGAAGATCTCCAGGGGGAGCCTTTCGTGGGCAGAGCCGGTCAACTGCTTACCGATATTATTACCAAAGGAATGGGGCTCAGGCGCGAAGATGTCTACATTGCCAACGTGGTAAAGTGCCGGCCGCCGGAAAACCGCAATCCGGAGCCCGATGAAGTCGCGTCCTGCGAGCCTTTCCTCAAGAAGCAGATTGATCTGGTTCGGCCCGAGATTATTATCGCCTTGGGCAAGTTCGCCGTCCAGACACTGCTGCAGAGCAAGGTGCCGATTACCAAGCTGCGCGGCAATTGGCATAGCTATCATGGAATCAAATTGATGCCCACGTTTCACCCGGCCTATTTGTTGCGCAATCCAGCGGACAAGAAACTGGTTTGGGAAGATATCAAGAAAGTCATCAAAGAGATGCACGATGAGAACACTTAGAATCGCGCTATTCTTGATGTTCATGGCGGCGGCTTTCTCGGCGATGGCGCAGCCCCAGGATGCGCCATCACCACACGTCGACCTCATCGTTATCGACGGCAGCATAAATCCGGCCGTCGATGACTTTATTCGAGAGAGCGTAGGGCGAGCCAAATCAAAAGGCGCGCGAGCGTTGATCATTCAACTCGATACTCCCGGCGGGCTGCTCAGTTCGACGCGCACGATCGTCAAAGAAATCTTCGCCGCGCCGGTTCCGGTGATCGTTTACGTCGCTCCCAGCGCCGCCGGTGCAGGCTCCGCGGGCGTGTTTATCACCCTGTCGGCTCACATCGCTGCGATGGCGCCCGGCACTAACATTGGTGCCGCGCATCCGGTGGGGGGCGGTGGACAGGAAGTGAAAGGGGTGATGGGAGAAAAGATCGAAAATTTCGTCGCTTCGTTTAGCGAAACGATCGCCCGCCAGCGGGGCCGGAATGCCGAGTGGGCGATTCAAGCGGTGCGCAAGAGCGTTTCGATCACTGAAAAAGAAGCCCTCAAGCAAAACGTCATCGATATCGTGGCCAAGGACATCGACGACCTACTGAAACAATCGGACGGGCGCAAAGTGGATCTCGATGGCCGGCCCCACACGCTAGCTCTGAAGGATGTCAAAGTAGTTCGACATGAGATGAACCTCAAGGATCGAGTGATCAATATCATTGCTGACCCGAACATCGCTTATCTCTTGCTAATGGCGGGGATTCTCGGGCTCTACATGGAGTTCTCGCATCCTGGAGTGATCTTCCCCGGTGTTGCCGGCGCGATATGTTTGATTTTGGCTTTGATCTCCTTACAAGTTCTTGCTTTCAATCACGCGGGGCTTGTTTTGATACTTTTGGGGGTTGCGCTTTTGATCGGTGAGGCGTTTCTCCCAAGCTTTGGAGTGCTGGGCATTGGCGGCGTGATTTCGCTTGCGCTGGGTTCGTTTCTTTTGTTCGATCCCCAGGATTCAGGCGGGGGAGTTGATCGCCCTATCATCTTCACGGCGGTGGCGACCCTGGCGTCCTTTGTCCTTGCGATTAGCTATCTGGTCTATCGCTCGCAAAAATCGAAACCCACGCAGGGAACCGAAGGGATGTTGGGGGAAATCGGCGATGTGAGAGCGAAACTGAATCCGGCGGGAAAAATTTTCGTGCGCGGAGAGTATTGGAACGCCGAAGCTGAAGATGAAATCGACGTGGGCGAAAAGGTTGAAGTTGTGGAATGTCGGGGGTTGAATCTAAAAGTACGGCGGTTATCCGGTCGGGCATCGTAAGTAGAGGGGGGAGACAACTATGTTTGGTCTGGGCGTACCTCTTACATTCGTCGTTCTGGTTCTGATCGCGATCATAAGCGGCATCAAGATTCTCAAAGAATACGAGCGCGCCGTGGTCTTTCGCCTGGGCCGTATGGTGGGTTCGCGGGGACCCGGTTTGGTTTATATTATCCCAGGCATCGAAAAAATGGTGAAGATGGATCTGCGCACGGTGACGATGGATATCCCGCCGCAGGACGTTATCACTCGGGACAACGTTTCGGTGAAGGTCAATGCCGTGCTTTACTTTCGGGTCTTGGAACCCAACAAGGCGGTGCGTGAGGTCGAGAACTATTTGTTCGCGACATCCCAGCTTGCCCAGGTGACGTTGCGCAGTGTGTGCGGCCAAGGCGAGTTGGACGAGCTCCTGGCTGAGAGGGAAAAGATTAACACCCGCATTCAGGAGATTCTGGACGCTCAGACCGACCCCTGGGGAATCAAGGTGGTGCTCGTTGAGTTGAAGCATATCGACCTTCCTCAAGAAATGCAGCGGGCGATGGCCAAACAAGCGGAGGCGGAGCGCGAAAGGCGGGCCAAAGTGATTCATGCGGACGGTGAATTCCAAGCCTCGCAAAAGTTGGCGGATGCCGCGGAGGTCATTAGCAAACAACCCACGGCCCTGCAGCTGCGTTACCTCCAAAGCCTTGTCGAGATAGCTTCGGAGAAGAATTCGACGACGATTTTCCCTGTGCCCATCGACTTGCTGACGCCGTTTCTGAAGAAAAGCGACCCGAGCTAGCCATGCCCCGTCCGCCGCATTATCGCTTCTAGCCCGTTACGTCTCCATCGACAGTCTGGTGCCGACCTGTTCAGTAAAGGTCGAGCTTCGGAGCCGTCGCCCCGTTAACAACGCTGTCAAATCGCTATGGAACTAAGAGAGTTTACCTACGAGCTTCCCGCAGCACTGGTCGCCGCCTACCCGAGCCGGGAGCGCCACGAGTCACGTCTCTTGGTCATCAAGCGCCAGACCGGAGAATTGATTCACAGTGTATTCTCCGAACTGGGAGCATTTCTTGATGCGGGAGATCTGCTGGTGTTGAACGATACCCAAGTCTTTCCCGCCCGGCTCCAGGGCACGAAAGCAAGCGGTGGCAAGGTTAAAGTGCTGTTGCTGGAACAGTTCCCGGAAACGCGCAGTTTGTGGATCGCCATGATCGATGCCGCCAAGAAGCCTCGGGTCGGGAGTCGGATTGTCTTCGGCGACGGCATGGCGGCCCAGGTTATGGGTGATCTTGGGCGAGGCCGTTTTGGCTTGGAGTTTCATCATTCCGGAGATTTCAACGAGCAACTTCAGTTACTGGGAGAGCCGCCGCTGCCCCATTACATCACTCGAGTTCGCCACGCGGCGGAGTTGGACCGGGAGCGGTATCAGACCGTCTATGCGTCTAATCCGGGTGCCATTGCGGCGCCGACCGCCGGGTTTCATTTTACTCCTGCGTTGTTTGAGAAGTTGGCAAGCCAAGGAATTGACCGGGCTCTATTGACGCTGCACGTGGGGCCAGGTACGTTTCAACCTGTCCGCGAGGAGCGCATCGAAGACCACCGGATGGAAGGGGAGCGCTACGTTCTATCGAGGGAGACGGCCACACGCATCAACCGGGCGAAACAATCTGGCCATCGCGTGGTTGCCGTTGGATCCACCAGCACGCGTACCCTCGAGTGGATCGCGCGGCAGACGGGACAAGTGAGGGCGGACCAAGGGGTTGCCCGTCTCTTTCTCCGCCCCGGCGACCCGTTCCGGGTCATCGACGCCTTGATCACGAACTTTCATCTGCCGGCATCGACACCGTTGATTCTGGTGGTTGCCTTTGCGGGGCTCGAACTAGTGCGCCGGGCCTATGCCGAAGCCGTTCGACTGCGCTACCGCTTTTACAGTTATGGCGATGCGATGCTCGTCCTTTAGCACTGTGGATTTTCGATTTCTCTAATCCATGATCTAAGATCGAAAATTGGAACGTGGCTGCTCACTTTACAGTACTCAAAAAGGACCCGGCAGGCGCCCGACTCGGTCGCCTCTTGACGGCCCACGGCGCGGTGGAAACCCCCGCCTTTATGCCGGTGGGCACCCAGGGAACCGTAAAGGCCGTGCTGCCGAGAGATTTACAAGAGATGGGTTGCCAGATTTTGCTCGGCAACACGTATCACCTCTATCTTCGGCCGGGCGCAGAGCTGATCCGCGAGTTGGGCGGGCTTCATCGCTTCATGAACTGGGATGGGCCGATTTTGACGGACAGCGGCGGCTACCAAGTCTTTAGTTTGGGCGCGATGCGCAAGTTATCCGAGGAGGGAGTTCGCTTCCAATCTCATTTGGACGGCTCTTATCATCTACTTACTCCGGAAAACGTAATGCAGATTCAAGCGGCTCTCGGCAGCGACATCGCCATGGTTCTGGACGAATGTATCCCTCACGACGCGGACCGGGAGTATGTGCGGGATTCCACGAATCGGACGATCCGCTGGGCTGAACGATGCTTGAGGACTCGAGATGGAGCAGATCAATTGGTTTTCGGGATCATTCAGGGCGGGATGTACGCGGATCTTCGGGAGCGCTGTGTTCGGGAAATGAGTTCGATGCCGTTCGACGGGTTTGCGGTGGGCGGTTTAGGGGTGGGGGAAGGGGAGGAGTTGCTTCATTCCATCGCTGCATCCACAGTCGGTTTACTGCCCGAAGATCGGCCGCGCTATCTCATGGGTGTTGGGCGGCCGGAAGACATTTTAAATGCGGTCCGCCGGGGCTTTGATTTGTTCGACTGTGTCTTGCCGACCCGCAATGCTCGTAACGGCACACTTTTTACGTCTGAGGGTAAACTGAGTATTAAGCGTGCCGAGTTCGTCAACGACTCGCGGCCGCTGGACCCGGCCTGCGGCTGTTACTGCTGTCGCAACTTTTCGCGGGCCTATTTACGCCATCTGTACATGGCCGGTGAGATTCTTTCGTCGGTACTTAATAGCCTGCACAATCTTTACTTTTACCACCGGCTTATGGAAAGGTGTCGTGAAGCGATTCGGCAAGAGCGAGTCGATTTTTGGACTCAAGGGTCCGCGACCCTTCTCACGCAGTTAGATTAGCCTTTACTTAAGGGAGGAGACATGTGGGATATCGCATTTGCCCAAACCGCACCGGGACTGACGGGGCCGAGCCCGGTGATGACTATATTGCCGTTTATTTTGATCTTCGTGATCATGTATTTTTTGGTCATACGGCCGCAGCAAAAGAAAGCCAAAGATCATCAGCAAATGCTCACCAAACTTAAAAAGAATGACGAGGTGATGACCTCAGGAGGAATTTACGGTAAAGTGATTTCCCTGGCGGATAGTGTGGTGACTTTGGAGGTGGCTCCCAACGTGAGGATCCGCGTTCACCGGCCGCAGATCTCGGCGGTTGTTACCGGCGAGAAGAGTTCCAGCAAAGAAGTAAAGGAGTAAGGCAATGCGACGGGCGGCATTGACGCGTTTGGCGTTATTTATTATTGCGACTGTGGGGGCTTTGCTCTATCTGACTCCTACTTTCTTTCATAACTTGCCTTCCTGGTGGAGTAATTTTTTGCCGGCGGAACGGATTCATTTGGGATTGGATCTGCAGGGCGGCAGCCATCTGGTGCTCGAAGTCAAGGTTGATAAGGCGATCGAGAACAATCTCGAGCGGATCAGGGCGGATCTCACCAATATGCTGCGCGACCGCGGAATCTCCGGCGTCTCGGTGGAAAAGGTGCAGGGCACGCAGCTCCAAGTCAAAGTTCCGGCGGCCAGCGTTGAGCGCGTGCGTGCGTTGCTAACCAGCGATTTTGCCAATCTCAGCGTAGTCAACACGCAAACCGCCGCTGGAACGACGGATTTTTTCCTAAGTCTCAGTAAAGAGGAACTGCGCTCACTGCGTGATTATGCCGTGGACCAGTCGCTGGAAACCATTCGCAACCGTATCGACCAATTCGGGGTCAGCGAACCGATCATCCAGCGACAGGGGCAGCAGGACATTCTGATCCAGCTTCCGGGCATTCAGGATCCCGAGAGAGCAAAGCAGATCATCGGCAAGACGGCGTTGCTCGAATTCAAGTTAGTGGACGACGCGGCTAATCCGGAAGAGGCCGTGCGGAGCGGACCACCCCCGGGCCGTCAGATCCTGTACGGTTACGCCGGCAGGGGCGAAGGCGGCGCCGGAGCGGATAAGACTCCCTATGTGCTGGAGGCCCGGACTTTGATGACCGGCGAAACCATCACCGACGCGCGGGTGCGGCCGAGTTCTCAATTGCAGGGACCCTACGTAGAGCTGGTCCTCAATTCTACCGGCGCTCGGCTCTTCGAGCAGATCACCGCAGCCAACGTTAAGCGGCGGATGGCCATCGTGCTCGACAATCGAGTTTATTCAGCGCCGGTAATCCAGGAACGGATTGGTGGCGGCAGGGCATCCATTACCGGCAGCTTCGATATTAAAGAAGCGCGGGATCTGGCGATCGTCTTGCGCGCCGGCGCGCTGCCGGCGCCCGTAGAGATCGTCGAGGAGCGAACCGTCGGACCGTCGCTGGGTCAGGACTCCATTCGCCAAGGGATTGCCTCTTTCATCGTCGGCGGCGCCTTGGTGGTCATCTTTATGGTCGCCTACTACAAGGGCGCGGGACTGGTGGCCGTGGTCGCGGTGATTTTCAATATACTTTACATGATGGCGATCTTGGCGGGATTCGAGGCGGTCTTAACCCTTCCCGGTATTGCAGGCATCGTGCTGACCATCGGCATGGCGGTCGATGCGAACGTGTTGATCAACGAACGGATCCGCGAAGAGCTTAGGGCGGGACGAACTGTCCGCTCCGCCATCGAAGCGGGTTATCAAAACGCGCTGCCGGCTATTTTAGACTCCAATGTGACAACGTTTCTTTCCGGCGTGATTCTATTCCAGTTTGGCACGGGCCCGATCAAAGGGTTCGCCGTAACCCTGTGTGTTGGCATTCTCACCACCGTGATTACCGCCGTCTATCTCACCCGGACCTACTACGACTTGCGCATAAGCGCGCGAAAGCTAGAGCGTATCAGTATCTAGAGGACGACGACCTATGGAGCTTATCAAACCAGGAACGCGCATCCCGTTTACAAGCTACCGCAAGATCGCCGTTATCCTTTCCACGGTCATCAATCTTGCGGTCCTGATCCTGCTGTTTACTAAGGGACCCAACTTGGGGGTCGATTTTTCCGGCGGCACGGTGGTGCAGCTCAAGTTCCAGCAGAAGGTTACCGTACCGGATATTCGTCGAGCGCTTGAAAGCATTAATCTGGGCGGCAGCGAGATCCAGGACTTCGGCCAGGAGGGATCCAACGAATACCTGATTCGGTTGGACAGGACCTCGGTGGAGATCGGTGCCCTCGGAGAACAGATCAAAAAGACTCTCTCCAACCAGTTCGGCGCGGATAAGTTTGAAATCCGACGCATCGAGTTTGTCGGCCCCAAGATCGGCGAGGATCTCCGGTTTCGTGGCATCATGTCCGTGGTCGTCTCCACGATCATGATGGGCATCTACATCTGGTTTCGTTTCGAGCTCAGGTTCGGCATCGGCGCCGTCATTGCGCTGATTCACGATGTCCTGGTCACGGTGGGGGCCCTCATGCTGGCCCATTACGAGTTTGATCTGACGATTGTCGCCGCTTTGCTCACGATCGTCGGGTTTTCCGTTAACGACACCGTCGTCATCTGCGATCGCATCCGCGAGAACATGCGCAAAATCAAGCGGGAATCCCTGGAAAGCATCGTCAATACGAGTATCAACGAAACCTTGAGCCGAACGATTCTGACCACGGGTACGGCCCTCATGGTGCTTTTCGCTTTGTATTTTCTCGGCGGCGCCGTGATTCGACCCTTCGCTTTTGCCCTGATTGTTGGGTTTTTTTCCGGCGTCTATTCGACGATTTTCATCGCCAGCCCGGTCATTCTCTTCTGGGAGAAACGGCAGGTACGGCGTCGATAGTACTCTGGGACTTCGACTGTCCTGTTTTGCAAAGCTAAAATCAGATGGGCACGCAGTTGCAGAAGCGCTGGGTTCTCAGGGAAGCGAATCCGGATGTGGTTTCCCGTCACGCCGAGCAACTCCAGGTTTCCCCGTTGCTCGCAAGAATCCTCGCCCTTCGCGGTCTGACGGAGGCCGAATCTGCCCGGCGCTATCTCTCTTCCACGCTCCGCTCTGATCTTCCTTCACCCTTTCTCATGGCCGACATGGAGCCGGCGGTGGGCCGCATCGTACGGGCGATACGGAAGAAGGAGAGCATTTGCATCTGGGGTGACTACGATGTCGATGGCACGACGGGCGCTTCGGTTCTGGTTTCCTTCCTGAGGGAGATTGGCGCAGAGCCCCTTTATCACGTCCCCCATCGCATCGACGAAGGTTACGGTTTAAATACGCCAGGCCTAAAGCGTTTGAGGGAGCGCGGCGTGGACTTGGTGGTAACCGTCGATTGCGGCATTTCCAACGCGGGGGAAGTCGACGCCGCGCGGGGCTTTGGCCTGGACGTGATTGTCGTCGACCATCACCAACCCCCAGAGGAACTGCCCCGCGCAGTCGCCGTAATCAATCCCCACCGCCGCGATTGCTTGTTCCCAGACAAAGGGCTTTGCGCGGCGGGACTGGCTTTTTATCTGATCATCGGCTTGCGCGCGAGACTGCGTGAGTCGGGCTGGTTCGCCGACTCTGGCGATCCCGACATTCGCCACTACCTTGATATCGTCACGTTGGGAACCATCGCCGACATGGTGCCGCTCAGGGGCGTCAATCGAACGTTGATTCGGCGTGGCCTCTCCGAACTTGGCACCTCCGTACGCCCTGGCGTGATGGCCCTTAAACAGGTGGCCAATATCGCTAGCGGGGAGGTCAGTGCCGGACAGGTCGGCTTTCAGTTGGGCCCGCGTATCAATGCGGCGGGACGGGTGGATTACGGGATCAAGGTGGTGGAGTTGTTGACCACTACTTCCAGCGAGGTCGCCCTGCGTATCGCCCAGGAGCTCGAGGTCCACAATCGCCAGCGGCGGGCCATCGAGGCCGAAGTTTTAGATCAAGTGTTGGCCCAGGCGCAGAGTCGTTTTACCGGCGCGGAATCTTATTCCCTGGTGTTGGGGGGCAAGGAGTGGCATCCCGGTGTCTTGGGTATCGTCGCTTCGCGGATCGTGGAGAGATTTCATCGTCCCACCGTGGTCATCGGCTTTGATAACGGCCAGGGCAAGGGCTCGGCGCGGAGCATACGCGGTTTTCATATGGTGGAGGGATTGCGCCGGTGTGCTGACCATCTGGAGAAATTCGGTGGCCACGAATATGCCGGAGGCTTGTCGATCAAAGAAGCAAAGCTCGAGTTGTTCGCCGAGGCCTTCGAGAGCGTTGCCCGTGAAATCCTGGCCTCCGACGACCTGTTGCCGCGGATCGAGGTCGATGCGCAATTGAACTTTTCCGAAATCGGTATTGCTACGGTGCGGGAGCTCGAAGCCTTGAAGCCATTTGGTGTCGGTAATCCCGAACCCGTGTTCATGACGATGCAGGTCGAAGTTTGCGAACGCAAGCTCTTTTCTGCCGGTGCAAGATTTCGCTTGCGCCAGGGCCCTCGCGTGATCAGCGGCGTAGCTTTTGGTGCTGATGAAGATGTACCGGGAATTCCCGGGACGATAGTGGACGTCGCCTATCGGCTGAGCGAGAATGAATGGAACGGAACCTCCACAGTGGAGTTGAAGCTTGTCGATATAAGGCCAGCCGCCGGAAACTAGCCCATTTCTACAAACCGTCGTCTCTTGCATAGGGATGCATAAAACGCATCGTTGCTCGAACTTTGCCGCGGCCGGCTAGCTCAAGCTAATTGCAAATCATCAGGTGGCAATCCCGCGGCAGCCGTTTCATGAGCCCTTTCACGACATGTCCCCGCAGCATGTGATAGAAAGCTGACCGGCGAGACGCGCCGATAATGACCGAGTCTACGTCGAGCGCCTTGGCCGCGTTGGCAATAGCCTCGGCGGCATTGTGCGATACCGTCCAAATCGGAATGATTTCAATCTGTTTTTCCCGAACCGCTTGAACGACGGTTCTCAACGTCTTGACCCCCTCTTCATTAGGCACGTGGGGAGTATTACCGGCAAAAAGCCCCGGCCATTCTTCCACGTAGATACAATAGAGCGCGCCCTCGCCTTTGCCTTTGGCGCGGATGATCCCTTCCTGAATCAGGCGTGGATTCTCGTCACGCAGCGCCAATAACGTCGACGAAGAGTAAAGCGGCTTGACTTCGACGGCTTCGGCAAGCGTGACCAGGCTTTTCAGCTCGTCTTCGACCAAATCTTCGGATGCGCGATAGGCCCGGGCTTGAAGCCGTTGAACAAACGGAATCTGTACCAGCAGATCGACAAACCAGGCGCGTCGAACTCCGATAGCCGTGAGCATTCCCAGCAAAGTGACAGCACCGCCAAAATAGGTGGCGAGCTGTTTTTCGACGAGATTGACACCCCAGGCGACCATGACCATGAAGGTGGTAAGAACGCCGATCCAGAAACCGAAATCGCGCCGGCCCAGCCGCCAGCGAATCACATCCAAACTTAGCGACGAGAAGAAAAATGCGCCAAGGAGACCGAAGGCGTACATGTCTCCGAGAATGATCATTTGGCCCTGAGTCAGCAGAATGATCAACATCGGGACGGAGGTGGCGATCAAGACCGCAATGTGAGGCGTGTTAAAGGCACGATTGCGGAGTTCCAGGATCTTTGGCAGAAAGCCTTGGCGCGCCAGGGCCAGAAAGACGTGATAGGAACCAATGATCGCGGTATTCGAGGCGAACAAAAGCAGACTCGACGCCGTGAGAACCACCGCGAGTTTGATCCCGAAGCCGCCGACGATCAGGGCCAGCTCGGAAATGAAGCGCTCGCTTTCGGTGGCTTTGATATGCGCCGGTAGCAGTCCGATCGACAACGTGGTTAGGATCGGCGCGGTGATGATCATGGTCAATATTACCGCGGCCATCGCAAAGCGCGTGGTCCGGCGAAGCGGGAGACGCATTGCCGGACTGAGTTGACTGATGCTTTCCAGCCCCGAAAAGGCCAGCCACGCGGAGCCGAATCCCACGAGCAATTCGTAGGACGAAATACCTTTGCCTGTGCCCAAATGGCTGACGACCATTTGCCACTGGGAAGAATTCATAGCAATGAAGGCGGTTCCGATGACCAGGATATTGACCACAAATGCAGAGCAGGCCATGACGAGAGCGACCGTAGCGCTCTCTCTGATTCCAATGACATTGAGGGCGGCCAGGACACCCACTCCAAGACAAGATAAAAGAACGATTTGATGATCAACCACCGGAAAGATGCTGCCGATGTATTGAAAGCCGGCAACCGCGGAGATCGCCGTGGTAAGAAAATAGTCCACGGTGATAAGCATGCCCCCCAAGCAGCCCCACATCGGACCGAAGGCTTTCGTCGTGATCGTCACCACACCGCCGCCCTCGGGGTTGCGCCAAGAAATTTCGATGTATTTGAGGGCGAGGAGAATAAAACCGCCCGTAGTCAGCAGGACGAAAAACGGCGTGGCGTTTCCGACGTGGCCGTAGAGGATCCCGGGAACATAATAGACCGACGTGCCGATATCGCAAAAAACCACCGCCCATGCCAGGAACCAATTGAGTTGGCGCGTGTCTCTCGTGGGTTGCATCGAGTTGGGTTTGTTGGATGAGACTGGGACCTAGGGCAGGCGGGAGGATTGTGTTACCGGACTCTTGCATTCACCCATAGGTTGGACTTATCATGATCGGACGGCCTGAGTCCAATGTCTCTGCTTCCACAATATTTGCAAAAGCTCGTCGAGAGTTGCCCGGACATCATCATCGCAGTCGATAAGCAGGGAACCATTACTTTTTATAACGACGGCGCGAGACAAAATCTTGGTTTCTCGCCGGAAGAGGTTTTGGGAAAAAATGTCCTGGAGGTTTATCCCAGTATCGACGAGGCGCGTAAAGTGATGGCGGCGATGCGGACCCATGAAGTCGAGAGCAAGGGAAGAGTGAGCAACTTCGAGACCGTCTTCAAAACCAAAAAAGGCGAGCGCATCCCGGTGGCGATCTCGGCATCCATCATTTACGACGAGAGCGGCAAGGAGGCCGGCTCCATCGGATTCGCGAAAGACATACGGGAGCTCAGACGAAGAGACCAGCTGGCAACGCTCTGTGAGTTTGCCATTGGATTATCCCACGAGATTAACAATTCATTGGAAGTGCTCGTCAACCAGGTCGAAATGCTCCAGAAATACGTTGGCCGGGTTGCCACAGATGAGGACTACATTGTCGAAGCGGAACGCCTGGATTGCGTGGCTTCCCAAGTAAAGAAGATCCAGGACATCACGGGCCGGATCGGCCAGATGGCCGACGAGGGAGACTACGGCACTAAAGAATATCTTAACGGCAAAATGATGCTGGATCTTCACGTCGACACCACAAAAAAATGCGCGGAGCGCGCGAAGCCGGATGCCCGTTATCCGCTTAGCGAGCTAAAAATTCTAGTGGTCGACGACGACCTGGGGATCTGTCAATCGCTCAAAGATCTCTTGGAAGAAGAACGCTGCCAGGTTGAAACTGCGGCGTCGGGAATTTTTGCCATGGATTGGCTTGGTCGACAGGAATTCGACGTTGTGTTGAGTGACGTGGTGATGCCGGACATGGATGGTTATCAGCTCTATCAAACAGTAAAGCAACAGACGCCCAATCTTCCCGTCGTACTGATGACCGCTTTCAATTACGACAAAGATCACATTATCAAAAGAAGCTGTCTTGAAGGACTCCAGGGTGTAATCTTCAAAAAGCCCGTCAATCCCGTTCTGTTGAAAAAACTTCTCCTCCAGCAATGCCGGCCCGAGCAAGTCAATTCAAAGCCCTCGATTTCGCCTAAAGACGGCGCCGTAACAACCGAGAATCAGAAAACCAACCCGTAGGAACCTGTGAGTAAGGAAGATCACTACAACCAAGGAATGGAGTTCTTTGTCCAGGACAAGCTCGATGAGGCTATCCTGGCCTACCAACGGGCGCTCCAAGAAGATCCCGACTACGTGGATGCCCTTCACGCTTTGGCGATGACCTACGCGCACCAGGAGAAACTGGATGAGGCGATTGAAGTAGGGAAAAAGCTCATTGAGATCGCTCCCGACGATGAGTTGGCCTACACAAGTCTGTCGATTTTTTACCAGCAAAAAGGGATGATCACGGAGGCCGAACAAATCGGCGCACAGGCAAGAACGCTGGGCTGGAAGCGACAGCTGAAGGAGAAAAAGACTCCGTAACGGCCCGGTTGAAGCCTCTCGCTAACGATCTAACCCGCATCGGCGCAGTCCAGGTCCTGCGCGCAGCTTCGGACCTCATTTTTCCCCTATTTCACTCATTTTCATTCTTTTCCAAAGCCCCCAAGGGGGGGTCTTGAAGTTTAGGCTTGAGCTGGATAAAGAGGGTAGGCCATTCCCCGGGAATTTTTAAATGGGGAGGCCGAAGGACACTAGAAGAGGACGCAGGGAAAATGGCGGGATCGAGACCGGTCGGAAAATTGGCCAAGTTGCTGGCGGAGGAATCGCGCCTTGACGAGAGAATTCGGGATGCCCAGGCGGCTCTTGGGCTGGTTAGAAAAAGCGTCTCCGAGTCGTTGGCGCAGCACTACATCGGGATCACAGAGTCTAGACTGCAATTACCGGAGAACCTCATGAGAGAAGAACAATCCTACGAAAGATTGCTGCAAGCGCTGCAGGACATGAAAAACGAGATCGCCAAACAGATACGGCCGGTGGAGGAGCAGATCATCCAGGCCAATATCGATCACCTGAGGCAAACCGTTGCCCAGGAAAGCCAGAAGCTCAGCAAATGTTTGGTAGAAATCGACGAGAATATTCTAGCCTGCCGGCAGCATCTAGAAGCCTACGAACGCACCCGTTCTGGACTTCATGGCCTCAATGAGAAACTCTCTCAGTTCGGCGCGGAAGCGATCCCGCTGCCGGATGGTTTACCTACTTCAGACTTAGGAGAAATTGTCACGCAACGGATCGAACACCTTAGATCTCAGGGAAAGATCTAAGCGCTGGGACCCCGTCTGTGCTGGCACGACCAGCTCATTTCCTTAAAATTGCTTTGATTCCTTTGATCACATCGGGCGGTTGTGTGATCGTTTTCTCGATTCTTTTCATAAAAGGGAGAGACTCGGCCGGCCTGCGTCCTGGAAGCGCACTGCAGCGCTAGCAGAAAAGCTCCAGAGAAGACCCATCGATAGAAATCACGGCTGATGGTTTTGTCCTCGTATTGTAGGGTGAGCATCGCGGAGATACTATCCGCCCTCGCCGCGCGAAACCTTCAACAAAGATCACAGGCTCGGGGAATTCTACGCAACTGTGGGGGTGAAGAGCAAGGAAAAAGCGGTTTAGAGGGTCCGCGCGGCGAAGAGTTTGTCGAACTCACCGCCATCGAGCCAAATTCCGCGGCACTCCGCACAGGCGTCCAAGATCACAGATCGGTCAATTGCGCTGTAGACCCGCAAAAGATCTGAGGCATCGCGCGGACAGAGTCCCTTCCTGCCTCCCGCTTCGTCTTTGGCGCTACCCCGGCGCAGCGAGGCCACTTGTTTAGCGTCTTCGACAAGCAGCTGGCTCAGCTCTCGTGCGTCGAACCAAATGCCGTTGCATGACGAACAACGGTCCACGGGCACCGCTTGCACGAAAAATTCTTTAAGACTCTCGGTATGGCACTTTGGACATCGCATGTTCGCGCACCCTCATAGTTTTTGCTCGTCCGAGTGAGAGGTTAGCCGCAAGCTAGCCTCAAGCGGGCTGATGACGTCGCAGGGTTCCCGGCGTTAATGTGATCTAGATTGTAAAGGCTTTGGAACAAAGAACAAGTCCATGCAACCTAGGCGACCGCTGTCGCTGTATGAGAAGAATTAATTGTGTAGAGTGAGATCGAGATCAACGATAGGCTTTTCTTTCGATCAGAGACGAGACTTGAATGAGCGAGTTCACCAACCTGCGGCAGCGGCTGCCTGGCATCGTCAAAGCGTTCGCCATCGGTATTCCTGCGGGCTACCTGTTCCACCTTCTCCATGCTCCGATTCCCTGGATGATCGGGCCGATGATCACGGTGGCCAGCCTCAACTTGATGGGGGTGCGGATGGATTCGCCTCCCTATGCTCGCCAAATGGGACAGGTCATCCTCGGCTCAGCGGTGTCGCTCCATTTCACGCCGACCGTGGTGTCCGCCTTGGCGGGTAATTTTTCCGCCATCGTCGCGGCAACCCTTTCGGTCTTCGTGGTGGCTGGACTTGGCGCGCTGACTTTGAGCCGGGCCTCCGGGGTGGATGGCAAGTCCACTTTCTTCGCCTCTATTCCCGGCGGTGCCATGGCGATGGCCGTGTTGGCGGAGCGCTATGGCGCCCAGATTGTACCAGTGGCGGTGGCCCACAGCCTGCGGGTCTCCATGGTGGTCATCCTGATCCCGTTCGCGCTGACCTACGGCGGTATTCCCATCGAGGCGTCAGCCTACCGCCCGGATGTGTTGCTTAATGTTTCAATACTGGTGCCGTGGTTGCTTGTGGGTTGCGTCTTAGGAGAGATTTCCGAAAAACTCCGGTTTCACAATGGCTACCTGCTCATGCCGATTTTCTTCGGCGCGGCGCTGACGATGAGCGGCGTCGAGCTTTCCGCGGTGCCGCACTGGATGATGGATTTTGCCCAGCTCATGTTCGGTGTGATTTTGGGAGCGCGCTATGAGCGCGCCTTTTTCGCGCGCTACCGGCTGTTCATTCCCTTTGCGCTGTTGAACTCGTTCTTCATCTTGATCGCCTCGGTGATGGCCGGAGTAGGCCTCGCCTGGTTCTTCGGCCTGCCTGTCGCCACCATGATCATGGCCACCTCACCCGGTGGTTTGGCAGAAATGACCATCACCGCGCAAGCGTTGCATATCAGCGTGCCGCTGGTGGTCGCCTTCCATCTTTTCCGTGTAGTAGTGGTCAATATGGGCACGCCGTATGTCTTTGCCTGCGCCGAATGGATGTTGAGCCGGCGCTCAGAGCGAGAAGGTAAGTGAAATGGGGATTTCGGCGAGCGCGCTCTTCAGTTAGTAAAGCCCAAAATCTTACTGTATTCCGTGGTCAGCCGGTTGATCATCTCAGCCCGGTCTTGCGCCATATAGACCATCTTTTTTCGCTGTGCATACTCGTAGGCTGGGGTCCCGGGCACAAAGGCTGAGCTCTCGCCGCGATATTGTTGCCAGATCTTTTGCGCTTCCGGCGTCGTAAGAAAAACGCAGAAGAGATGAGCGGCATTTGGATGGCGGGCGCCTTTGAGGACCCCCGCGTTGGTGGCAGGTGCGATGACCGGCTCAACGGAGTCGGCGTGCACAATCGGCGCGCCCGAAAGCGCAGCTGAGTGAATGTAACCTTCACCCAATGTAAATGCGATTTTGATCTCGCCCAACTGGAGCCGTGAAAAAGTATGTCCCGGCTGTCCCAGAATGGCTTGCTGTCCGGCGAGCGCCTTGACATATTTCGAAGTCCGCTCCTCCCCCCAGGCAGTTGCCAACCGGGCCAAGTGGTGAACCGCATCGGTAATGCCCAACTTACCCGCGGCCCATTTGGAATCTACAAGCTCTTCCCACGACTTGGGGACTTGCTCGGGAGGCAAAAACTTTTTGTTGTAAGCCGGGAGAGCAAAACCATGGGCCAGGATGACAGTGCCATTATCGTATTGAATCAGTTTTGGCTGGACACCTACCTTGGCGTAATCAAAAGGTTGTAGAATCTTTTTCAGCCAGAGACTGGCGTGATGCGCGTCCGTGACAAGCATGACGTCCCACTCGGCCGGTAAACCGGCGCTCGCGATACTGATGGCTTTGCCGATATCGCGAGCCATGCCGGAGGATGGGTGGTAAAGCGTTTTTATGCTAAGCGCGTATTTCTTATTGAAAGCGTCGCCTAATTTTTGCGCGCCCTCGGGTCCCAATGTGCCCGCCGCAAAGAACTCGACGGTTCCTTCCTTCTTTGCCGCCGCAATCAAATCGTCAATCGGAGCGGCCCGCAAGAGCGAAGGCAGAGCGGTCACGCAAGCCCAGACAAAAACAATTATCCTAAACCCTTTGCGCCGTGTCATTTTTGAGTTACCTCACCACTAAATTCTGTTGGCCCTGCGCACGGTATCCGGGCCTGACCCGGATTGTCAAGGCGGCCCAGCTGAAAAAATCATCACTGACGGATGAGCCCCACGGGACCTAACGCCGGGCTCGATCGCAACATCGACGAAAGGCTCGGTTGCCTGGTGTAACGACCGCGTGATAGAAGCTTTTTGTTGCGAGATCCTCGAGAGTGTGAAAGCGCTGCCGGCGCCGTTACTCTGCGGCGACGGTCCAGCAAAGGAGAATTTTATGTGGCTGGCCCTGGTGGTTTCCATGATTTTTTCTTTCGTTGCGGTTGGCCGCGCCGAAAGCGAGCCGGTGCGAGGCGCGTTTCCGTCGCCGAGCGTGCAGATTTTACCGATGATGGTGGGGCAGGAAAAAGGCTTCTACAAGCGCGAGGGGTTGGATATGGAGCTGGTTTTTGTGCGCGGCGCCACCACGGCGGTGCAGGCGTTGCTTGCCAATCAGATCCATTTCATTTTTTCCGTGGGGCCGCAAATGCCCGCGGTGTGGGAAGGCAACGACATTATGCTTTTGGCTCAGCAGGTAGGGCGCCCGACGTTTTCCCTGGTGGTGACGCCGGATATCCAACGGATCGCCGATCTCAAGGGAAAGAAGATCGGTGTCACCTTTGGCGGGTCGACTGCCGCCGGTACTAAAGCCTTGTTGGATCTCAATAAGATCAATCCTGACAAAGACGTGGAGTACATCAGTTTGCCGGGTAATGAACCCAAGATCGCCGCGATGAAACAAGGAATCATTTCGGCAGCTTTGTTGGCGCCGCCGGCGGATTTTTTAGCGATGAAGTCGGGCATGAAACGACTCGTCAGTCTGGCGGACGTTTTCAAAGATACCGCGTTCACCGGCCTGGCCGCCCATAGCAAGACCATTAAGGAGAATCCGCAGATGGTGAAACGGATGGTTCGTGCCATCGTCCGGTCCGTGCTTCATACCCGGGATAATCCGGAGGATGCGTTGCAAATCATGACGAAGCGCCTCGGCTTGAGTCGCGATGCCGCCCAGGACGCCTACCAGATGATTCGAGAGGCCCTGGTCCCGGTGCCGACCGAACGAGGGGTGGAATTAATGGCTCAGTGGCAAGCCATTGCCTTGAATACCAAGCCCAAGCGAAGGCCCGCCGAGTATATGGACCTGCGCTTCGTCAACGAAGTGATGGCTGAGCTGGGACAAAAATGATTCTTGGTTTTCGGCGGCCACAAAAAACTCCAAACGATGGCAGCGGCTGAACTCAAACTCAATGAGTGGGTCTCGGCAAACTCCAACCACCGAACTTGAGACGGGCGATGATCCATACCTGTGGTTGGAAGATATTACCAGCGAGCGATCGTTGGCCTGGGTCAGGGAACAAAACGCCGCCACCGTCCGCGAGCTTGCAACCTCTGCCGATTTCGAAACGCTCCGCCAACGCCTATGGGCGATCTTCGATTCGAAGGGTCGTATTCCCCATGTCGCCAAACATGGGGCTTACTGCTACAACTTCTGGCGCGATACGAACCATGTGCGCGGAGTGTGGCGGCGAACGACTCTGGCAGAGTACAAAAAGGCTGACCCCGGGTGGGAAACGGTGCTGGACCTGGACAAGCTGGCGGAGGCCGAAGCCGAGAACTGGGTTTGGAAAGGCTCCGATATTCTGCGACCGACCCACGATCGCGCGCTGATTTTTCTTTCCCGCGGCGGAGCGGACGCCGTCGCCGTGCGGGAATTCAACCTGGACACAAAAGAATTCATTCCCGACGGCTTCTTTTTGCCGGAAGCCAAGACCAGCGTGACCTGGCGACATCGCGACACGCTCTACGTCGGAACCGACTTCGGTCCAGGGTCACTCACTCGGTCCGGATATCCGCGAATCGTCAAGGAATGGAAACGCCACTCCTCGTTGGAAGGCGCCCGGATCGTGTTTGAAGGACAAGCGGAAGACGTCAGTGCGAACGCAGTCGTGAAGCACGACCATGGGCGCATTTATGAATTCGTTCGGCGGCGGGTAACGTTTTTCACTAACGAAGTCTATGTCCGTCGCGAGGATGCATGGGTCAGGATCGACAAGCCCGCTGACGCGCGGCTCGATACATTCAGCGACCAGATCCTTCTACGCTTGCGCTCTGATTGGACGATCGACGACAGAACGTATCGTGCAGGGGCACTGCTCGCTGCCGATTTCGAAACGTATCTGAGAGGCCAGCGCCAGCTGACGGTGCTTTTCGAGCCCACCGAACGAAAGTGTCTCGCTGGCACCAGCGCAACCAAGAATCGCTTGATCGTCAATGAACTGGAGAACGTTCGGAACAAACTCTACCTGCTAACGCGCGCAGCCGGGCAGTGGACAAGAGAAAAACTAGACACTCCGGAGTTTGGCTCGAGCGATGCGTGGGGAATCGACCCTGACGAATCCGACGATTACTTTTTGACCGTAACGGATTTCCTTACGCCGTCTCGTCTGTATTTTGGCACGGCTGGTCAAGCGGAGCGCGAGAAGCTGAAAAGCCTCCCTGCATTCTTCGAGGCGGACAGACTGGAGGTTAGCCAACACGAGGCCCGGTCGAAAGACGGAACGCAAATTCCATATTTTCAAGTCAGCCGCAAGGACATGCGTTTGGACGGCAAAAATCCGCTGTTGCTCTATGCATACGGCGGCTTTGAAGTTTCGTTGCTGCCAAATTACCTACCCTCCGTTGGCGCGGCTTGGTTGGAACGCGGAGGGGCTTACGTGGTGGCCAACATCCGTGGCGGGGGCGAGTTTGGACCCAACTGGCACCATGCGGCGAGAAAAGAAAACCGTCAACGGGCGTACGATGACTTCATCGCGGTGGCGGAAGATTTGATCGCCCGCAGGGTGACCTCGCCAACGCAGCTTGGCATTCAGGGTGGCTCGAACGGTGGTTTGCTAATGGGTGTCATGCTCACCCAACGTCCCGACCTTTTCAAAGCCGTGGTTTGCCAGGTACCGCTTCTGGACATGAAACGTTTTCACAAACTGCTGGCGGGAGCAAGTTGGGTGGACGAATACGGCGATCCGGACAAACCGGCGGATTGGTCCACTATCGGTGAATATTCACCCTATCAAAAAGTTGCGAAGGATCAGAAATATCCGCGCGTTCTCTTTATGACCTCGACCCGTGACGACCGCGTCCATCCCGGACATGCCAGAAAGATGTTCGCGAAGATGAAGGAGCAGGGGCACGATGTTCTTTACTTCGAAAATATCGAAGGCGGGCATAGCGGTGCAGCCGACAACAAGCAGGCGGCCTATATGGCTGCGCTGGGCTACACTTTCTTGATCAGAGAGCTCAGGACTGAGCACAGGTAAAAGAGTCAACTCCGGAGCTGAATAGTCAATTCCAGCTTTTAGCGCACATTACGATCCCACTGGAAATAAGGATCTAAACAACTCCAACACTCCGTTCAACTCGATTGAACGATTTGAACGGGTTGAACGTCTTGAACGGTTTGTCCCTATCCCGTTGGCTTGGCGTGCTTGCCGGTAAGCTGCGGGGTGTGGCCTTCCAGTCCTTTCTCGTGCCGTTGCAGCCGCGTCTCCCTCGCCCATGTGCGCTTGAGGTCGTCGCGGATCTTTACGTGGAGCCGCCCCAGCGGCTCGGTTTCAAGCTCCACAAGGTCGCTGTCCTGAAACGGGTTCAGGCCGCGGTGATTGGTCCCCATCGCCAGGACGTCGCCCGGCTCGAGCGGATGAATCGAGCTGACCCATTCGATGCAGCGCGTGATCTTGTGCGCCATGTCGCTGGTGTTGTAACTCTGCATCAGGGTTCCGTTCACCCACAGCCGCACCTGGAGGTTGTGCGGGTCTTTCACCTCGTCGGCGGTTACGATATAGGGGCCCATGGGCGCGAAGGTATCGCGGGATTTCATCTGGTAGAAGGTGTTACCGGCGGGCGGCAGGCCGCGGGCCGATCCGTCGATGAAATTCAAATAGCCAAAGACATATTCCATGGCCTTCGCGGCGGGCACGTTGGCGGCACGCTTGCCGATCACCAGGGCAAGCTCCGCTTCGCCTTCGAAGATGGTAGCGGGAACGTCGGGGAGCACCATGGTGTCGCCGTCGCCGATGACACAACCCGGGGACTTATGAAAGGCGTTGATCGGCGCCGGCTCTTTGCGCGTGCCGTCTTCCATATAGTTTACTGCCATGCAGTCGATGTTGACCGGCTTAGGCAACGGTGGCCGGACTCGCACCTTGGTAAGAGGGGCGCCCTTGCCATCGGCAATAGCTTTTTCTAAGGCGGTACGGTAATCCGCGAAGCGCTCGATCAAACCGCTGATCAAATTGTGTGGCCCGGTGTGCGGGATATCAGCTACTACCTGCGATACCTCTATCACGGTATCGCTTTTCAACGCGCCCAGTTTGAAGTCATCGAAAAACAAAAGCTTCATCCGTCCTCCTTAAAAATCATGCAGCGTGTGAATGTGGAAGAATAAGCGCGCTGTTGTGATCGTCTCTCGTTCCGCGTTGGATCGATCACGGTCGTCTTCCTGGTAGAGAATTAACCCGGCACGATACCGCGTGTGCGAAGCTTCGTTGGGCTTGGGACAAGACAACTCGAAGAGTTTTCCAAGGCAACTGCAACTCAGTACTTTGATAGAAACTTCAGCAATTTCTGTGCGCCGGCTGGCGGCGGGATGCTTCCTGAGAGAATTTCTCGCGGCGTGACCACCTTGCCGTAAAACTCTGTGTTGGTTTCGTCTCGGCTGCCGATCACCGTGCCTTCCAAGGAAACGCCGGCAAACAACCCCTGACTGCGGCTATAAGTATACATAACCGCACCCAAGGTCATGCTGCCCTCGGCGTCGCGTCCCACGGGCCCAGCCGCGAAGCTCATGGAGCCGCCGAGACTGAGGTTGCCGCCTTTCGCAAAAGCAGCCACTGCATCCGGCGTGTTTAGGACTATCACAAGCTCAGACACCTGAGCCCCGGCCTGAAAGCCGAATCCCATTCCTCCCGTGCCGATCGCCGACGGGCCACTCCAACCCTTGTCGGTTCGCGCCACCACAATGCCTGTCCCGCCTCTGCCACTGAAGATGAACCCCGCTTTGGTGACGGTCAGGATCGCTAGGCCTCTTGCTTCGCGCATGATCACCTCAGGAACTCCTGTTTCGGGAATCTCCTGGAAACGTTCAATGACCGAAAGGGCCTGATTGATGTCGTCCTGCATATTAGCATGCGCGCCGCCTGTACTCAGGAACACGGTCAGTAGAACTGCAAAAATCGAAGCAATACTTGCTCTCATTCCTGTACCATCCTCTCTTCGGTCTGAATTTTTTTCGCTGACCACTGAAAATCTTTATCAAGCTAGGCGCAGGAGTCAACCTGAAAACACCCTCGAGCGGCAAAAAAACTGTGCCGTTACGGGGAAAGCGAAATACAATGAACGTTTGTATAACGATTCCCTGTGCTACCCATGCCAATCGTAATTCAAAGCGGCGAAGTCGATTGCATAGCTGCCGCCTTGTTTTGCGCCGCGGACAAAGGCGGTAGCCGCTTTGAGCTGCGGGCAATAGAGCTCAAAGAGATTTCCCGTGGGGTCGCGAAAATAGAGGAGACCTTTGATGCCGTCTCGGGTCCATGGCTCGGAGGTCGTGACACCGTTTTGGCGGAGCCAGGCGACCATGGGCAGAAAGTCTTCCGGTTCGATGAAAAAAGCGTAGTGGGGATATTCGGCGTCACGCCCGGTGGGCCGGCCGGGACGAACCGTCAGCCCGATGATGATCCCGGCAACCCGCACCTCGGCGAAACCATCGACGTCGTGGATCAACTCGCCGCCGATGACGGTCGTGAAGAAGCGCTTCGTCTGCTCCAGATCGCGGCAGAAAAGGCTCGCGTGAGCGAACGCCGTGAAGCGCGGCCGCGGTAGAGTCACGGCATCGAGGGCGGCGTTTTTGCCGGTCCAGTGGTAATTGAGACCGCGGAAATCGATCGCTTGGCCTCCCCGTCGGGGCGCCAATGGCAAAGACATCAGGCCGTCGTACCCGGCATCGCAGTAAAGCTCGAAAAGATTACCCGACGGGTCGCGGAAGTAGATCAGCGCGGTATCGTCCCGCCGATAGGGATAGTTGGGCACGCCGTGACGCTGGAGCCAATTCTTCATCAGTGCGAAGTTCGGTCCGGTGATATAAAAAGCGTAGTGAGGATACTCGTCATCGGTACCGGTCCAGCCTTCAGGCTGCTCGGACAGCCCGATGATGATGTCTTCGATCCGAAACTCGACGAAGCCCGGGATCTCGTGCACCAGCTCTCCGCCCATCACCTGGGCATAAAAAATCTTCGACTCTTCGAGATCGCGGCAGGCCAGGCTCACGTGGCTCATGCCGGAAAAGCGCGGTCTTTTTGTGAGAGCGGTTTCT
>DAIRFP010000024.1:0-5142 GCA_036794995.1 Thermodesulfobacteriota bacterium | reverse complement strand
TCGCTGTGGTTTCCATCTTTGTGTCTCCGGTTATGTTTGGCTTTCAGTTTTGCCGGCGTTTCCGCACGCTACCGTCGTTCCGCCCGCCGGATCCGAAAGGCTCGCGATAATTTCGGCCGGGACGGGCTGGGCTTTGATCGCGCCGGCCCGCTCCGGATGGGGCGCTGCCCAAACACGTTTCTCGAAGCCGTCGAGGGCAAGCTCGCCTTCCTTGAGCACGCGGTGACGCACCGTAAAGCTGCTGCGCCCCCATTCGCCGACCTCGCTCTCGACGACGATCTCGTCGTCGAAGCGGCAAGGCATGACGAAACGCGTTCCCACTTCGACGACAGGCATACCCACGATGCCGTATTTTTTTCTCATCGCCGAGGGCGAGAGCCCGGTGCGCTCGAACAGCCACCCGGTGCTGGTATCGAAGATGATGAGATATTGGGGATAGAAGACGATCCCGGCGGGATCGCACTGACCCCATTCAATGCGTAAGGTGCGGCGGTTGAACAGCAATGTCTGACCTAATGTGTCTCTTCGAAGTTCGGTGTCTCTCGGATTCGGATATGCCTCCCGCAAAGGCGCAAAGACGCCAAGTTCGGAAGAAAAAAATTACAGTCCTCAAACGAGTTCACTTCCTCTTATCCAACCTTTGCGCCTTGGCGCCTTTGCGGGAGATAATTCGGCTTTCGGTTGCCGCTCCGCTGCGCTAGGTTCTCGCGGTTAGAAGGAATTTCTACGCGGAACAAATGACGTTGATCACCGCCTGGCGTTTTTCCACGGTCACCGCTCTGAGACCACGCTCCAAGGCGGGCATCACTTCGGCCGGATCGGTAACTTTCTCGCCGTAGCCGTCAGCGACTTCCACCGCCTTCTGATAATTCGAGATGCTATCGAGAAACGTGATCGGCTGGTGCGCGCTCTTGGCCGCGAACCCGTCGCGATTGAGTCCCACCGTCGCCCGTCGCACCGCCTGCCAGCGCTGGTTGTTGAAGAGCACGGTCAACACCGGCAGTTCCTGCTCGGCGCCGACGTAGTGCGCCGAGATCGGGTTGCCGAACATGTAGGAGCCATCGCCGTGGGTGCCGATGACCAGCCGGTCGCGGGCGGCCAGCTTGGCGCCGAGCGCGCAACCCAACCCGTGGCCGAGTCCCGAGGCGGCGCCGGCGTTGAACATGGTCGTGGGCTTGGAGAAATCGATATGCTCCTGCATGAGGGGTGATTCCTTGATCACGATGGTGTCGTCGCCTTTGATGGCATCGATGCAGTGGGTGATCCACGCCGGATGGACCGGCGTTTGGCCCTTAGCCGACTCCAACTTCTTGCGCCAACCGTCGCGCAGTGCCTTCCAGCTCTCCGCGAGCGACCCGCGGCGCTTGTCGATGCGTAACTTTGCCTTGGCCTCGTGCTCCGCCATGGTTTCGTTCAGCACCCGCAAGCCTTCGGCGGTGGCGCAGGCTAGAGCGATGTCGCAGGGGTGACCGCGCACCGGCACATAGCCGTGCAGCGGGTCGGGGCCCATGTGGATGACTTTTGCATCATCCCTCACCTTGTCGTAGGCCGGCAACCATGGCACCGGGACATCGATCGCTAGAATGACGTCGGCGTTGTCCAGTAACGGCGCCAGTTCATATCCCAAATTCATCGGGTGGTTGCTGGGAATCGACATGTAGCGGTTGCGGTACTGAATCACCGGGATGGCGTAACGCTCAGCGAACTCGGCCAGTGCCGACCAGGCTTTGGGATCTCGACCGGCCGAGCTGGTGATGATGAGGGGATTCTCGGCAGCGGCCAGCAAGGTCGCCACCTCTTCCACCGCGGCGCCGTTGGGAAACGCCGGAGCAGCCGCATGCTGACGTGACGGAGTGGTGTAGGTGAACTCCGCCATCGGCTGGGACAGCACTTCCCGCGGCAGCGAAAGATAGACCGGGCCCATGGGCTCGCTCTTCGCAATGCTCAGCGCCCGGTCGACGACGGTCTCAAGTTGTTGGCCGTTCCGTAGCTCGTAGTCCCACTTCACCGACTCGCGCAGCATCCCCGCCTGATCGAACATCTCTTGAGTCCAGTGAATGTCGAGGCTCCGGTGTCCGGCGAGACCATCTTCATTGGTGGGTGTCCGCCCCGCCGTGAAAAGAACCGGCACCTGGCCCCGGGCCGCGTTGAGCAAGCCGTTCATGCCGTTGGCGGTACCGACGTTGACATGCACCATGACCGCCTGGGGCTTACCGGTGACCAAAAAGTAACCGATGGCCATGTGCATGGCGGTATTCTCGTGGGGGCAGGTCACCGCCTTCGGAACCTTGGTTTCCAACATTTGCGCCTTCGCCAGGGTTTCGACGACCGGAGCGAAATCCGTCCCAGCGTTGGCAAACCAGTAGTCGATCCCGCGATCGGCCAATAAGGCCATATAGGCGTCTGAGACCGTGACATTATTGAGGGTTATTTTCGACATATTTATGCGACCTCCCTGCAAATGGTTGAATGGAACGTAAGACAAACAGGAGATACACCGGAATGATCAATTTCTGCAAGACCCGGGTCAGTTCGCATGAAGGCAAAAAGCGTGACGTGGAAGAGTTAGGGAGAGCCGTGAAGAGCGAAGTGTTAGGGGAAAAACAAGGGCGGAAGGCTAAAGGACGAATTATGAAAAAGTGCCAGATGGGTCCGGGCGCTGGACATCTCCCCTCAAGCTGGAGTAAGGAACAATCTAAACTGATCTCTAGTGGCTTATGATTGTTGCTCTACTCATCCTGCACGGGCTTTTGGCTGTCGCGCTACTGGGCGCCATTACGCATCAGGCGATCAGCGTCTGGCTTCCGGGGCCCAAAGCCCCCTCGTCCTTTGTCGGGCGCATGCGCGCGGTTTTGCCTATGTCTTACGTGAACGCGGTGGTCGCCCTTTACCTTGTAACCGCGATTCTGGGCGGCATCCTCTATCCCTCTTATAGGCTGAGCGTCAGGATCGTGCTGGAGCAGCTGAACCTCTATATGGCCAACGGCTCGTTCGAGTTGAAGGAGCATTTCGTCGCGGTTGGGTTGGGAATGTTACCCGCCTACTGGTACTTTTGGCATCAACCTCTCGCTCAAGATCGCACACGCACGCGCGCAGTGCTGACGTCCATACTTGCCTTCATAGTATGGTGGAGTTTCATCGTGGGACACGTTCTCAATAATATCAGAGGATTCGAGTGATGATCGCGACGCGTTCGGCACCTGTATTCGTGACGACTTTTGCCGTGGCTTACTCGATCCTTTACGTGAGCGCAGTCGAATACAACTGGGCGTTGTTCACCTATCATCCGGCGGCGGAGGAATTTCATTTCCTGGTCAAACCGGCGAAGGACGCGCCCGCGATGTACTGGTACGGTTGGATGGCAACCGCAGGGTTGGCGGCGTTCTTTATAGCTGCCACTGCCTCGTGGCTGTCCGGTGGCGCAGCGGGTCGCCCATGGTCCGGCTGGTCTTGGGTTGTCCCTCTGACGACTATGGGAGTTTTCTGCTATCTACTAAGTGGCTTTTTTATAAGATAGTATGAAGCTGGGTGCGATTCGACGGAGCGTAGACCAAAAAGGGGGCCAATAAGTTATGTTAGCACGGATCGCTCTATCGCTAATGCTAGGGCTGAGCTCGCTGTCGCTGATCTCCACTCCTGCATGGCCGGGTGGCGAAGCAGAATTCGGGACGGATCATTCTCACGATGACGGTCCGAACTATTTCGGGTTCGTCAAGGATACGAGCGGCAGGGTAATACCGGATGCCAAAGTAACCGCGGACATCCAGGGCCTTATCAAAGGGCGCGCATCGGTGATCGCCCGCACCAACGCGACGGGCGCGTACAGAATTCCCGGATTTGGCAAAAATGTCTCTCCTAGCAACGTGACTATTTCCTGCAGCAAAGACGGTTATAAACAAACTCGAACCTTTGTCAGGACGTCACTTACCAAAACACCGCTCACCGCGATAGAGATCGAATGCACCATGCAGCGCATAGCGGCCAAGTGATCGAAACGGCGGTCAACTCTTACCCGGTGCTACAGTGGGTTTCGTTTTTGTCTTTCTGTTCCAATTAAGTTTAGTTTGCGGCATTGCGCGTGCGGCCGGAGCCGCTTCTGCGCAGGGAATTCCATTGCGCTATGGCCAGGCGTATTCGGCAATGCGCAGCATTTTTTCGCTGCCTGTGTCCGTCGCCGAGCGAGAGGGCTTCTTTCGCCGCGAGGGATTGGATTTCAGCGTCGTGATCCCCATACCTGGCGGCTCGGACAAAATGATCGATGCGTTAAACGGCGACGTAGATGTCACTCACGTGGCCACGCCGTTTCTGATCCGTGCGGCGCTCGCCGGCTCCGACGCCGTGGCCGTCGCTGCTGAATTTAACAATCCGATTTACAGTCTTGTGGCCAAGCCGGAGATCAAGAGTTTCGCCGATCTCAAGGGAAAGCTGATCGGCCTGGCCGACGAAGCCGGCACGATTACGATGTCGACGCGCAGGTTGCTTGCTCTGCGCGGTGTTCGCAAAGAAGATTTTCGCGTCAAGATCATCGAGGGAACCCCGGCGCGTTATACCTGCTTGAAGCGCGCGGAATGCGATGCCGTCCCGCTTGGACAACCGCAAGATCTGCTGGCGCTGAAGGAAGGATATCGGCTACTCGGACTTTCGAATGAAGCCGTGCCCGAGTTTCTCTACACCGTGACTGCGGTGCGCCGTCCCTGGGCCGAAGCGAATAAAGATGCAGTCGTGCGTTATGTGCGCGCGCTCGGCGCGGCGTTCAAATTCATTCGCTATCCGGCCAATCGCCCTACGGTCGCCAAGACGATCGTCGAGACGACCGGTTCCTCCGCCGAAATCGCCGAGCAGACGCTGAAGCTATTTTTCGAGCCCGAGCGAAACGTTTTGCCGAAGCAAGCGGAAATCAACGTCAAAGGACTCGCGCAGGTGATCGCCTTCATGGGCGAGGCCGGCACGATCAAGGAGCCGCTGCCGCTTCCACGCGGGTTTGTCGATCTGCAGTATCTTCACTTAGCCGGCGTTAAGTAACACAATGAAATAGCGGGACGGCTTTGCGGGACCGCCCGGGCGGTCCCGCAAAGAGAGTCTAACGCGTTATTTCGCCAGCGGATCGGGGCGAAGCTGGAACTGCACGGCGAGCGGCTTGGA
>DAIRFP010000224.1:0-8469 GCA_036794995.1 Thermodesulfobacteriota bacterium | reverse complement strand
AGGCAGTGAAATCCAAACTGGATGTCGATCCCGTAAGTGGCGAAGAAGTCGAAAAGATAGTTGCCGGCCTTTTTAAACTCGATTCCGCCACCGTCGCGAAAATGTCAGAGATCCTTAAATGAAAGACATACTCACCGCAGATACCCACGCGGCAGAGCCGTAACCACAATAAAGAATGGTTCACCGGATTCATCTTCACCACAGAAAACGCAGAGGAAAAAAGTCGAATTTCGAAGTTTTCTGACTCTGCGTCCTCGGCGCCTCCGCGGTGAGTTCTCTGCCGGATCGATACACCTGAATAGCCACAAGAAACTGGCGCAGGCGGCAGCTACCTTTAACCAGGGTAGTACGGAGTTCGCGGAGTAGAATTTCGAAATTGGAATTTTTCCGACCCGCCGCGGTGCGAGCTCCGCAGTCTTCTCATCACAACCCTGCAACAGCAGCCACACAACTGCGCATGGGAGAGATGTGATGCCAAACGGAGTCAATGTTAAGTTTTTCAGTGATGGGTTGATTTCCTGAGGCTTCCTTCGCAGAGTGAAAGGGTAGAGTAAAACTTTTATTCTCGATGAGAGGTGGTGCGATGAAGCTTTATTACAATCCTCAGAGTCGCGCGGTGATCTCCAAGTGGATGCTCGATGAGTGCGGTGCGAAATACGAAATCGTGCCCATCGACTTTACCAAGAGCGAGCACAAGACGCCGGAATTTCTTAAGATCAATCCGGCGGGCAAACTGCCAGCGCTCGTCGACGGCGACGCTCGAGTTTTCGAGGGGGCGGCGATCTGCCTTTACCTCGGTGACAAGTTCCCCGAGGCCAAACTGGCTCCCAAGATCGGCGCGCCGGAACGCGGCCGTTATCTCTCGTTGATGGTCTACTCGACGTCTCAGCTCGAACCCGCCATGGGCGACGCGATGATCGGCGTGGCCACGCCGGCTCAACGCGGTTGGGCCGACTTCAAGATGGTCGAAGACGTCATCGAAGGCGAGCTCGGCGATGGGGCTTATTTGTTCGGCGATTGGTTCACCGCCGCTGATGTGATGATCGGCTCCATGTTTGTCTGGAAGCGGATTCTGGGGAACCCTTCGCAGCGGCCCAAGCTGGAGGCTTATGTGGACCGGCTGCTGGCACGCCCCGCAGCGATGCAGATCGGGAAATGATTTAGAGTTCAGCGCGTGCGGAGCCGACACAACTCCCGGCCATTAATCGTCTGGGTCACAAAATTAGAGGATATCACCAGTCGCGGCGTTTCTTCGTCTCGAATTCTCTAGAGGACGGGGGCTACGCCTCTCACTGTTATATAGAACTCTGCGGGGTAGTGATTCTTGCACAATTTGATAGCAGGCCCCAAAAAATTAATCAAAGGTGTCCTGAGAGCAGGCGCTCATGAAGAGCAATTGACGTGCTGATGCCTACCGACAAAGTCAGCGCAAGAGTGTTGAGCGAGTTGCCGGGTTGCAACGCGAGTGAACGCTGAGCAAGCCTCAAAAAGTTAAGATTCCGGTGGTTCGAGCCGCTAGTTCCTAAGATCGAATGCTAGAGTCCAGACTCAGACCTCGGTCTTCTTCAGTATCATGTCCTCGGAACACGGCCCCGTGATCGCAAGCGCTTGCACCGGATGAGCCGGTTCGATAAGTAAGCACTTACGTGAGCGCTGTTCGGCAGAATTCCTGATCTTGTCCCTTGCGGTCGAGTCGACGGCGTGCGAAGCGAAGGCAGTCAGGGAGATTCTTCGAGGCGTGATCATTTTTTAGAGACGGAAGGGAGATTCTCATGAAGCGTTGCATTTTTCTTCTCGCGGTGATGGCGCCGCTGGTTCTCGTCAGCGGTCATGGGGACAACCGGGTCGGCGCTGCGAGCGCGCAGAGCACTCCTACTATGAGCTTCTTTGTCAGCAGCGCTAAAAGCAAGACAGGTAACCTGGGCGGCCTGCAGGGCGCAGACCGCATTTGCCAGACCCTAGCGACCGCAGTGGGTCTCGGCAACAACACTTGGCGAGCCTACTTGAGTGTGGAGCGGGATCCCAATAATAACAACCAGCCGACCGACGCCCGCAGTCGGATTGGCAATGGCCCCTGGTACAATGCCAAGGGCATCATGGTCGCGAAAGATCTTGCCGAGCTGCACACCCGCAAAGGAGACTCGACTCTGTTTGTTGATGAGCGCGGCCAACCCGTTCCCGGCAATTGGCCTGACTCACCGAAGCCCACCGAACATGACATCCTTACCGGTTCGACTACCGAAGGTAGGGTCATGGCTGGACGGACCTGCGGCGACTGGACGTCGGAAGCTTCCGACGTGCAGGCGCAGGTGGGTCACTCCGATGGCCTAGGCCCTGGCGGTGATCCGTCTGGCAGATACGCCATATGGAACTCGGCGCATGAGAATGGAAGCTGCGCCAACACCTCTCCGCGCGGAGGGGCCGGGCGGATTTATTGCTTCTTAGCGAGATGAGAAGGCACGAATGAGACCTACGGCTGTCTCGTACATCCAAAACTGGGAAGATCGCCTGTCTTTGTTCCAAAGTATACTCACCCGATCGATCTACGCAGTTATCGTCGCGGTGGTCGCAGCATAGACTTCTCCGGCGCTAAGCACCGCGGGTTACTTCACAGATCGAGAAACTGCTCGCTGGGCGCTGACTTAGCGGGCGTTCAATACGTTCAAGCAGTTCAAGTCGTTAAGGCCTCTATCATTTCATCGAACTCGCCTTGCCGCCGATTCAACAGTTCCTCATTGATTTTGGCACCGATTGCGAGACAATTAACTATGTTTAGATCGCGATCGGATTGGTGAAAAATGCGAAATCGATTCTTCGCTCTGACTCGCTACCCCCACGCTGACCCGAAATAAGAGGCAACAGTTATGGATCCCAACCCACAAGCCGGCTTAGGGGCTACGGCCGAGCAAGCACGCAACACGGTGGACGCTGTGTACCGTTCCGACTCGCGCCATGTACTCGCCACGTTAATCCGCCTGCTCGGCGACTTCGATCTCGCCGAAGAAGCGCTGCACGACGCTTTCAGAGCGGCTTTGGAGCAATGGCCGCGCGATGGGGTGCCTGCCAATCCGCGCGCATGGCTGGTGTCGACGGGGCGTTTCAAGGCCATCGATACAATTCGCCGGCGCACCCGATTCGAGCCGTTGCCCGACGATCTCGACAGGCGACTCGCGGCTGACACCGATGATGTCGAGGCGTGGAACGACGAAGGCATCGAAGACGATCGGCTTCGCCTCATTTTCACCTGCTGCCATCCGGCCCTGTCGCCGGACGCCCAAGTGGCGATGACCTTGCGCGAAGTCTGCGGCCTCACCACCGAGCAGGTCGCGCGGGCTTTTCTGTCATCGCCGCCCACAGTGGCGCAGCGCATCGTGCGCGCCAAGGCCAAGATTCGCAATGCGCGCATTCCCTATGAGGTACCCTCGGCGACCGATCTACCGGACCGGCTCGATGCCGTGCTTCGGGTGGTCTACCTCGTGTTCAACGAGGGATACTCCGCGTCATCCGGTGCCACCTTGACGCGCCATGATCTTTCAGGCGAAGCGATCCGCTTGGGCCGGCTGCTCACTCAATTGCTGCCGGAGCCGGAAGCGCTGGGACTGCTTGCACTGATGCTGCTGCATGAATCGCGACGCGCCGCGCGCAGTTCGCCGAGCGGGGAACTGATCCTGCTCAATGACCAAGACCGATCACTCTGGAACCGCGATTACGTTACCGAGGGATTGGGCCTCGTCGAACGAGCTCTGTCATCGCGGCGATTTGGACCCTACACGTTCCAAGCCGCAATTGCGGCGGTGCATGCCGAGGCGGTCAGCGCTGCCGCGACGGACTGGACGCAAATCGTCGGATTGTACGATGTGCTGATACGGGCGGAGCCGTCGCCGGTTGTCGAGTTGAACCGCGCCGTGGCCGTGGCGATGCGGGATGGCCCCGCCGCCGGTCTCAGCCTTGTCAACGCCATCCTGACCCGGGGTGACCTGGGAAATTATCACCTGGCGCATGCGGCCCGGGCGGATCTCTGCCGGCGGTTGGGGCAAACAGCTGAAGCCCGGGCTTCCTACGAAAAAGCCCTGAGCCTCACAGAGCAAGAGCCGGAGCGGCGATTTTTGGAGCGGCGTCTGGCTGAATTGGGGTGAAATAAAATCCGCCTGTCGATTTCCGCTTCCGCCGAACGACTATTGGTGTAAGCAGCCAAACCCGGCAGAGAGGAAATCATGAAGTATTTGTGCCTTGGCTATATGGAAGAGAAGAAGTGGGATGCCATGACCGAAAGCGAGCGGGACGCCATGATAAAAGAGTGTTTTGCCTACGATGACGTGCTTCGTAAGAACGGTCACATGATTGGCGGGGAAGCCTTGCAGAGCGTTCGAAATGCTACAACCCTGCGATGGCAGGGTGGCAAGGTCTCTGTTACCGACGGCCCCTTCGCCGAGACCAAAGAACAACTGGGCGGAATTTTGATGCTGGAGGCGGAGGACCTGAACCACGCGATTCAGTTGATGTCGCAGCATCCGGGGGTGCGTCTGGGAGGATGCTTCGAGATTCGCCCGACCGAAGACATCGGGCTCCCCGACAGGTTGAGCGAACAGTATCCCAAGTCTGGGTCCAAGAAATTGTCATCATGACGAGAATAAATTCATAAGGAGATAAGACGATGAGATTCATGATCTTGATTAAAGCCACCAAAGACTCGGAAGCGGGTGTGATGCCAAGCGAGGAGCTCCTGACCGAAATGGGCAAGTTCAATGAAGAGTTGGTGAAAGCCGGGGTCATGCTTGCTGGCGACGGACTTCATCCGAGCTCGAAGGGCGCACGCGTGAGATTCTCCGGCGGCAAACGGACCGTGATCGACGGCCCCTTCGCCGAGACCAAGGAACTGTTGGCTGGCTTCTGGCTATGGCAGGTGAAGTCAAAGGAAGAGGCGATCGAATGGGTCAAGCGTTGCCCCAATCCTCATAACGAAGAAGCTGAGGTCGAAATTCGCCAGCTGTTCGAGGCCGAGGACTTCGGTGCCGAGTTCACTCCGGAGCTCCGAGAGCAAGAGGATCGCATGCGCGCGCAGATAGCCGCGAAACAAAAGTAGGTGCGCCTGGACTTATCCAGGCGTTCGAAAACTTCTTCAACCAGGAAGAGAGGAGAAATCAAAATGAGCAAAACCCAAATAAAGCCTATTCCAGATGGAATGCATACGGTGACGCCACACTTGGTCTGCGCCGGCGCGGCGGAGGCCATCGAATTCTACAAAAAAGCGTTCAATGCCGTGGATCTTGGACGGATGATGGGTCCGCAAGGCAAACTTCTCCATGGCGCTGTCAGGATCGGTGATTCCACCGTCATGCTGGTCGACGAGTTTCCCGACTGGGGTGCGTTCGGACCGAAGTCCTTAAAAGGTTCCCCGGTCACGATCCACCTCTATGTCGAGGACGTCGATTCGTTCGTCGCGCACGCCGTAGCTGCGGGAGCGAAGATAACGCTGCCGCTCCAGGATATGTTCTGGGGCGATCGTTACTGCAAACTCGAAGACCCGTTCGGCCATCATTGGTCGGTCGCCACACACATTCGCGACGTCAGCCCGGATGAAATGCAAGAGGCCGCACAAAAGGCATGTGGCTAACCGCCGGAGTGCAATTTCAAAGCCGCTAACGTTCCGGCGTTAAGATTTGTCTTATAAGCGTCACCCCCGAATGTTTTTATCGGGGGTCCAGCTCCGGACCCGTATGGATTCCCGCTTAAAGCATGCGGGAATGACGGATCTCGGACTAGCAGGGTGCTGAAGAATACTGTTCATTCTTCGAAAAAGCATGTCCTGAGCAAAGTCGAAGGGCTCAGGACTAACGGAGGATGGATTGAAATCATTGGAGAATTTTCGTTCGTGCTGAGGCCCTCGAAGCAGGAGTGCTTTTTTTCAGCACCCTGCTAAACATTTGCGGTCGAAGTGTCGATCTGGGCGTTGCCGTTCGACTAACCGATAGAGGCACTCAAATGAAATACCTGTTGCTGATTTATTCTGACGAGCAAGCGTTGAGCGAGACCGAGCGGCAGGAGTGTTACGCCGAATCCACAGAGCTCGCCCACCAGCTTCATTCGAGCGGGCAATATCTGGCCGCCAACCCGCTGCACCCAACCGCAATGGCGACCAGCGTCCAGGTGCGCAACGGCAAACGGCTGGTGACCGATGGTCCATTCGCGGAGACGCGGGAACAACTGGGTGGATATTTCCTCATCGAGGCAAAAAATCTCGACGAGGCGATTGCCATTGCTGCGCGGATTCCCATAGCGCGCAAAGGCACCGTCGAGGTCCGACCGGTGATGGATATCCCGGGCCTGCCGACCGAGTAACGGCCCGAGCGGTTGGAGCAAGACGCTCGGCCAGGCGATTGTCGATTGCGAGTCTTTCGAACGACTAATGGATGGCGATGGGGGTACTCTCATGAAATACATGTTGCTGGTTCACCACGACGAAGAGGCCTTCGGCAAGTTTAGTGAAAGCAAGCAACAGCAGATGCTTGAGGAATCCGTGCACCTCACGCACCGGCTCCACGCCGACGGAAAATACCTGAGCGCGTCGCCACTCCATCCAGCGGCGACGGCGGCCATCGTTCGGGTCCGGGACGACAAACCGTTCGTCACCGACGGTCCGTTCATAGAGACACGCGAGCAGATCGCCGGCTATTTCCTTATCGATGCGAAGGATCTCGACGAAGCGATCGGCATCGCTACTCGGGTTCCCGGCGCGCGCATCGGAACCGTCGAGGTCCGGCCTGTGAAGGAGATCACGGGCCTGCCCGCTGACTAGAGTAGTATCTCAGAAATTCATTTAAAAATTCAGAACGATGGCAGCAGCTGAACTCCTACTTAAATCCCCCTCTGTCCCCCTTTTTCAAAGGGGGAGTTTTCTTGCTAGGGATTTAACCCCTCTTTCGAAAAGAGGGGAAGGGGAGATTTTCAGGTCGAATGAGTTGTGAATTATGTGGTCGATTTCTGGATCGGGACACTGGGGTGCTGGCTTTGAGAAGGTTTGTACTGGAACAACAAGGAGGGAGCAAGTTATGAGTGGAGTACGAGTACTGGTTGGCACGCGCAAGGGCGCGTTCATTTTGACATCGGATGGAAAACGCGAACGGTGGGACATCAGCAGCCCTCACTTTGCGGGCTGGGAGATCTACCACCTCAAGGGATCTCCCGCGGATCCGAGCCGGCTTTATGCGTCGCAGTCGAGTAGCTGGTTCGGGCAGATCATTCAACGCTCGGATGACGGCGGCAAGACATGGCACCAACCCGGAACACCTCCCGGCGAGCCGACCACCATGCCGGACGGCACGCCCAAGGGCGAGAGTAATAAGTTTGTTTTCGACACGTCTCCCGAAACCGGTAAGCCGCTCACCACGCATCAATGGTATGACGGCACAGCGCATCCTTGGGAGTTCAAGCGAGTCTGGCATCTCGAACCGTCGTTGAATGATCCGGACACTGTTTATGCAGGTGTTGAAGACGCCGCCTTGTTCCGCTCGACGGACGGTGGGACCTCGTGGCAGGAGCTTTCGGGACTGCGCGGCCACGGCTCGGGGTCGTCCTGGGCGCCGGGCGCCGGCGGGATGTGCCTGCACACGATCCTCCTCGATCCGAGCAATCCAAAGCGAATTTTCACCGCCATCTCATCCGCGGGGGCATTCCGGACTGACGACGCGGGCAAGACGTGGCAGCCGATCAACCGCGGCCTGCACTCGCTCTACATCCCCAACCCAACCGCAGAGGTCGGTCATTGCGTCCATCGCATCGCCATGCACCGGTCGCGTCCGGAGGTGCTTTTCATGCAGAAGCACTGGGATGTCATGCGCAGCGATGACGCCGGCGAGTCGTGGCGCGAGATCAGCGGCAACCTGCCGACCGACTTCGGCTTCGTGATCGATGTTCATGCCCACGAGCCGGAAACTATTTATGTCGTGCCGATCAAGAGCGATTCGGAGCATTTTCCGCCCGACGGCAAACTGCGCGTGTACCGCAGCCGCGGCACCGGCGACGAGTGGGAGGCGCTCACGAAGGGCCTACCCCAGAGCGATTGCTACGTCAACGTTCTGCGCGATGCCATGTCTGTCGACTCCCTCGATAAGTGCGGCGTGTACTTCGGCACCAGCGGCGGGCAGGTGTACGCATCTGCCGACGGCGGCGACAGCTGGGCGCCCATCGTCCGCGATCTGCCGCCGGTCGTTTCCGTGGAGGTTCAAACACTGCCATGATCCGAGTCACGCTTCCCGCTCATTTGCGCAAGCTCGCACAGGTCGATGGCGAGGTAAAGCTCGATGTTGAGGGTCGGGTCACGCAGCGCTCGATTCTCGACGCGCTCGAAGCCCGCTATCCGATGTTGTGCGGCACGATCCGCGACCACGTCACGCAAAAACGCCGTGCGTTCGTGCGGTTCTTTGCCTGCGGGGAGGATCTCTCCCACGAGCCGCCGGACGCGCCGCTGCC
>DAIRFP010000223.1:5377-8511 GCA_036794995.1 Thermodesulfobacteriota bacterium | reverse complement strand
TGATGACGATCGAATAATCGTTGACCAGATAGTCCAGCGCTTTGCGCTCCCTAGCGAGATCGCCGCGCGCGGTTTTTTTGAACGCCGCCGCCGCGGCGCGCTCCTTGTCGGTGCGGATCACTTCCATCGCCCGATGCAACGCCCGCAGGAACGCTTCCACTTCGACCGGGCTAGTTTCCAACTTGCGCCGGCTGCTGGCGAGAATGCTCAGGGGAAATTCCGGTATGACCTGGACCATATCCATGAGCAATGAGTAGCCCTTCGGTTCGAGCGCCACCCGCTCTCCCGGCGAAAATGCCGCGGCTTGGATAATCTTGGTCTCCAACGCCAACACCCGCGCCGGGCTGTTGCCCGCATAGTGAATCCGATAGTCGCGATCGCGCTTGAGACCGCGGCGCGACAGCGCTTCCACCGTCAAAAACTCGGTCATCCCGCCGGCTGAAGTCACGCCGACCACTTGCCCCTTGACTGAATCCAGGCTGGTCATTCCGGCGGCGCCCATCAGCAACCAGTTGACCTGACGAAGATAGTTGCCGATCACCACCGCGGGAATACCTTTGGCGATGGCCTGAATCACCGTAGTCGAGCCCACGGTGGTATAATCCGAGGAGCCGCTCACCAACGCCGTCATCGCCGTCGGCCCGCTCCGCACAAATACCGCCGTGACTTCGAGTCCTTCGGCAGCGAAGAATCCCAGTTCCTGGGCGACAAGAATCGGCAAGGTGACATTGAGAGCATTGGTGTTATACGAGAGCGTAATCGGCTTTGCCTGCCCGCTAGTGCAAACGCAGAGGCAAACAATCAAGATCCCGACGAAAATGCTCCTGGAGCGCAGGTTCATAAGTTCCTCCCTATCCGGATGATCAAGAAACATAGTTCAAATCGTTCAAGTCGTTCAAAACGTTCCAATCGATTCATTCAAGAGTTCAAGCGTTTGACCAGTTCCGTCAGTTGATACTTTGAGCTGTCGAAAGGCGAAAGATCTACCCTCATCTCAAATTTTTTCCTTAAGATACTGCCGCTCGATTTCATCGAGGCGGCGCAAGGCTCGCAGCGCTTTGGTTTTGTTTCGGGTTGCGACCCCGATAGCGAGAGCATTCAGCAGTGACATGGAGGCGGCGAGAGACTGGGTTCGATGGGGCCGGCGACGCCCCAACAGGCAAAGGGTCGAGGCCCGCGCGATTCCCGAGGTTGCAATATGACTGATCCCCAACACCGGAATCTGGTGCTTGGTGGCGAAATCGATCGTCATTCTTGTTTCCCTGGGAGTCTCGTCAAAGCCGAGAGCGATGACGAGGTCGCCTTTCTTCAGGAGGGCGAGCTGTTCCACCAGTGAGGTACCCCCCGTGACCGTGATCAAGCGGGCATCCAAGCGAAGACGGACGAAACGAAAATACAAGAAATAGGCGAGGGAGAAGGCCGCGCGAAAACCGACAATGAAAATTTTCCTGGCCCCCAGGATCATGCTCACCGCCTGGTTGAAGTCGGCCTCGGACAGGGCCGATCGCGTCTCATCGATCAACTCGATATCGTTTTGAAACAGCGATTCGAGAAAGCTCTGACCCGAAACGTTGGTCACCGCGTGGCGAAATCTGAAGGCGCTACCGGAGGTTCTTCTAAGCTCGGCCTGGAGCTCCCTGCGAAAGCTCGGATATCCCTTATAGCCCAGCTCTTTGGCGAATCGGACCAGGGACGCCTCGCTGACCTCGATCTTTCGCGCCAGCACGGTGATGGAGTCGAAGGAGGCTTCCATGACATGACCGTCGAGGTAGTCGGCAATCTTCCGATAGTTCTTGCTCAAACCGGCATAACGGCTCTGGATCGTCTTACGTAAGTCCACCTTCGGCTCTCTCCCAATCCCAAGTCACGGAGTTAAAAACTCGGCGCTGCTTGACAGAAAAGTTTCATTTTGATAGCGATCTGAAAAAATCTTTGCAACCATCCGACGCCGGACTTGCAGAACGTTGTAGATGAGATCGCCTGCGGAAGCAAGGCAGCTTCGATGGTTCAACCTCAGGAGGGATGTTATGAACCCAGCCACATTTTTCTCAGCAGATTCACACGTCAACGAACCCCCGGCGGCATGGGAGCGGATCCCGAAACAGCTCCGCGAGCACGGCCCGCATTTCGTGCAAGATCCGGAGGGTCGCAAGGGACTTTACATGGTTTTTGACGGCCATGAGCCGGACCCCGTCGGCATGACGTTTACGGCGGGCGTGCAGAAAGAAGCGGGCGGCGTTCGTAAGGTCATCGAAAACTTCAAATGGGAGGACTGGCGGGGTCCCTGGGACCCGGTGGCTCGACTTGGGGACATGGACCTCGACGGCGTCAAAATGGAAGTTCTCTATCCGAGCATGGCCCGGAATTTTTATAGTTTGAAAGAAAAAGAAGTGCCGCTGCAGCAGGCGGGGCTGCGGTCCTACAACGACTGGCTTCATGACTATTGCGCAGCGGCGCCGGATCGGCTCATCGGTCTTGGCCTGCTCTCCGCTTTGGACATCAATTGGTCCATCGAAGAGATGACGCGTTGCGCGCACATCGGTCACAAGGGCGTGGTGCTGCCGTCGGGACTTCCAGACGGCATGAGTTACGCAGACCCGGAATTCGATCAGTTGTGGGCAGCCGCCCAGGACTTGGATTCCCCGATCCATTTTCACGTCAACATATTACAGGGCCGTGATCGAATGGCGGCCCGCTTGAAGGTTATCTCGAAGCTGCAGCAGGGCCGGAACGCAGTAAGGCGGGGAATCCTGGAACCCCTGAGTCTGATCACGGATCTGGTTTTTGGCGGAGTGTTGAATCGATTTCCGAAACTGCGGTTCGTTTTCGCCGAGTACGAGCTGTCCTGGCTCTACCCTTTCTTCACCAAAATGGACGGTTCCGTGGCGCGAGCGCGCTCTGAGGCACCGGAATCTCCCACCATCGAAGCACTGCCTAGTGAAAGTATCAGACGGCAGGTTTACATCACAGTTCAAGACGATCGGGCAGGAGTGCTCGGGTCGGAGGCGCTCGATCTGGTAGACAATGTCATGTGGGCAAGCGATTACCCCCATGGCGGCTCAACCTGGCCGCGCTCGAAAGAGATCGTCAAGGCTCAGTTCCAGGGTGTCTCCGATCAGGTTGAAGAAAAGATA
>DAIRFP010000223.1:4228-5367 GCA_036794995.1 Thermodesulfobacteriota bacterium | reverse complement strand
TAACCTGGAAGAACGCCGCAAAGTTTTACGGCGTAGAATAAATACCGCGCGCCATCAAAGACAGGAGAAGACCAAAACTCCATGAAGCTATCTGCGTTCATACTCGTTATCGTGTTGCTGGGTGCCATCGCTGTAAGGCGTTCAGCGTTAGCCCAGACGGAAAGTTTTTATAAAGGCAAGACCCTGCAGATCATCGTCGCCTCGGGACCGGGCGCCGGAAACGATATCAAAACCCGGATCTTTGCCAGACATGCGCCGAAATATTTGCCGGGCAACCCCAGTATCATCGTGGAAAACATGCCCGGCGCCGGCGGGTTACGGGCGCGCAATCACATCTATAACATCGCCAAGCCGGACGGTTTAACCATCGCGCAGATCGTCAGGGGTACCGAGCTACAGGAAGCGATCGGCGACCCGGGGGTTCGATATAAGTCGGACCGCTTCAACTGGCTGGGAAATCTAACCACGGGAGAGGCGGTTTGCGCCGTCCGCATCGATCGCGGCGGAACTACGCTTCAGGAGGCCGTAAAGCGTTCCGCCTCTGCCCCATTACGAAACGCCGAGTCCGGTGGCACGAGCATCGGCGCCGTGGCCGCACTATTGATCAAGGAATTTACCGGCGTCAATTTGAATGTCGTGTCCGGGTACGGTGGCGGCTCGGCAATAGATCTGGCGATCGAGCGAGGCGAGGCCGACATGCGTTGCGGGCTCATCTGGAGCTCGGCAAAGGCGCGGCACGCCGATTGGTTTAAACAAACGGGGAGCAAAAAACCGTTTGCTTCCGTAATCGTCCAGATCGCCGACAAACGACTACCCGAGCTTTCAGACGTGCCTACCTTGGTGGAACTGGCACCCGACCCGATTTGGCGTGCCGTGGCTGAAACGATCACCTTCACCTATGAGAATGCTTATCCGATGCTTGCTCCCCCGGGAATGGCCGAGGGCTTGGTGAAAGTCTTGCGCAAAGGGTTTTGGGATACGGTGCAAGATCCGCAGTACATTGCCGAGTCGAAAAAGGCTGGATTCGTCGATGACGAGCCGTTGCCGGGAGAAAAAGTGCAGACGGTGGTCAAGCGAATATTAGAAATACCAGACGAGGCAAAAGCTCGGCTAAGAAAACTCCTGGGATTAACTTAGGT
>DAIRFP010000223.1:0-4128 GCA_036794995.1 Thermodesulfobacteriota bacterium | reverse complement strand
TCGAGTCGCTGCCGGCAAAGGTCATCGATAACGCCGAAATAGCGATTTTGGATTGTTTGGGGGTTGCGGTGTTGGCGGCTTCCCAGGAGATCGGCAAAACGATCATTAAGTTTGCGCAAAAAAATGCCGCGCCTGGATCCTGCACGATCTGGGGCACGGCCATCATGGCCAGCATGAGAGATGCGGCGTTCTTGAATGGCACCTTGGCCCATGGGCTCGACTACGACGATCGCAATCATGCATCGACTTATACTTTGGCGAGCTCGCTGGCTGCGGCTGAAAGCGTTGACGGGTCCGGCGCCAAGGCCCTCGAGGCTTTCATCGTCGGGAGAGAGGTGCGCGCCAGCCTGGATGCTTTGTTTGCCAAGCGCTCCAGCGGCATCGGTCCGGGCGCAAAAGGATGGCATTCGAACGGGATTTTGGGTCCGGTGGCGTCGGCTTGCGCCGCCAGCAAGGTCCTCGGGCTAGACGTTGAGCAAACCACCGCAGCCATCGGTTTAGCGACAGGATCCTGCGGCGCGCTCACGAGAGATGGTGGAACCATGGCCAAACCCTTCCGCGTCGGTCACGCAGCCGCCACCGGGGTCATGTGCGCGCTCCTCGCAGAGCAAGGGTTTACTTCCGACGAGACCGCCCTGGAGGGGCGCTTCGGCCTCCTCGAAGCATTGGGCCCGCTGCCTGACGTAGTGTTGATGACACTGGGAAAAGATCTAGGACGCAACTTTGAGCTCGAGCGTGATATCAAGATTAAACCCTTTGCCTCTTGCACCGCCACCCATGCAGGCATCGAAGCGATGCTCAGAATGGTTAAAAAGCACGAGATTAGTCCCGCCGCGGTAGAATTTATCGAAACCGATCTGAAGCCTTATCCGTTGGTGCGACAAAATCCCAAACGTGGCTTCGAAGGGCGATTCAGCATGCCGTATTGTCTTGCCCATGTGCTCGTTCATGGCCGGCTTCAACCCAATGACTTCATCAATCAACGTTTGGAGGAGCCATTGATGGTAGAGCTGATACGGCGGGTTCGGCATAGCCCGGATTCTCCATCCGTTACCATCGGACTGAAGAACGGCGACCGGCTGAGCGAATCGATTCAGACGCCATCCGACCTCAAGGGCTGGGAGCAAACCACAGGAAAATTTAACGACTCGATTCGCGGGCTGCTTTCAGAGGAACAGGGATTGGCGATTATTGAAACCGTCAAGCGGCTTCAGGAGACTCCATCCATAAGAACCCTGACCCGCGCCTTGGGGCGGCCCGCGACCGCGTAACGACAAGAGGTCGATCGAGGTGCGAGCCTCTGGTGAGTTGCGTTCAAAACGTTCAAGCTGTTCAAGACGTTCAAAACGTTTGGAACGATTTGAACGGATGGAACTCTCCATAAGCAGAGGCCCATTGCCTGCTAACTCCCGCAGCTACTGTCGTTCGCCATAGCGGGCTCGGAGCTGGCCGATAAAACCGGTTTCATCTAGTTTGCGAATGAACGTGCTGTCGATGAGAGTGGCCGGGTCGATGCTAGCCAGTCGGGGATTCTGCAGCTGCATCAGCCGCTGCATGTTTCTCACACCTTCCACCGAGGGATAGAGCTTGAGATCCAGGTCTTTGACCGCATCCGCGTACTCCTGCTCGACCAGAGACGCATCAGAACTTTTGAAGCGGTACATGAGCGTTTTGATCACCTGGGATTTGTTGCCGGGAGCCAGGACAAATGCCAGACCTTCCAGCAACGCCTTTATAATGTTCTCGAGAGTTTCGGCACGGTTCTGCGTATAGTTCTTGCTCGCAACGATTCCGGTTGTGGCCATTGCCGGCGTCAGCTCCGCCAGCACATTGAAGCCTTGCTGTCGGAGTTTAGAATTGTAGCTCGGCGTAGTGAAAACCGTTGCGTCGATCAGGTGCGTTTCTAGAGCACGCGCCAACGCCGTCGGATCGCCCATCACCACAAACTGAATTCGGTCCTTTGCCGGGTTCAAGCCAAACTGCTCCAGGGCGAGCATCGCGTACATCCACTGTGCCCCGCCGATGCTGATCACACCGATGCGTTTCCCGCGTAGATCAGCCGGAGCGGCAATCTCCGGTCTCACCACCAGGTAACCCCGCCCGCGGTTGACAAAGGCCGCAACCATTTTCAGGTCCAACCCGCCTGCCGCTGCTCCGATCACGGTGGCCCCTCCCGTGTAACCGGCATCAATGTCGCCGGCCGCGATGCCGGCGATGAGGGTTTGGTTATTGCGCACGAACACTACGTCTCCCCTGACGCCATATTTGGTGAAAAAATCCAGATCCTGCGCGATCCAAAGGGGCGTGACCCGAGGATTGGCGTTTGGATAGCTGACGACAACCCTAGTAAAGGATGAGGCCGCCCGCGCCGGTGCCATCCCGCTAAGAAATACCAACGACGCGGTAGCTGTTCCGACAAATAGCCAAACCGCGAGAGAAAACAAACCCGCCTGAGAAAGCTGGTGCATGCTATTCCTCCTTTACATCCCGTGAGCCACTACGTTGTCCCATGATTCGGGCTACCGCTCGGATCGACGCTCTAGGAGCCGACCGCGGCGTGAGGATTTTAAGATTGTGCCTGAGTAATGACCTTTCTCTTCGCACTGATTCGATGCACTAGTGTGGTGACTCAGAAATTCGCGATATAACTAGATCGTCATTCCGGGCAAGCTGGCGATTCCGCCAAAGGCGGATCAGCCTCAGGCTGAAGCTAGCGCGACCCGGAAGCCAGGAACTTCAAAGGCATCTGGATACCGGCCTCCGCCGGTATGACGGTTAGGCGTGAATAACTTAGTCATCGAACTTCTGAGACAGGCACTAGCGACCGTGATCCACTCTACCTCTGAACGTTCAAACTGCCATTCCACCAGGCAGAAAGTTGGGATACAGCGTGCTATTAATTTTTACAATCTTGCCGGCAACCTTTTGTGCCCACAGTACTCGTCCGCGCTACTGAGGGTTGGCGGCGGCTTGCTTGATTTTTTGACAGATACTGACGAGGGCGGCGTTTTGCTCGGCGGTCGTTAAGCTGTCCAGTGTTCTACCAACGTCGTGGGCTGCCTGGTAGGCCTCGATTTCGGTTTCTTTGTACAAACAGGCGCTCAGGCACACCCAGAGGATGGTCAGGCCTTCCTGTTCAGCTGCCTTCAAGAGCGGCGGCAGTTCATGCTCGGCAATGAAATCCGATGCGAGGAAGTCCGGGCTCACAAGCAATACAGCGACCTTGGACCGCACCAATGCCTTGGTTATTTCATCACGCCATTTCATGCCCGCTGCAATTTGATTATCTTCCCAGACGGCGATACCGTTCTTCCGCACCAATGGCTTCAGCATCGTTTGCAGTCTGTCCAGCCAGTCTTTGTTCTTATGGCTGTAACTGATGAAAACTTGATCGCGAAGATTGCTGACCTCGCCCATCGGTGTCGAAGCATCCGTCTCATGATCGGCAAACTCCGGGACACGAGCGGCAAAACGGGCAATGAACGGAATGAAATCCATTTCCCGCATTAGCCCCTGGTGATCGTAAAGATAGATAGTGACCTGGATCGGCCGATCGCTCTTCAGGAGCGCCGCGGCAATCACCTTTGCCATCTGCCCCGCAACTCTATCTAGCGGAAACCCTGCGGAGCCGGCGCCGAGGGCGGGAAAGGCAATGGAATTCACTCCCAGAACGTCGACCAGCTGCATGCAGCGCTCTGTCGCTTTTTGCAAGACCTCGTCCGGCAACGCGTCGGTGGTTTCCGTACCGCGAGTAATGACATGAAAGATGTAATGAGCGGAAAGTTTGCCGGCGGTTGTGATAACAACGCTGCCCAAGGGCGCCGGGATCTTTTTGGCTGCATCGAGCACGATGTCGTCGCCTCCGGCGCGGCGTATCGACCTAGATACCCCGCCCCCCATGGATAGGTAACAATCATCGGAACTCACGATCACCTGGGCATCTGAGGTCACGATATCGCCAAACTCTAAATTCAATTGCGACTTGCCGAACTGGTAAGCAATTTTCTGGGCCATGGGTATACTCCTTGACGGCAGTGGAAGTTCCGACACCCGTCAGCTTGTTAGCCCGGTATGCTAGTGTGGTGTCCCGTTAATTCGTTGAATAACATCTGCATCCATTCCGCTTGG
>DAIRFP010000222.1:0-8538 GCA_036794995.1 Thermodesulfobacteriota bacterium | reverse complement strand
ACTAGAGCGCATGTTCAACCCCGGCTTTGAATGGGTTTTAGTTAACCGCCGGCCCGCGTCGCGCTCCACTTGCCATTGCTTCCACCCTTTAGGGTTCCCTCCATAGCATTACCGCTAACCCGGCCGGTGTATTGAGCTCCTCCGGCGGTGAAACTGATCTGATCGCCGTTAAGCTTGCCTGAAATCGGTGTGCTGACATTGCCGTTCCTAATCGTGCCGGTAATCATTTGGAAAGTCTGTTTAAGATTAAGCTCTCCCTGTGGCAGTTTCCATGTGCCTCCGACTTTCGCCGGGACGATCCACAGATGCGCCGTGCACCAGTGGTCGCAGCCGCTTGCTGTGGCAGTCTCGTCGGCTTTCCATTCTTCCATGTCAAAGGAATTCGACACGATGCGGGTGCCGGGCTTGAGGTCCAGAATCTTCGGGCGCAGTTGGAGATTGATACTCGGCAGGAGAAACATGGTGATCACTTGCGCCTGGGAGAAATCACTTTCGAAAAGATCCGCTTTAGCGAAAGTCGCTTTATCGCCGACGCCTTCTCTCTCGGCATTGCGCTTCGAGAGATCCACCATGTCCGGGTTGTATTCAATACCGTGAGCCTTGGCGCCGCGCTTGGCCGCGGTGATCACCGTGCGCCCGTCGCCTGAGCCGAGATCGATGACGTAATCCTTCGGCGTGACCTTCGCCATATCGAGCATTTTGTCCACCAGGGCCTGCGGGGTCGGCACCCAGACGACGTCCTTGCCTTCCTGGCCCACTGACGGTTCGTACTGTTTCGCTGGCTGTGCCTGGGCAATGCTGAGAGGAGCGAGCAAAGTCAACCAAAGGGTTAACAACCAGTGAACCGGAACGCCGGACGTATTCATATGGGTTCTCCTGAATGATCAGATAAAACAACTCGTCGATCGCTTTCAATACTCCATGGCCAGAAGAATGTCCAGAAACTACCGGACCAAGCCCGGTAGGAAATCACGGTGATTGAGGATCTTGCAATGGCAGTCCTGCCGCATGAATTTGCTGGCGCAAGGGAAGACAGGGTGGATGAGGGCAGCCGTGTGAGGGCTTGCCCTCGGAAGGACTACGGATAGCCACATAACCTTGATCAATCAGATACCGTTTTATGGCCTCGGCGGCAGCCAGGTGACCTGCAGGTTCCCAGTGGCCACTCGACTTGAAGGTTTCTCCGTTGGCTATTTTCTTGGCAAAGTACGGCCTGGTGGAAAAGCATTGGGCTTTTGGATTTAACTTACAAATGGAAAACAGGTACTCTTCATCTTGCGTCACGGGGACAGCCTTGGCGATTTCTCTGGCTCGTGGAAGGTAGGCGAGTATTGGAATTGCCGGGATGCTTTCGATCGAATGTATCATGTCGGTTAGTATAGCCGTTGTAATCGTCTCCATTTCTTTTTGTTGAATCCCAGAGAACTTCTTTACTCTGTGCTGAATGAGTGAGAACAGATCGACAATCTTGGGTCGGGTCCAATCCCATTGCAGTATCTCTTCAGGGCGTGGAACGGGGGTGCCTGTGAGCTTCAGCTCACCGCCTTGCAAAACGAAACGCGGCTTCGCATAGTCCCTAAATTCCAGCAGGTTTCTGGACATATCTAAAGCAAGAAACCCTAAGATAACGATGTCCGGCGCGTACTTAACTCCCTCTTCCTTGAGCAGGATCAGCATTTGATCGTGACCATACCCGTGTATTCCCATGTTGATCACTTCGGCGTTTGGTAGCATCTCTTGAAGATAGGAAGAATAGGTTTCGTCGTCGCTGACTTCATCACCGAAAGTGAACGAGTCTCCGAGTATCAAGATTCGTAACTTTTCTTTGTTCTTCGTATAGGGAGAATCCTTTTTACCTCTAAACCCTTTAGAGTTGGTGTTCAAAATCTTGTTGCCGAATGCTTTGACATCTCTGAGGTTTGGCTTTGGTATCCATCCTTTAGAAGGATCATACATGTCAAATGTGTAATACACTTCCACCCCGGACTTTTGATGTTCGCGAACCCAATTGCGACGATACGTATAATCCTCATTTCCCTGTAGGCGCTTGCCCACTTGGGGTATCGAGAAAGCCAGCCTCGCAGAGCCCTCAAACAGGAAGGCTAAGAAACCGGCATAGCCAAAAACCAAAATAAATCTTCTTCTTTTGCTCATTCCGAATGATGTTTATGAAGCCTGGCCGTGGTGCTTCTTAGCCAGCGACGGATTCTGCTCAGTTTCCCCCGACGTATCTCTAGAAGCTGAGTAAGAATTTGACAGGGGGTGGCGAGATTCCATGGCGTGTGACCGGTATCAAGGATAATTCGCTTATCGTTGGGTGCTTGAGCGCAGCAATTGGCTCCATTTGTCTTCGGCGTCCTGATACTGCGCGCTGGTCATGCCGCGCTCGGGATACTCGCGCTTGAAGGCATGCTCTTTCCACGCCACGCCGTATTTGAACTGTTCCATTAGCTTTTGGCCCTCGGCGCCTATGACAAAGTCGGTGAGCAGCAACGCGGCATGGGGATGGGGGGCATTCGCAATGACGGCGGAGCCGCCGGCATTTGCCACCGCCACGTCCAGGGGCACCCAGTCGATGGGCGCGCCCTTTTCCTTCATCACGACTACTTGATTGCGAAAAACCGTCGGCGAGCCGGCAATTTCTCCGGCGATGATGAGATTAAGAAAACCCAGACTGGCGAGCTTGAACAATCTTATTTCTTGCTCTTTGAGTTTTTTCATGAAGCCGTCGCCTTTATATTTCAGCATCGACCCGATCACCCGCGCGCTGGAACTCTCGGTGGTGACGGCGAGTTTGCCTTTAAGATCCGGCCGTAACAGGTCCTGGAAGTTCTTCGGCACCTGGCTGGATGAGATCAAACGCGTGTTGTAGCCAAAGCCCAGATAGGCTTCGCGATCGGTTACCCAGTAAACGCGCCCGCCGTCGGCGCGGGTCTTTGCTTCTTCCGGATATTTCGCCAGCTCGGGCGAAGTGTAGGGCTTGAGGATTCCACTCTCACGCAACAGCATCAGCGCCCCCGGAGTCGTTTCCATCGCGTCCGTCAGGTAGCGTCCAGCCTTCGCTTCGTTCAGTAACCGTTCGGCGACATCGCTGCTACCGGCGCGATAGACCTCTACTTGAATCTCAGTGTATTTCTTTTTGAAAGCCTCGACGATTTCTCTGTAATTTCCCGACAGCGAGGTGTACCAAACGACTTTTCCCTCCGCCTTGGCGCCCTCGAGAATTATCTTCTGACGATCCGGACCGGTGTACGCTGCCAATTCATCCAAGGTCTTCGGTTTGGTCGCCTGACCCCAAACAGGTCCCAACATCGTCAGGACCATTGTAATAGTAAGGCTCAAGATGTTCATGCCGTTCCTCTTTCGATCAGGTGATTCAGGCAATCGATGGCGTCTTAACACAGCCGTCTTTCGGGAATTACCATACTCCATGCCCCCGTATCAATCTCAGGATTTGAAAGACACTGCAAACGTTGACAGCTGGCTTGAACAGGAGTTATAGGGCAGAGTGAGGTCGGTGGAAGAATCTCAAATTGAGTGGGAGGAATTCGATGCTAGGTGGTCATGCAGTAGCGCAATGTCTTCGCAACGAGGGGGTTCGGCACGTTTTCTGTGTGCCCGGGGAAAGCCACATCGCCGTGCTGGATGGGCTGTGCAACATACCCGAGATCCAGCTCATTACTAATCGGCAGGAAGGCTGTTCCTCCTTCATGGCGGAGGGCTATGCCAAATCGACGCGCACAACCGGAGTCTGTCTGGTAACCCGCGGCCCGGGCGCCACAAACGCTAGTATCGCGATCCACAGCGCGAAGTACGATTCCGTGCCGTTGGTGCTCCTGGTTGGACAGGTGGGGCGCGGCGCCCGTGGACGAGAAGCGGGTCAAGAGATCGACTACACTCACTTCTTCGGCACCATTGCCAAGTGGGTTATCGAGATCAATGATTCGAGACATGTGCCGCGGGTCATGACCCGGGCTTTTCACCTGGCGCGCAGCGGCCGTCCCGGCCCGGTGGTGGTCTCCTTGCCGCGGGATATGTTGGAAGAAGATGCAGATATCGCCATGATCGATCCTTATCCGTCCGCGTGTCCAAATCCGGACCCCAAACTCATCGAGCAAATGATCGGTCGCATCAACGCTGCTAAAAAACCGGTGTTGCTGGCCGGATCCGGGACGCAATATTCCCACGCGTGGCAGGAACTGATCGATTTTTCCGAGAAGTTTCAGGTTCCCGTGCTTACTTCTTACAAGCGGCAGGATGCTTTTCCCAACAGTCATCCCAATTACATCGGCAACCTGACCAACGCCAACAAACATGCCCGGGACTTGGTCTCGGAGGAAACGGATCTGGTGGTCGTACTGGGTAGCCGGTTGAATCAGCAAACCACCGGCGGCTTTTCACTGCCCCGCCCCGGCCAACCCTTCATTCAAATCGATGCGGATGAGCAAAACATCGGTCAGAACTCCCGTCCTGACTTGGGCATTGTGTCGGACGCCAAGCAAGCATTGCTTTCCGCGCTCCAACATCCTGGTCCGCGGCCCAACGAGAATCGTGCATCGTGGATCGCCGAGCACCACAGCGCCCAAAAGCGATACTGCGCGCCGGGCACGCGGCCGACGACGCGGGTTTCCATGGAACGGGTGATGGCGGACCTCAAAGCGACGCTGCCCGCGGACGCCATTACTACGACGGACGCCGGCAGCTTCGGACAATGGCCGCAGCGTTATATCGAATTCGAACACCCGGACTCTTACATTTCACCGACGTTGGGTTGCATGGGTCCCGGGATCCCCTCGGCTGTCGCCGCGAAGCTCGCGCATCCCGAGCGACTAGTGGTGGCGCACGCGGGGGACGGTGGATTTTTAATGACCGGCCAGGAAATGGCGACAGCGAAACAATATGGCGCCAACATCGTTGCCATCGTCTACAACAACGAAGGCTACAACTCGATTCGCATGCATCAGGAAGCGCAGTATCCCGGCCGCCAGTATGGCACGGGACTCATGAATCCGGACTTCGCCGGCCTGGGCGAGGCTTACGGCGCCTTGGGTCTGAAAGTCAGCCGTGATGAAGAGTTCTTGCCGGCATTCAAGAAAGCCATGGCCGCCGATCGATCGGCGCTGATCGAGGTGACGACGGATTTTGAATACGTCACCCCGTCCGCGAAGCTTTCGGAGCTGGCGGGCAAACGCTTGCAGGGAGATTAGCAGCGAGCCACGGCAACCGAGAAGTGTCTCAGGATCCGGCGGGTTTCAACCCCGCTCCCAAATGTCGTCACCGGACGGAGGTCTGATGAGATTCGCTTGCTTTGTTGTCACATCGCTGTTTTTTCACTTCTGGAACTGGCAGGTTTGGGCGCAGGAAGAACTCATAGCCCACGCGAAGAGAGAACAGGAACTCGTCATCTACGGCACCGCCCAGGCCCATCAAGTCCAGAACTACCTCAAGAATTTCAGGAAGCAATACCCGTTTTTGCAGATCAAGTATTCCAGAGCCACTGGGGAGACCTTGACCAGCAAGATCCTTGCTGAGGCATCGGGAGGTCAATTAAGCGCGGATGTCGTGATCATCAACAATTACACGCACCGGATTTTCATGAAAAAGAACATGCTCGCGCCCCATATCACGCCGGCGGTCAAGGGATTTCCTCAAGGTCTTGCTAACCCGGAGGGTTATTGGACCGGCCTGTACGTCGTTCCCTACGCTATCGAATACAACACCAAAATGGTGGCAAAAAACGATGTGCCGAAATCCTACGAGGAGCTGCTCCACCCGCGATGGAAGGGACAGATGTCGCTGGAAAAAGAAGAGTATTTGGTGACCCAAGCGCACGCGCAATTTCTCGGCAAGGAAAAAGCATCGGACTACTTTAGGAAACTGGCCCGGCAAGATCTCGCTTTGGTGAAGGGTCACAGCCAGCAGACGGTCTTGCTCAGCGCCGGCGAATTTTCATTGGTCGTCTACAACGACATTGCGCGGACGGAGGAATACAAAAGAAAAGGGGCGCCGGTGGACTGGGTGGATGCCGAGCCGCATATCACGGTTGTTGTCGCGGCGGGCATGTTCAAATTGTCCCGTCATCCGAATGCAGCGAAGCTGTTTTTAAACTTTGTCGCATCGGATGACGGTCAAAAAGAAGTCCTCGTCATGGACAAACCCCCGGCGTTACCAAAATTCAGACCGGATTACCTAAAAGGAGTGCGTCTCTATCCGGTGGATTGGACGCTTTCAGACAGTTACGAGGATCACAACAAGTTGTTTCGAGCAATTTTTTGGAAATAGGAGGAGGGGGGAGATCGAGTCCGGCCGGTGGACCTAATCCAGGCAAGAAATCGTTGATGCGGCTATGAACGTCGCCCGAGAAAGGAGCCAGAGTATGAAAGTGCTAGCTTTCTTAATGTTGGTTCTCTTATTTCTGCCAAAAGAGGGCTGGACGCAAGCTCGTAAGCCTTCGTCAATCGAGGAGTTGGCGCCCTATCTGGGAGCCGATCGCGAGCAAATCCTTTACGCGGGAGCGAAGGCGGAAGGCAAGGTTGTGTGGTACACCTCGCTCGCGGGGGGCTCTTACAAGGAGATCGTCAACGTCTTCGAGAAAAAGTATCCCGGCGTTAAAGTCGAAGCTTTTCGCGCCTCGGGAAGCGATCTCACGGTTAAGCTGGAGGAGGAAACCAAAGCTCGGCGAAACATCGCCGATGCCATCGAAACCACCGAGGGCAATCTGATGTTCATGCGCGATGGCAAGATTCTTCGGCCCTATGACTCCCCTTATCTAAAGAGCTATCCGGAAGACGCCAAGGAGCGCGCGCCGAAGGGTCTCTATTATTGGGCGCTTTCAAGAGAGTCGTATGTCGGCTTTATGTACAACAAAAACCTCGTGTCAAAGGGGGTTTCCCAGAAGAACTTCGAGGTTCTATTGAACCCGGAGTTGAAAGGAAAGATGGGCATCAGCATCGGGGAGACCAGCGGAAAAATCATCGGGGCGATGATTCGAACTAGGGGAGAAGAGTTCGTCAAGAAGCTGAAGAGTCAGGAAATCAGACTCTATTCGATCGACGCTCCGGCTTTGGTCAACGTGATCGCCAGCGGAGAGATTGTCGCGTCTCCCGCCATTTTTCAAACCCACACCTTGCTTGCGGCATCCAAAGGCGCCCCGCTGGAATGGCTACCGATGGATATCGTTCCCACCAACGTGGGCAGCGCCGCGCTGGCGCTTAATCCGCCGCATCCCCACGGCGCACTGCTCATGGCAGACTTTCTTCTCAGTCCCGATGGGCAGGCCGTGCTAGAGAAATTTTACTATGGCAGTGCCGCGAAAGACCAAGGATTCAAGAAGTGGCGGCCTGAGCGAGGACTGACGACCGACAAGTACGAGAAGGAACTGCTTCATTGGGAGAAGCTTCTGAAGGATATTACGCACAAGTGAACCGCAATCGTTGCAGGAGGATGCTATGATCAACGGGATGAGGATTATCGACGCGGACGGCCATGTTCAAGAGAAAGACGCGCCGTGGCAGGATCTCTTAGAAGCTCCGTACCGAAAACATGCGCCGCGCGTCGTGAAAGACGCCAGCGGGCGCTCAGAGCTGCTCTTGGAAGGAAAAATTTGGGCGAAGCCCAGCGGCGTCGGCTGCGGTATTGGCACGGCGCCAATATCTCGCAGGCCGCAGCCAACCACCGGCATGTTCGATCCGGTGCAGCGGCTGAAGGATATGGATCTGGAAGGCATCGACACCGCGGTCAATTTCGGCACGACGGTGTTCCTAAGCCTGCCGTTTCTTGAAAACCATGATCTTGCCTGCGCTATTGCCCATGCCTACAACACCTGGCTTGCCGACTATTCTCGCGCAGATTCCCAGCGTCTCAAAGGAGTTGCGCTCGTCGCCATGCAGGAACCTGGGGAAGCCGTGAAAGAGCTCACGCGTTGTGTCAAGGACCTGGGTTTTGTCGCGGTTGCCGTAGCGGCGCACTCAGCCGGACGCAATCTGGATCATCCCGATTTTTATCCTTTTTATGCCAAAGCCGAAGAGCTTGGAGTGCCGGTTTGTGTTCACGTGGGTTCGGGGAGACCCGCGGCGGCAGCAGAGCGGTTCGACAATCCGTTTTTTGTCCACGTAACCACCCACGCCTTTGAACAGATGATCGGCGCCATGTGTATCGTTGGTGGCGGTATTCTCGAGCGTTTTCCAAAATTAAAAGTCGCTTTCTTAGAGGCAGGCGCGGGTTGGGTGCCGTATTGGATGGAGCGCTTGGACGAGCACTATGAATACATGGAGCTCGCCGTGCCGTTAATGAAAAAAGCACCCAGCGAATACATGCGGAGCGAGCAAGTCTATTACTCCTTCGAACCCGATGAGCAGACGTTGCCGTTTATTATGGAATTTGTCGGTGAAGACCGCCTGATCTTCGCATCAGATTACAATCACGGCGACAGCAAGTTCCCTCACACGGTCGGGTCAGTCACCCAGCGCAAGAATCTAGGCGAATCGAGCCTACGCAAGCTGATGGGGGAAAACGCCGCGCGGCTGTACAGTATCTAGA
>DAIRFP010000221.1:0-8541 GCA_036794995.1 Thermodesulfobacteriota bacterium | reverse complement strand
AGGCTCCTGCCGGGTATAATCATAGATGCGCGTCGCATAGACGTAGATTCCCGCCGGGAGGCCCAGCAGCAGCTCGGTATTGAAGGATTCGAGCCCGCGGATAAAACTCAGCGCCGCGATGGCGATGATCATCGGCGAAAGCACCGGCAGAGTGACACGCCAAAGGGTAGTAAAATTGTTTGCTCCGGCAACCCGCGCGGCCTCCTCCAAACTGGAGCCGAGCCGGCGAAACACCGGCGTCAAGAGCATCACCTTGAACCAGATGCCGCTGACGGAAGTATGCACCCAGATAATTCCCCAGAAACTATAGGGGTTAAACAGCGGCCCCTCGACAAATGGCAAAAGCCCCACCACGGTGTTGAGCAGACCGAAGTTGGGATCGAGTATCAGAATCCACGCCAGGACCAACGGAAAGTCCGGCACGAAATAAGCGAACCAGCAGAGAAACTCGAAAACATTTCTGCCGGGCATATCGGTTCGGGCAATCAACCAGGCCACGGCTACCGAGAGAATCATCGCAGGGATCAGACGGACCACGGCGATCAGGAAACTCATCCAGAGCGCGCTCAACGTTCCGGGATCCGAAAAAGCGCGCACCCAGTTCGCGATTCCGTATACCGCCTCCCTCCCCGGCGCGGCGAGGTTGAAACTGCCGATCAGCAGAAAAAGCAACGGCAGACCCATGGCCACGCCAAATAGTAGGACCATGAGCGTTTCCGCAATCCGAAAAGGCCGGACCCGCCATCGGAGCCGCGGACTAGACGATACTGTCAGATCATAACTCATGAACTTAACTTCGCTTCACGAACAAACCTCAACGTTGAAGGTCTCTTTCATCCATGGGTACCTCCGCGACGCAAGATTAGTCCCGACATGAAAGTCTTTGACGGATAGCCGCTGGATAACACTTCAAATCTAAGAATTCAATACATTAAGCAGTTTAGAAATGACTCGATGCGCTTGTTAGGCGCCAGGCATGCAACGCTTGAGCTTTGGGGAGCCTGGAGCGCGCAGTCAAATCTGAGACTGATCCTGTGCCGGCAGAAGATTAACTTGCTCCGGATCAATGGCGAGGCGTACCTGCGAACCCGGTGGGAACTTTTTTTTCTTTGCGGTGGAAAGTAAAAAGCATCGTCCTGCGCTGCTTACATTGTACTCAAAGCGGTCTCCGAGATAGGCGACCTCGTCGACCGTGGCCACGACTTGGTTGGGACCTACCTCTCCCGGAGGTAAAATCTCAATATCCTCTGGCCGAGAAACGATCCGCACCTGCTCGCCGTTCTGGAAACTCCCGCAGAGGTTGCTCGTCACAAAAAGCCGGCCGCTCTCTAGGGAGAGATCGATCCAGGTTTCTTTACCGCTCTTCGTCACCCGCCCTCCCAGGACTACGGTCCGCCCAAGAAATTCACCGACAAAAGCAGTTGCCGGATGCTCATAAACCTCCACCGGAGTGCCGACCTGCTCGAATCGGCCACGATTCACCACCGCGATGCGGTCCGACAAGGTCATAGCTTCTGTTTGATCGTGGGTCACATAAAGCAGGGTGAGTTGCAGCTTCCTTTGCAGCGCGCGGATTTCAAAGCGCATCTGTTCCCGCAGCTTGGCATCGAGATTCGACAGCGGCTCATCGAGCAACAGAATCGCCGGCGCGTAAACCAGCGCGCGCGCCAAGGCGACACGCTGCTGCTGGCCGCCGGACAATGCAGTTGCACCGCGATCGTCCAAGCCCGCGAGACCCACGGTCTCCAAAGCCTGGCGTACGCGTTCCTTGATTGTGGCGGCGGATTCGCGCCGAACTCGCAGCGGGAATGCCACGTTCTCGAAGACAGTTAAATGCGGCCAGATCGCATAGGACTGAAAAACCATCCCCATCTGCCGCTTGTCCGGCGCCATGAAGACTCCTTGACTGGGTGCAGCAACCGGTTTGCCGTTAACCCGTATTTCTCCTCCATCGGGTTCCTCCAGGCCGGCAACCAAACGAAGCGTGGTGGTCTTGCCGCAGCCCGATGGCCCGAGCAAGGTAAAGATTTCACCGGCTCGAACCGAGAAACTGACCCGGTCGACGGCCGGGGTGGAGCCAAAATATTTCGTGACATCGCGAAATTCGAGGACAGCCTGTCCCATGACTTAAAAATGGAACGAGAAACGGTTACTCATCCAGCAGCCGGCAGTAGTAGCGCCAGGAAGAAGCCGAGTGCATAGCCTTGCTCTTGCCTCCGGTCTTGCCGACGATAACGTCGATGTCTGCTTGTGAAACCGGCTCGGGAGTTCCGAGCAGCGAAGCTCGATAATTGACCTCGGCCAATTCATTGAGTTTGATCGCCGTCAGAGTCGCCTCCTCGACGCTGGCGCCGGAGGTGGTGATACCGTGGCCGCGCATCAAGCACGCCGGTTTTTCTCCCATCGCTTGAGCGAACTCTTCGCCCAATGTTTCGGTCGATACCGTGATGCTACGAGGGTAGGCGGACAGGCCTTCCACGACTAACCTCAGACCCGACGGATCGTAGGCGCCGAAAAGCGGCAACAACGGTTTGTTGCAGATCGTAAAAAGCACGACGGTCAATGGGTGAACGTGAACGACACACTGAATGTCGGGACGCATCCGGTACAGCCAAGTGTGGATAAACACTTCCTGAGGAGATTCCAATCCGTCTTCTCCCGCGACCTTCTTGCCGGCGAAATCCACCGTGATCACGTCGCGTGCGGTCACGAAGCGCAAACCCGATTCTTCCGGACCTCTCGCCTTGATAAGAATCTTTTCTGCGCCGGGCGCTCGAGCGCTCACGTGCCCGCTCGGTTCTTTGGTTAGATTCAGTTTGCCGAGAATACGGCAGGATTGGGCGACAAGTTCACGCAGCCCAGAAAGATCGCTCATGGGTATTCACCTCGCGATTAAAACTAGCGGATAAGAGATTCTCAAAACCGCAGAAGGCGAGAGGATAATATTCTCGCCCGCCATCTAAGGCAAGCGAAAGATTGGATTTTCTAGAGAAACCGCCTCTCCGCGCCATGCAGACGCGGAGAGACAGCGTGTTGGGGAATTCGTTTACTCGTTCACGGCACGCGACGCGCGGGTTTGCGTCACTTGAGCGATGGACTCCATGAGATGCGTATCCACCATGGGATTTTGTGCGGCATCCCTGATGACTCCCATCGGATCCAGGCCCTGCTGAACTTTCTTCATCTCACGCATCATCACTTCGCGCAGCAGGACGATACCCCGATCCGAGGAGGTCAAGCGTTCATGGGTGCGATCGGCGATGGGCCCTTGGGTTTCCCACGCCATATGGTCCTGGGGCTGAACCGAATCCATGCGGAACTTCGTATAGGGGTGAAGCGCATCGGGCGGGTTCTTGTACGGGTTGATGTACTCCACAGGAGGTTCGTCGTTCTCCGCCATCGAGCCATCTTCATTGGGAAAAAATCGCACAAAGTAGATCTTGGTATGGGTATCGTCCATGGGAACGCGTATCTGCCCGACGTTCCCCTGCCGCAAAATATTGGGAAAAATCACCGGATGCTCGTCCAGCATCCCGTTTTTGTAGGTCCGCCGTTTCATAAAACCGTAGGGCACTTCGTAGAATTCGAACTCGGCGACGTCGTCCGTCAACCCCCGGGTACTGTTCTGTATCGCTCGCCCGCGCCCAGCGGTGTCCTGGTGAAGAATCTGCAGATGCGCCGGATCCATCGAATTTTCCATCGCCTGAAACCAATTGCAGTCCAGCTGAGGTTGGATGAATATCTTTCGCTTACCGTCCTTCCTGAACCAGATATCAAAATTAGGGATCAGCGGCAGCGGCTCCGGACCCAAATAAGCCCAATAGAGACCGACTAGCTTTTGCACCGGATAAGAGCGCTGTTTTACGGTCAAATGAAACTTGCTTTCGCAGGGCTCCGCGGGCGTCTCCAGGCAATTCCCTTTCGAGTCAAAAAGCCAGCCATGGTACGGGCACGCGACGCCGCGCTCTTCCACCCGACCATAGGAAAGCGAGGCGCCGCGGTGCGGGCACCGATCTTCGAGCAAACCGACCCGGCCTTTCTTGTCACGAAACAGGACAAGGGTTTCGCCGAGAATCCGGACCAGCTGTGTGGGCACCTCGTCGGTGAGCTCGGCGGCGACCCCCACCGGAAACCAATAGCGGCGCAACAGTTCTCCCGCCAGTGTTCCCCGCGCCACCCGTGTCAGTCTTTCGTTCTCTTCCTTTGTCAGCATCGCCTTATCCTCCGCAATTCATCTTGATGGTTATGTTTTCTCGGTTTTGGTCAAAGCGTCATTAACGATTTTTATCGCGGTTTCGACCGCCCGATGAGGCACCTTATTCCTTATCCAAGTCAGCCTGCCACTCGGCCTTCCGAGCCGACGCCGCTTGCGTGTCTCCGGTAACTGCAAGCAAGACAAACACAGCACCAAAAATCTTTGCCAACAGTAAGTAAACCCGCGCGCGGTTATTATAGAGGATAGGCATCAGTTGCAGATGTTACTCAAAGAGGCTCCACAAATGCAAGGACCCACCGCAAAAAAGTATCGCAAAATCAATAGGTTATGTAAGACATGGAATGTTTAACTATGAACCTTTTAGGATTAAGAAAGCGGCGGAAAGGAAATGCCGATGCAGCTCAGATAAGTGCATTCACCCTGGGGAAAGAAACCAAAGCTAATTGCGCTGCAAACGTGGGTGAAAGGAGGAAAAGCTGTTAGCCTATGCTTGACGGTTACGATGCTGCTACATTGCGGTGGGTTTCCGGAGTTTGCAATCGATAAAGCCCGATGCGCTCGTTAATCACATTGAGATCGATGATCCGATTTATCTCTGAATCCCGGATCACGCCGATGGGATCCAATCCTTTTCGAACGACCTCGATCTGCTCTTTTAGAAGCTTTCGCAGCAGCAAGATACCTTCGTCGCCGACTCCGAGGCGCTCTTGGGTCCTATCGGTAATCTTCCCTTGAGTCTCCCATGCCATGGAATCCTGCGCCGAGACCATGCGCATGTCATACTCCCACGGCCCCGTTTTTAGCTGGCTGTAGCGCAACGGTACTTCAACCTCCATGGGAGATTTTTCCAATTGCGATGGAACAAAATTCACCCGGAACACCTGCGTGTGCGTGTCGTCGACCGGGACACGAATCTGTAAGTTGTGGCGGTGCCCACCCTGATAGGGCGCCACATGGCGCAAGATCGTTGGAAAGAGCAGCGGATGCTCGTCCACAAGCGGCACGTCTCCCGTGGCCACCGGCAAACTGGTTCGCCGTTTCTTGATGCCAAAATCAAATAGAATGAATTCATGTTGTTCGGCATATTTGTTCACCCGAGGGGCAAGGTGGGCCGTATCCCCATGCAACCAAAACAGGTGCGCCGGGTCCACGGAATTTTCCATCGGCTGTAACCAGTTGCAATCAATGATCGAATCCTTGACGATCCAGCGCTTGCCGTTTTCCCAGACGAGCAGGTCCCAGCGCGGCAGCAAGGGCTTCGGCTCCGGACCGAAATAGGCGAAAATCAATCCGCCGAGCGTCTCCACCGGGTAAGCCACATGTTTGATCCGATCTTTGAAGGTGCTACCTGCGGGCTCCGCCGGCTGTTCCAGGCACTTGCCCGTGCGGTCAAATTTCCATCCATGATAGGGGCAACGAATTCCCTCGTCATCGACTCTTCCATAAGCGAGAGAAGCCAATCGATGCGGGCAATGCTCGCCCACCAGCCCGTAGTTTCCCTGCTGGTCGCGATAAACCACCAATTCCTCACCGAGAATCTTGACCGCTTTGATAGGCTTGTCATCCGTAAGTTCCCCAGCGGCTGCCACCGGATGCCAATAGCGCCGCAGCAACTCGCCACACGGCGTGCCGCGCTCGACGCGGGTCAAAAGTTCGTTCTCTTCGCGAGTCAGCATGTCAGTGTGATATCTACGACAATTTACTTTTATCCAACATTTGCTCGTAGCCGAGCTTTTCAAGTACCTCGAGAACGGACATTCCCTTTCTGATACCCTCCGCCATTCTGGCTTCGGTCGCCGCTACCGCCTCCGCCTCTCGCACGACTTCTTCTTCCTTGGCCCGAGAAATGATCACCACGCCGCTGCCATCTGCGATCACCAAGTCGCCGGCATGCACTTGGACGCCGGCAAACTCAATCTCTTGGTTGTAAGATTCCTGCATTACTCTTCCACGGGCCGTCATCGGAACCGCGGCACGGGCGTAAACCGGAAAGCCTACGTCCCGGCTTTCGTCAATATCTCGGCAGGCGCCGTCAATGACGACCCCGCTGATACCTTTCGTTTTCGCCGCCAGCGCCAAGAGCCCGCCCCAACATGACGTATCCGGTCGCCCGCCGTTATCGATCACGATCACGTCGCCCGGCTGAGCCGCTTCGATGGGTAAAGTTCCGAGATGTTGCTTCGGTTTGTCCAAACCCACCGGCTTTATCTTCATGGTTACGGCCCGACCGACAATCTTGGGACAAGGCCACATCGGGCGAACGCCGTAGGTTGCGCCCTGCAATGCTAAACGATCCATGCCATCCGACACCGCGCAGGTATCCAGCTTTAATAATCGTTCAATGATGGATTCACGAGCCATTAGAATTACTTTTGCTTTACGCTTCGAGATTCCAACTCAAAGCCCGAAACCAGAAACCCGAAACCAATTATGTCCAGTACGCGAAGCCCATACCGCAGCCCGTCGCCGCCGGCGAGCGGTAGGTGGTGACGTATTCCAAATATTGGAGGTCCATCGATTCCACCGCGCCCGCAAGGGCAACCCAGTTGAGAATCTCTGAGGTTCCGCCCCACAGACGCTCCCGCGGCAGTCGCCACAGGATTTCGGGCTTTTTATTGCGCAACCCATCCATGGTCATCTGATCGATTTCTTCATCGATGACGACGTGACTGAGGCCTCCGGAAGCCATGATTGCAACCCGCTTGTCGCTGTCCCAGGATTCCACCGCTTTGCGCACCGCCTGGCCGAAAGCATAGCAACGCTTCGGGGTTGGCTGGTTCGGCGGATAATACGTGTTGACCATCACCGGAACCATCGGCAACTTGCCGCCAGGCAAAACCCGCCGGTATAAGAAACTGAACGCATGCCCCACCCCGACCTCCGGCCGGAGCTTATTGCAACGCGCGATGTCAAACTCCGCATCCACCAGTGACCGAATCAGATGTTCGGCGAGCTCGTGACCCGTGTCGTATTCGGCGACCGTGGGCGCCCAACCGCGCTCTTCCGCCGCCTTCCAACCAACCAGCTTTTGCCCCCCGTGCCTCATCACCGATAGCGACTTGCCGTGGTAAACCGCAAAGGTCGGCATGTTGTCGTCTTGAAATTGCTCATGCTGATCGTCGCCAAACACGATCACGACATCCGGATTGGCCCTTTGAAGGGTATCGCCCAGAGTCTTGATCGCTTGCTGACACGCCTCATCGCGCTGGCGGAACTTTTCTGCGGTTAGTTCGCGATCAAGATTGGGTTTCGCGCGCTGCAACAAGCCTTTATAGTCCAGCCGCGGGTCGTGCTCGTCCTTTTCCCGGAGCACCTGCCAATCGGTTGCGCGAACACTCAACTGCGGACTGTGTGAGGTGCCGATGCCTAAAACAATCTGTGCCATATACGTCTCCGATTCCTTGGGTAACCAGTCCGTTTTCGCATTTTGAGTTAACCCGTTGACAAAAAAGGTCTATAAGCAAAGCCCGGTCACTGTCAAGGAACAGGTTGTCCAGCTTGTCTTTCTGCCCCAAAAGACTCCCCGCTCGCGCTTCGCTGCCACACATAATCGTAGATCCGATCGGCCAACTGTTCGGCCTCCCGGTCCGTAAATGGCGGCCTAGGCAAACTCTGCCAAAGTGTATCCAACACGAGGACCTTAACCTCAGCCTGGGTCTGAGAGTTCTTAGTCCATGCGGGCATACGCTGGAGTAATTCCCGAAGCGACGCCAGGAGCGACTTACTTGCCTGTTTGAGTGTTTCTCTGTCGGCTCTGCTGAGATTGTCTTTGAACAACAATTGAAAGAGTACATATTCATCATCGCTCAAGCCTTCTTCAGCGGCGCGACGCTGCTCGGCATCGAGGCTGTTGGCCAATTTCACCAGCTCGGCAAAGGTGTGCTCAACTGTCACCCGATCTTTTTCTCGGTTATATTCAGCGACGATCTCCAAGTATCTTCTATAGTAGTCCATCATCAACGGATTCCGCCCAAGCATCTGCTGCAGCTTCGCTTCGACGACATCCCGGATATCCTGCAAGGCGGCGTGCTTGTGTCTAACTTTCTTCGCGAACTCGTCTCGCAGCTTCTCGAAATCGATCTGGCTCAGGTCTACTGTCAGGCCCTCAGCGTGGTCTTCTCCCGGCTGTTGCGCGCGAATCGCTTCATTGACAATCTTATGCAATTCCTTAAGCACTTCCGTTACGTCTGCTGTGTCTCGTTTTTCTTCGAGCTTTTTGTAAATCGTCTCAATGTTGTCGTGCCGCTCTGCGAACGCGTATGAACTGGGCTCCATGAGGAGAGCCTTGAACCGAATAAAGACCTGCCGTGCCATGATTTCGAAGC
>DAIRFP010000220.1:0-8574 GCA_036794995.1 Thermodesulfobacteriota bacterium | reverse complement strand
GCCTGCTCCAGGGCGCGACGGCCGAGCACGGTGGCAACTTCCTTGCGGTATTGTGCGCTGGCATGAACATCGGACTCCGGGTCCAGAGTCATCGCGGCAACCCGAGCCGCCTCGCCGAACAGGTCTCGATCGGGCGGTTTCCCGATGAGCAACTCTTCGGCCTTGCGCGAACGCGCGGGAATGGCGCCCGTAAAGACCAGGCGCGCCCCTCTGACGTTACCGTTGGCATCCGGTGTGATTATCGCCGCGACCCCCATGAGCGCGAAGTCGCCATGCCGCCGGCTGACTTCCTGGAACGAAGCGCCGGTGCCGGAATCCGCCTGCGGCACGCGGACCTCGACGAGCAGCTCGCCGGGTTGCAGAACGGTGGTCATGACGTCGACAAAAAACTCTTCCGCCCGCACCAGCCGTTCGCCCTGCGCGCTGCGGAGCACCAGGGTCGCATCCAATGCCGTCATGACCACCGGCAGCTCCGCGGAAGGATACGCGTGAACCAGGCTGCCGCCGACGGTGCCGCGATTCCGGATCTGCACATGGCCGATGTAGTGCGTCGCCTCTTCCAAAAGCGGCCAGCCTTCGGCGACGATTTTAGCTCGCTCCAGAGTACGCTGCCGCGTCATCGCCCCGATGCGCAGCTGACCCTTGTCGACCTCGAGATAGTCAAGCTCGCCTAAGCGATTTAGGTCCACCAATTGCGCCGGCCGCGCCAGCCGCATATTCATCATCGGCACAAGGCTCTGGCCCCCGGCCAAAGGTTTTGCCGTATCACCAAATTGCGCCAACAGGCTCAGCGCCTCGGCGAGGGTGGTCGGGTCGTAGTAATCGAATCGCGCGGGTTTCACCTGGTTTCCTCGACGATGAATCGCATTGCTACCTTGACGCCAAGGTGTGGCTGATGGTTATCCGCTCCGCCGCATAAAAATCCTCTAAGAACTCTTCGGCGATCGAGTAGCTCTTCTTCGGCACCAGCCGCGCCGGAAACGAAACCTCCAGCGGATCGACATCGAAAGGATAAGGAGTGAGAATCGCTCGATGCTCCGATACCGTGTCGATATTGAGCTTGACCGGCTGACCGCCGTGCTTGGTCGGCACATCCACGTCGTTCAAGGTGTTCGTCGGCCCTAGCTTGCGCCACTTGCTGTTCAGCGGATAGCGATTGCAGACAAACTGCGCCAGCTGGTCGAACACCTCCATGTATTCTGAGTTGGTCCAGATCTGCTCCTCCGACGCATACTCTTTGAACTCCGATTGACCCAGCTCCGCCATCAACTTTACCCGCAACGCCTCCTGATCCTCGACGTAGGCTTTCACTCGGGGATCGCCGGTACGATCCGGCGGATAGGCGTACTTGCCGTAACCCGCGTTCATCAGCGCCACCCCGTGCATCGCCATCAACAGCGCCGCATAGGGGTCCCGCTTGAGAACATGGTCCACCGCGTTCTTATAGAAATCGAGCCGCAGCTGGCCGAGGTATTTGAAGCTCCCATCGTGATAATCCATGGGAAACCCCTTGTCGTTGAGGGTCGAGGGCTTCATCTCCCATTCCCACCAGCCGATGTCGTGCTCGTGAGCCGCCAGCACGACGGAGGCATAGGGCTCGGGACGGGCAAAGTCCCGATTGCCCCAATGGGCGGCAAAAAAACCGGCCACCCGCGAGTGGTCGATTTGCAGCGCCAACATCAAACGTGAATCATCGTAAGGGTTGACCATCATTACCTTAGTCCTCCAGCAAAATCGTGTGGCAACCAAAAAATATCTGCGCTCAAAATGCTAGTTTCCATCCGATGACAAGACGTCAAAACAAAGTGCCGCCGGACAGAAGCACGCCCACCGGAGCTTGCATAGAGTTCATCGACTTTACCGCTCCCGTAATCGCGGCGCGAACGTCTTCCGTTCTGGTGACGGTTTCGTAACTGATTCTCATTGCATCAAGCAACGGCTCCGTTCCCCAACCAAAGGGAACCGAGAACCAACGCTCGTCATGGAAACCGCCCCGATGCGCAATCAGCAGCAACATCGGTATGCCGAAGGCGATGGGACCGCGCATCAAAGCATAGGGGGTGACGGCAAAGCCACTGTTCTCCATGACGAGCACCGGCTTCTTGCCGCCCAACCAAGCGCCCATGCAGATGCCCACGCCGTCGCCTTCATTGGCGACCTGCACGTAATCGATCTCGGACTCTGCGCTCAACGGTTCGTATAACTCTTTAAAAGCCGAATCCGGCAGGCACGCCGCGAAATCGATGCCCGAGTCGATAAGCGCATCAAGAGCTTCCTTTGCCGCTTCATTTTTCATTTCGCTCCCTCGATGAACTACCTGCCTGCCGAGACTTCATGCGAACGGAAAAAGAGGAAAGAATCCCTGGAGGCAGTGTCATAAACTCGATGCTACTTCGATCCTTCAAAAATTTTTATTCCCTCGGTTTCTTCGATCAACCGGACTAGACGGAACTTATTCTCTTGGCCGTTGAAGTTCGGCCCGTCCCCGCGAACGTAGGTCGGCTCTATCTTACAAACGATCACGGCGGGTCCAGACTCTGATATGAAGCGAGAAAACTCGGTGGCAAAATCATCGGCGCCATCGATCGTCGCCGTAGTGTCGATGCCTCCAGCCTTCGCGATACCGGCCAAATCGGCGCCGTGGGCGGTTTGACTCGCAGGGCCGCCACGACTACCGTAAAGTTGTTCGTTGTCGAATACTATAACGCATAGGTTTCTTGGTTTATAAGTGCCGACAACCGGCAGGATGCTGGGTGAAAGGAGGAGGCTGCCATCCCCATCAAGAGCGATGATTCGTCGGCTGGGAAGAGCTTTCGCTAAACCGAAGGCGACCGGGGTCACCATACCCATGCCGACTAAGTACAGGTTGGCCGGGCGGTGCAGCGTGCGAAAGCACTCGTTGGTTGTTCCAGCGAGTGCCGCGACCAGAATATCACTCTCGTTAATGAACTTTCCTAATTGTACGAGGATGTCCTGCCTTCGTACCCGTTGGCTTTTTCCATTCGTTGGGTCTGTGTCGATCATTTGAGTTCCTTCGGCGTGACCTCACGCTTTTGCATGATAAATCTTGCCCAAAAGCTTCAGCCTCAACGCCTATTACTGCAGAAAGAGTCTTTTGTACTCATCTTTCTTTTCCGCAAAACCTTTCGTCCCGAGATGATCCATCGGGACAAATTCAATCTTCTCGGCGTCTTTCAGTGGTGGGTAGATTCCTTTGCGATTTACGAACTCGCCCCTACCAGCCATGATTTTCATGCTTTCATCATTGAGGAAGAAGTCGACAAAGGCCTTCGCTGCGTTAGGGTGAGAGGCCTTGTTACTGATGCCCACGTAGTGGCTGTCGCCCAGCATTTTGCCTAGACGCACGTAGTCTACAGGCGCGCCCTTTTGACCGTATTCATATGCAAATTTTACGAAGGCAATGGCTATCGGGGTTTCCCCAGAGACGACGCGGTCTGCAGCAGGGCTAACGGATTCCACCAGCGCTGGCCTAGCCGCAGCCAGATCACGTATAAATTTATCCGCCTTTTGTTTCCCCATGATCTTATGCAGGCTGGCGAGCCACTGAGTGGTGAGGGAATGTTGCGTTGGATCGGGCATAACCAATTTTCCTCTGTATTGCGGTTTCACCAGATCATCGAGTGACCTTGGGGCGTCCGCTGGCGTGACGACCATAAAGTTGTAAACAATTCCTATAATAACATTGCGATACCTCACACCTAGCTCAGGATGAATCGCATCCTTGGAAAAGTTCTTTGCCGTCGGCGAATCATATTTAGCGAGAATGCCTTCTTTCAGCATGATTTCCATGGGGTCTTCGTTGTTAAGTATCGCGTCAAAGAGAGGCTTTCGGGCTCGATATTCGCTGATAGCCCTATCCAAGACTTTTGCATTGGACGCTCTCCAATAATCGATGGTGATTCCGGTTTTCTTCTCAAAGCTGCTTTTGATTGCCGTAAGTTGCTCGTCCTCGAGTGAGCCGTAAACGACCACCCGACCCTCTTTTCTGGCCGCCTCACTGGGCTTGGAATCTTGCCCCCAAGCAGGGAAACCGAGGAAAAGGCTTAGCGTCATAGATAAAAAAATACGTCCAATAATCCGCGCCCGATACACGTCTGTGTGCTCTAAAGCCACGACGGAACGAAAGTCATTAGCATCCCCCGATAGCTCGAAAACAGACCTTTTCATGAGTATCCTTTCTGATTTGTTACGAGTCTTTTCCCTGTAGCTGGTGCTAGTCTTTTGACTTGGATTCACTCAGTCCGAGTAGCACTCTTTTGCTCGGGGACAAGTTTGAACACCAGATATATTCTGGCCTCATCGATAGTGTCAAATCGTAGCACGGACAGATTGTTGTCAAATCTAATCCTAGAATTGAGGCGGCTCGGAGGCCGCGTTGAATCCAGCCATTCGGCCTGAAGCTAGGCATTCGCCGAGATTCCCTCCGCTTTGGTATAAGAATCCCCAAATCGAGCCCAACTCACCGGCACCATATATTCGCTTAATAGGCTGGCCCCAAACGTCCAGGATTTGTCCTCTGGGGTTCCTCTTGGGACCGCCTTGGGTGTTCAACAAGCACGGCCAGAGAGGCACTCCATACAACCCGCCACGAAACTCGATTAGGGTTTCTCTGGATCGGGCAAACTCTTCATCTTTACCTTGCTTGCAGAATCCTTGATAAGCACTTAGGGTTTTGGCCAACTGCTCTGGCAAATTTATTCCAAGCGCCGAAGCCAACTCCACTGGACTTTCTCCACTCGTTATCCATCCACGCCTAACCTCCTCTGAATTGTCAGGGCTCCAGTTGTAACTTCGGTTGGCCCCATGTCCTAACTGCGTGATCGGTCCGGAAAGGCGGGTTTGATCGTCGAAGATGAGATACGAAGGAATCCGGGAGAATCCAAGAGTGTCTCTATCAAAGCGGGTTACCTCCATCCACATACTGTAATGCTCGAGACCCGTTTCATTGCAGAACCTGCGTCCGTGCTGGTCTACGATGATATAGCCATTCGCAGGCATCTGCATGGTGAACGCCGCCTCATACTCAGAAAACTTGTATCCCATTGGTGCCGCTACCGACTTCATGTGCCAAAGATCTGCGCCAACTTCTTGGGCCAGCTTAACACCGTCGCCTTGATTTCCCGCATGCCCAAAGGCGTAAATGGGATAACCCAAAAGATATTCCCTCTTCATCGCGTCATTGAACTCAAACCCACCCGTCGCCAAAACCACAGCCTTCTTTGCGCTAATCCGAAACCGCCTTCCTTCCTTTTCTACTTCTGCTCCGACAACCTCGTCTCCAGACCGCAGCAGTCTTTTCGCTGCGGTCCCTTGGTAGACGCGAATCTTCCGTTGTTGAACATTCTTAGAAAGTAGATTCCAAAGGGAAACGCCCCCACGTTCACCCGGAGGCCCTTTCACTCGGTAGCGGACCATAGTTTCCGAGCCCGTGAGCCTGGAGAAAGTTGGGCCAGGAGTAACGAGATCCACGTCACCTCCGAGCTCCTTAATGAATTCAATGTTTTTCGAGCTCCATTCCAAGAAGGTATCGATAATTTCATCGATGACGGCGCCAGACGACAGAGCGCGTAAGTGTTCTTTGGCCGACGTGTTGTTGATGGGGCAGAGAAAGGCATTCGTGGCTAAGCGAGTATTCCCTCCGCCTGCGTCTTTCTCTAATAAGATCACAGCCGCGCCGGCATCATGAGCTGAAATGGCAGCTACCGCGCCTGCCCCCCCGTATCCCACGATGACGACATCAGCTTTTTCCTGCCAAATATCCGCCATCTTGTTATTCTCCTAAGCTAGAGAGAAGCACTGCAACTCCAGCGACTGCTTCTATCTGATGGGTGCTCGTGCCATTCATTTTTCCTGTGTCACTTCGCGGGCAAGCGAAAAATCCACAAACTTATCAAAATTTATGGGCTTGCCCTCAAACTGACTGCCCAAAAGAGTATTATCTAATGCCTTTTTAGACGCGATGCCGTTCCTGGTCGCGTGTTTGACCACGATGTCATAGATGTAGTCTACGGTTGACGCTTCGATGCCCCGTAGATTCTTTTGAATGATTGCTTTCGACTCAGCCGGATTGCGCGCCATGTAGTCGATGGATTTGACCACGCCTCGAATGACTTGCTTGGCTTCTTCGCGGTTCTGCTGGATTTTTCTGGCGCTGGTTCCCAATCCTGCAAAGAGCGTTTCCATATAATCTCCAAGCGGCAGGATTGTTTTCGCGCCCAGCTTATGGGCGATCAAATTGGACGGAACTTGAAGTACCGCTGCGGATATGATTCCTCCTTCAAGAGCTGAAATTCTGGCCGCATCCGTGCCGGCGCCGATAGCAAGCAGCTTGACATCTTTGTCCGGGTCGATGTTGTTGGCCTTGAGCCCGAATCTAACCGCGTATTCCGTCGAAGCGCCATATCGGCTGATTCCGATATTTTTACCGCGTAGATCCGCCAACGACTTGATCTCCAGCTTGGCGACCAGATCGAAAAAGGTTCGATTGTAGGTTCCAAAGATCGTTACTAAAGGCGCTCCGGTCACCGCCGCGCGCAGCACGCTCGAGGCGCTCTGCATGTAGTCCACATCGCCCGTGATGAGCCCTTTTACAGCCAGGTCGGAGCGCATGACGACGTATTGAACGGTCAGCCCGGATTCTTCGAAAAATTTTCTTTCGATGCCGACCCATATCGGAGCATTGGTCAAAACGACTGACGACGTCGCGATTACGATGTTTTTTGCGTGAACCTGAATACAGAACAACGTAAGGAGAACAATGGAAGCAATAGATAAAGCTTGGGCAAATTTCTTCATCCTAATTCCTCCTCTGATTTTTGACCCGATCTAGCCTTGATCTAGCCTGGATTATTCACACTGTCACAGGGACGCCAAGAGGTAAGCCCTCCGAGTCAAAGGCAATGGCCTGTGCTTTGAAGCAAACCGCATGCTTCGGCGATGGAGCGAACTGTTGGGAAGGACTCGAAAAGCCTGCCCAAGCAGCACCAAAAAAATATTCAGCCTTTACGGTCAGGTGCCCTTCTCTCCGGGCTCACCCCCTGGCAACACTGTGTGATCGTTTTTCCTCGCGTTAAGCGTAATCCGGGCTAGCAGCCTGCAAACAGCATTTTTCAGCAACCTGCCCGAAGTTCATTCGATGTCACCGTTGTTTCTCCAACCAGTTGACGATGTCAACAATAACCGGCTCGCGAGCGACATTGGTGAGATGATGATTGCCGCCCGGCACGGGTCTATGCTGCGCGACCGACTGTAACTTTTGATAAAGCAGCTTTCCATGTTCGAAGGGAACCGATTCATCGGCCGTGCCTTGGACGATCAGAACGGGTTTCTTTAAGCGTTCGACAATCTCCAGCGCATTGGCCGTTCGAAAATGTTTCTCTTGCAGTGGTCCGAAACGTCCTTCCAAAACCGAGCGCGCATTCAGGTTGTCTTCGAGAATGCGCGGCAGGCTGCAGAACGGGGCCATAGAGATGGCGCCGGCGAAACAATCCTGAGTCGCGGCAGCGACCAGGGCCATGGTTCCGCCGGTGGACTGGCCCGCGGCCCAGACTTTTTTGACCACGCCGTTCAACACCGCCGCGCAGGCGGCCATATCCACCGGCCATAGACTCAAGTCACCGCGGCCAGTGGAATTGCCGTAGCCTCTTTGCTCAAATCTGAGAACCGTATAGCCCCGCTCGGCCAACGTTTCCAGCAAGTCGTCATAGGGCGTCCCGCCGCCCCACCCATGGCAAAAGACCACGCCTTCGTCGCGGCTTTTTTCCGGTATCCACAGGACGGAATTAAGAAAATCGTTATCACTCTTGACGTAGAAGGATAGTGGCATCATGACCTCGGGAGATTACCGCACATAAGTCCAGCAAGAAGGATCGACGCACAGGCTCAAGCTTGCCAATTCTTGATGAAGCGCTCGTAGAGCGCGTTGGTGCCGATGATTTTCAGTTGCAATGATTTTTTGGCGGCCGCCGTCGCCTTCTGCTGCAACTCATCCGTGGTCGCATAGTTTTTTAACACGTAGGCTCCCAGATTGGCGTGGTCGCCTTCTTCCTCCGCATGCTCGCCGTAAAATCTGATGAGCGAAGGATAATGGTAGTATTTGACCGTAGCCTCGTGCATCCGGTTGCCGGTCCGGGTATTGGTTCGCTCGTTACCGAAGTTGTTGGCGGCGGCAATCTCGACGATATGACCGCGGGAAAGCCAATAGTAAAAATATGGAGTGGTGAACTCCGGAATCAGTTCAGCCTGACGCATCTCTTCGGGGTCCCGTCCCATTTCCTTGGCGAACTCCACCAAATATTCAGGATGGGGCGCCTCTTCGTGCATATAATCGATGTACTTCAGTCCCAAGTCGGCATCGGGACAGCGCTGTACCCAGGCGCTGAGGATCGCCGGGATTTCTCTTAGATAGGCATACCACTGGCTCATGATCTGGAACACCTGTTCTTTACTGAGTTTGCCGCTGCACCACGAGTCATAGTAAGGAGACGCGGTGATTTCGCGCCGTAGGGGTTCCAGCTCTCGGTCCAACCACTCGACGAATTGTTCGCCTGACAT
>DAIRFP010000219.1:0-8577 GCA_036794995.1 Thermodesulfobacteriota bacterium | reverse complement strand
TGTCTCTGGTCCTCGGGGTGAGCTTTGCCATTGCCGTGGTTTATTCGCGCCATCTCCAGAATACGCTTTACCCACTGATCGTGATTCTCTACGCCATGCCGAAGAGCGCCTTCGCGCCGCTGATGGTGATCTGGGTCGGCTACGGGCTTACCTCCAAGATTGCCATTGCTTTTCTGGTGGCGTTTTTTCCCATCGTCGTGAATACGGTGGTGGGACTCAAAGAAGTCGAGCCGGAGCTTCTGGAATTGGCGCGGATCAACCGCGGCTCGCAATTCGATATTTTCAAGAAGATTCGGCTCCCTAATTCAATACCGTTCATGTTTGCCGGAATCAAAGTGGCGATCGTGCTATCGGTTACAGGGGCCATCGTGGCGGAATTTGTCGCCGCCAACGAAGGGCTGGGCTATCTCGTGCTGCAGGCCAATTATAGTTTGGACACTTCCTTTGCCCTGGTGGTGTTGTTGATTCTCGCTGTCCTATCCCTGGGACTTTTTTGGATGGTGGAGCTGGTGCAGAGAAGGTTGGCGCCGTGGAGCGCCGCGGTGCGAGAAGTCGAGGGATCTTTTTGATTTTTCTAACTGGAGGAACTCATGATCGCTGGTAAGCGGCTACGGATCGGGTCGATCGGTGCATTCATTATTTCGCTCATGACGGTCGGCTGGACCGGTAGTGCGCGCGGGGCCGAAGCCGCGCCGGCCAACATTCGTATGGACTTTATCATCGGCGGCAAGCACGCGCCGTGGTACGTCGCGTTGGAAAAGGGCTTTTACGCCAAGCGCGGTTTGGCGCCGACCCTTCAAGCGAGCACCGGCTCTGCCGACACGGTGCGCACGATTGCGGCGGGCGGTGCGGATTTCGGGTTCGCTGACATTGCGACCATGATCGTCGCTAGATCCCGCGGTATACCCGTGCAGGCCGTCGGTCAGTTTGGTTACGTCGGGGCGACTATCCTGTGGCGCGACGAAGGCGTGATCAAAGGGATCAAAGACCTGGAAGGAAAATCCTTGGCGATCAGCCCGGGCCAAGCCCAATGGTTTCTCATGCCGGCGTACAGCCGTATCAATAGAATCGACTTTAAGTCGATCAAGATTCAAGAAACGGCGGCGCCGATTCAGCCGGCCGCGTTGGTGACCAAGAAGGCGGACTTTATCATCATGTTCCGCGCCTCCAACGACGAAGTTGCCGAGCGCGCTGCGTCGAAAGTCGGCGTCAAACTCTCACGGGTCTTCATGAAGGACACCGGTCTCGATATTTACGGCACCAGTTTGATTGCAAAAGATGAAGATATCCAAAAACGGCCGGATTTCGTTCGCGCCTACGTCGAAGGAACATTGGAAGGATTGCGCTACGCCCGCGATAATCAGGAAGAGGCGCTCAAGATTCTGCTGAAGCACAAACCTGAGCTCGATCCGGCGCTCACGACGCTACAACTTAAGAATGCCCTGACGGAAGTGTTCCTGCCCTTCGAATCCGCCCAGATCGGTTTGGGTTACATGAAGCCGGACATCGTGGAAAAAACCGTCAAGGTAACCAATGAGTACTTCGATGTCGGTCGGAAGGTGACGGCGAAGGAAGTTTTTACGAACCAATTTATCAAGCGCTAGGGTTTCCCAGGGATCTCAGTGCCGCCGCTGATTACCGTCCAAAGTGTCTCCAGGGTTTTTACCAGCGGCGCGAAGACCGTTCATGCTCTCGAGGGGGTTTCATTCGAAATCCAGACCGGCGATTTCGTCTCCCTGGTGGGCCCGAGCGGCTGCGGCAAAAGCACCTTGCTCAAAATCGTTTCCGGGCTGATGCCGGCTTCCTCCGGAACCGTTGCCGTGAGTGACAAACCGGTTGATGGGCCCCTTGAAAATGTCGGCATGGTTTTTCAATCGCCGGTCCTGTTGAAATGGCGGCCGGTGCTGGGCAACGTTCTCTTGCCGGTGGAGTTCGCCAGACTCGACGTCGCCAGCCACATGGAACGGGCCCGTGGGTTGCTCAAGCTGGTCGGCTTGGAAGGCTTCGAGGAGATGTATCCCCATCAGCTTTCCGGTGGCATGCAGCAACGGGTCTCCCTTTGCCGCGCGTTAGTGACGGACCCGCAGTTGCTGCTCATGGACGAGCCCTTCGGCGCGCTGGACGCTATGACGCGGGACGAGTTGGATATCGAATTGCTCAGAATCTGGGAAGAAAGAAAGAAGACCGTGCTTTTCGTCACCCACAGCATCCAAGAAGCAGTGTTTCTCTCGGACCACGTCGTCGTGATGTCGGCCCGACCCGGTAGGCTCTTGGAGCAGATCGCGATCCAATTGCCCCGGCCGAGAACCATGGAGATGATGAGCGCGACGAAATTCGGCGAATACACTCTGCGAATCCGCAGCCTGCTTGGGAGCGCCAATGGCGGTTCCAGCGCCGTCTTAGGCTCCACCGCATGAATTTGCTCCGTGCTTCGGCTATAATCATCTCGATCTCCATTCATTTTACGTGCACAAAGCTTCAACTTTTCCCATGGCAGCCCCCGGCAAAATGACCTACGCCAAGGCCGGCGTCAGTATCGAGGCTGGGGATGAGCTGGTGCGCCGCATCGGTCCCATCGCGTCGAGAACTAGGAAAGCGGGCGTGCTCGCGGGTGTGGGCGGATTCAGCGCCCTCTTCGATCTGGCAAGCCGCCGCTACCGCCATCCGGTGCTGGTGTCTTCCACCGACGGTGTCGGGACTAAGCTCAAGGTCGCGTTCATGATGAAGAAACACGATACCATCGGCATCGATCTTGTGGCCATGAGCGTGAATGATATCCTGACTCAAGGCGCCGAGCCGCTTTTTTTCCTCGACTATTTCGTTTGCGGTAAGCTCAACGTGAACGTGGCGGAAGTGGTTGTCCGGGGCATTGCCGAAGGCTGTCGACAGGCGAGCTGCGTATTGATCGGGGGGGAGACGGCCGAACATCCCGGCGATTTTCCCAAAGGCGAATACGATCTGGCCGGGTTTGTGGTGGGAGTGATTGAAAAGCAGGGAATTCTCAACCCCAAGTCCATCGTGCCGGGAGATGTGCTGATCGGGCTTCCGTCCAGCGGGCTTCATAGCAACGGTTACTCGTTGGCGCGCAAGATCTTGCTCGACGTGGGACGGCTGAAGCTTCATCGACGCGTGGCCGAGCTTGGGAAGAGTTTGGGCGACGAGCTGTTGGCGCCGACGCGAATCTACGCGAAAGTAGCGCGCAACTTGTTCGCCAACACTCCGATCAAAGGCGCAGCCCATATTACCGGAGGAGGCATCCCGGGCAATCTGCCGAGAATTTTGCCCCCGGGGCGGCGTGCTTGGATCCGCCGGCGCAGTTGGCCGGTGCCGCCGGTGTTCGATTTGATCCAGAGAATCGGGCGCGTTTCGCCGGATGAGATGGACCGCACATTCAATAACGGCCTCGGCATGATCCTCGTCGTCGGCCAGCAGCACGTGGACGGCGTTACGGCGCGGCTCAAGAAAATGGGCGAGGGACACTTTTTAATTGGCGAGATCAAGAGTGGAACTCGCGAAGTCGCCTTTGCTTCGTAGGGGATTTTATGGCGCGACAGGTTTCCATCGGCGTATTGATTTCCGGCAGCGGCACTAACCTTCAAGCCATCATCGACGCCATCGAGGCGAAAAAACTGGACGCCAAGATCCAGGTGGTGCTCAGCAACCGCGCCGACGCTTACGGCCTCGTACGCGCCAGGAATCACGGCATTCCCGTTGAGGTTCTGGATCACAAGACATTTCCCAGCCGGGAAGCCTTTGATCAAGCGGTGGTTGATATTTTGCGAGCGCGGGAGGTCGAACTGGCGGTGCTTGCCGGCTTCATGCGCTTGCTGTCGCCGGTATTTGTGAGCGCCTATTCTAACCGCATTATGAATATCCATCCGGCATTGCTTCCCGCGTTCCCCGGACTCCATGTGCAGCAGAAAGCCGTGGATCACGGGGTGCGCTTCTCGGGTTGCACGGTGCATTTCGTCAATGAATCGTGCGATGAGGGTCCCATCATCATGCAAGCGGTGGTTCCGGTGTTTCCGGATGATACGGCGGAATCTCTCACCACCCGCATCCTCGAACAAGAGCATCGCATCTATCCCCGCGCGATCCAACTTTACAGCGAGGGTCGACTGAAGATCGAAGGACGCAAGGTCTTGGTCGATGGTCTCGCCAGGGAAGAAAGTCAGGCACTCATCCAGCCGTCCCGAAAGAAATGAAAAAAGCCAAGCCGGTGCTGATTCTGCTGATGAAGCTCCTGGTCAGCGCGGGGCTATTGGGTTTTTTCTTCACGCGCATCCATCCTGAACGGTTCTTTGCTACCCTCGCGACGGCGGACTTTTCCTACGTTGCCTTGGCGCTAGTGGTGTATTTCCTTACCCAGTTAGGCAGCGCTTTTAGGTGGGCGGTGCTGGCTCGTCCGCTGGGCTTTGATACCCGGTTTAAGCATTACAGTTTGTATTATCTCATCGGGATGTTTTTCAATCTCTTCGCGCCGAGCACCGTAGGAGGGGACGTTACCCGGGTTTACTATCTGGCCCGGGATGGGGAGAACCACCGGCAGAAGCGGTGGGTCGTCGCCACAGTTCCCGCGGCGGTCTCGGTTTTCATGGATCGCGCCCTCGGGATGACGGTCTTGGTTTGGCTCGGAGCGGTCGGTCTCGCACTCTACCCAAGTTACGCGGTGCCGCAGTCGATTCGTTTTCTGACTTTCGCCCTGGCCATCGGGTTGGTGGTGGGTGGTTTGCTCGTTCCTTTGCTACGCCGCATTCTCTCCGTCGACGGGCATCCGATCGTCGTCAAATTGAGACTGGCCATGCACGCCTATCGCGCTCACTGGAGAGTGATTCCCCAGGTCATACTGCTCTCCCTTATCCTGCATCTAGTTCAGGCGTGGCTGCACGTAATGATGGGCAAAGCTCTGCACATCGATGTGCCGTTTTCTTTTAGCATTATTTTGTACCCGCTGGTTGGAACCTTTGCCGCGCTGCCCATCAGTCTGAACGGCATCGGGCTGCGGGAAGGGGGGTATCTTTTTCTCCTCGGTTTGATTGGGGTCAGTTCCGAGAAGGGAGTCGCTTTTGGCTTGCTGCTCTTTTTGGTTGTAGTCGTGGATAGCTTGATCGGCGGACTGCTTTTTTTGCTGAAAAAGAGTCCGACGCCAGCTGAAGATGGCTCGGCGCTAACGCAGGTAAGCCCGGAATAGAGTGGCGAGACCTAGAAACGAAAGGAAGCCGAAGGCATCCGTGAGGCCGGTTACGATAATGCCGGCTCCCATAGCGGGGTCGAATTTTAGGGCTTTTAAGACCAGGGGAATGACTGCGCCAGAAAAACCTGCCATCAAGCCGAGATTGAGAATCATCGCGCTAGCAAGAACCAATCCGAGATAAGGATTGCCTTTCCAGAGAAAGGCGGCTACGGCGATGACGCTACCGGCAGCGAGAGCGATACAGATATTGACCAAAACCTGTTTAGTGACGGCTTTCCACGCCGAGGAAAACTCGAGCTCCCCCAGCGCAATGGCGCGGATAATCACCGTGGCCGTCTGGGTGGCGCCGTTGCCGCCGACGCCCGCAACCACCGGCATGAAGGTTACCAGAGCGATGATCTCGTGTAAGGTCCCTTCGAATAAGCCCACTACAGAGGCCGCCAGAGTCGCCGTCAGCAGATTCAAAAAGGTCCACGGCAGGCGCATTCTTACCGAGCGAGAAACCGGTGTGAAGACACGATCCTCCTCCGCCAGACCCGCCATTTTGTACATATCCTCGGTGGCTTCTTTGTCGATGATGTCGATGACGTCGTCCACTGTGATAATCCCTTCCAACCGCCCGGAGTCATCGACAATGGGCAAGGCGAGCAGCTCGTATTTTGAAACTAGACGCGCCGCGTCTTCTTGGTCCGTCATGACATTGGCTTTGATGGGATCGGCGATCATCATGTCGCCCAGGATGCGATTCGGTGGCGCGATCACCAGATTTCGCAGGGGAACGACGCCCACCAGTTTACCGGTCTCATCGACGACGTAAAGATAGAAGAAGGTTTCCAGCTCTCCACGTTCGCGGATCTTATCGATGGCCCCTTGGGCGGTGGTGCCCGGCAGCAAAGTCATGAAGTCGGTAGTCATGATGCGGCCGACGCTGCCTTCCGGGTAACTGATCAACTCTCGGACTTCGGCCCGCCGCTCCGGGTCTAGGAGAGCGATAATCTGCTCGCGGCGCTCCTCGGGGAGGCTGTCGATGAACGTGACGGCGTCGTCCGGGTCCGCCCGGGCGATCATGCGGCTGAGCTTGTCATCGTCGATGAGCGCCAGAATGTCCGGTAAAAGTTCAGGAGGGAGTTCTTTAAGCGTTTTGTCCGCGCGCCGCGCCGAAAAAAGAATATCGAAAAGCTTGCGGACCTCGGTTGCCTCGAGATCCTTGAACAGCGGCGCGATGTCGGCGGGATGGCGCTGGCCTATAAATCTCAACACACGGTCTGGAGTAGCGGTACGGAGCATCTCCCGTACGGTGTCGTGGTCGATGGGGGCGGGCTTCATGCTGTTTCTCGGGAATCAAGCTCGTTCCTTCATAACCATTGAGATGCCGATTTGCAAATTTATAATGACGAGGTTGCGCCCTTAAAGGCGCTGGGGAAATTTGTTATCCTAGCCGTGGCATCAAAGATGCCCCAAAGGAGCGGAAACCGGATGTTTCAGGAGCAACCTTTATCGGCCCAATCCCGCGGCCGCGGGATCGTCTTCTTAATGCTGGCGTCCCTGCTGCAGAGCGGCCCGGGAGTTTCTCCCGCCGGGGCGGCCAATATCGCGGCGTTCGATGGTCGGCCGCCGTCTTTTTCGGTCACCGCAAAGAAGACCATGCCTGTGGTCGTGAACATCTCGACAACGGCGCAACGCTCTCCACGCGGCGGCTCCAATGACCCCATAGACGAGTTCTTTTCGCGTTTTTTTGGCGAGGCACAGCCCCGGGAAAATAGCCAACGGAGTTTGGGTTCGGGCATCCTTATCAGTAAAGACGGCGAGATTCTTACCAGCTATCACGTGGTGCGAAACGCCGATGCGATCAAAGTGAAACTTGCGGATCAAACGGAATACGAAGCTCGTTTGGTAGGAAAGGATGACAGGACCGATCTCGCCTTGATCACGATCAGAAGATCGGGCGGCAATCTGCCGTTTGCGCGTCTGGGCAGCTCGAACCAGCTAGATGTCGGCGACTGGGTGATGGCCATCGGCAATCCCTTCGGTCTAGAGCATACCGTTACCGCCGGCATTGTCAGCGCCAAAGGGAGGGTGATCGGCGCCGGCCCCTACGATAGCTTCATCCAAACGGACGCGTCGATAAATCCCGGTAACAGCGGCGGTCCGCTGATCAATGCCGCGGGTGAGGTTGTCGGCGTGAACAGCGCTATCTTCAGCCAAACCGGGGGTAACGTGGGTATCGGCTTTGCGATTCCTATCGATCTGGCGAAGAAGGTCGTCGATCAGTTAAGAAAGAACGGCCGGGTGGTGCGCGGTTGGCTGGGGATCCGTGCTCAAGACGTCTCGCCGCAATTGGCGACGTCGCTGGGCCTTACCCGCAGTCCGAGCGAAATGGCGGTGGTGACGGAGGTAGGCGAGGGTAGCCCAGCGGCTGAGGCGGGGATAAAACCCGGGGATGTAATACTGGAATTCAACAGCAAGCCGGTTCCCAAGAGCCAGGATTTCCCAAGCACCATTGCGGATACGCCGCCGGGCCAGAAGGTGACGTTGAAAATCATCCGTGACAAGAAAGAGCAAATAGTTTCATTTAAGATCGGCGAGCTCCCCGACGACGGTGACGCCGTGCAAAAAACCGAGGCCAGGGACCCGGAGATCGGAGTTCGGGTCCAGCGGATTACTCCCGAGGCGGCCCGCCGGTTGGGCTTGAATTCGACTAAAGGTGTGTTGATCGTCGAGGTTCAGCCCGGAAGTCCCGCAGATCAAGTCGGTCTGGAAGCCGCCGATGTCGTCCGTGAAGTCAACCAGCGTCCGGTCAACAATATAAGTGATTTCGAACGTGCCGTCCGCCAGGGCAGGCGCGGGGAGCGGATCCTCCTGCTTGTGCAACGGGGGGACAACGCTGTATTCTTTGCGCTCAAGCGTAAAAGCTAGGAGGACTTATGTTTGGACTCGGTCTGCAAGAACTTTTGGTGATTTTGGTTATTGCGTTGGTCATATTCGGACCGAGCAAGCTGCCGCAAATCGGCAGTGGCTTGGGCAAAGCGATTCGAGACTTCAAAAAGGGCGTGACCAGCGACGACGGTGAAGACTCAGCGAACGACGCGAAAAAAGATAGCTCCAAAGACTTGCCGCGTTAGTCTCCGTCGAAGCAGATAGAGATTTGTCCCGGAAACATGCAGCTTTCAACTCTTACGTCACAAGATGTAAATCAACCAACTCGGTCCCGATAAACCGCAGCCGTTGTTAAGCGGTGCCGGTAGAGATCGCGCTTAGCCCACCTGACAGTCCGATGCACTACCCCGCAGCAAGCTGACGGGGTATATCAGAACATAGTGATGAGAATTTATCCCAAAGGCGTCACCCCCGAATGTTTTAATCGGGGGTCCAGTTCCGGTCTC
>DAIRFP010000023.1:0-36403 GCA_036794995.1 Thermodesulfobacteriota bacterium | reverse complement strand
GACCTTTGCGGCCTTGGCGCCTTTGCGCGAAATATTCCGAGTTTCAGTTGCGGCTTTGCCACGATGTCCTTCGTGGTGGTTATACACCGGATAAAGTACCAACAGTGTGAGACACTACACTAGTTTCTTTGGATTACCGCCGTAGGGGGATCGAAGGAATGTGACGCGATGGACCCTTTTTGCAGTTGCCGTTGTAAAGCGATCTATCGACAATCACAGCATCGCCTCTCCCACTACTTTGCGCCGGATACCTGGGCCGTGTCCTTTTTCGCCGCAGCCAAAGTCCGGATGTAGCCGATAACTTCTTGGATCTGAGCTTCTTTGAGAACCGCCCCCCAGGCCGGCATCTGCGCCGATCGGCCGACGCTCGCTCCCCCTTTGGAGATCACCGTAAAGAGATGATCGTCGGTATAGTGGCCCATCTTTTGTGTATTCGTATGGTCCGCCGGTTTCACCGCTAGCGTCTTCCCCGCCGGGCCGTCTCCCTTGCCGGACACTCCATGACAGCCGGTGCAGTAGGCGAGATAGAGTTTTCTGCCCTCGCTTTGCTCCTGGGCCTCACCAATAAACGGTTGCGCGATCAAGCTTGAGACCAGCAACGCTAGGATTTTTCCACGCAATGGACTACCTCCGATGTACCTTGTCCACGGCAAATTCTCTTCCCGCACCGTGGCAAACCACACAGCTCTCCTGTCCGCTCGGGGCCGTCAAGGTCTCCACGTGAGCCTTTGCGGTTTCTTTGGTATGGCACGCGATGCAAGCGCTGGTTATCGGTTGAATAGCGCGGACGCTTCCATCGCTTTGGGATATCAGGGTCGGCAGGAGCCCCGCCGGCAGCGGCGGCTCGTTGGCTCCCGGCACATGGCATTTAGCGCAGTTTCTGCGGTCGCCGGGAAAACGAATGTCGGAAAATTCGATGGGGCCGGGCTTCGCCGGCGGTCCACCGTAAACGATGAAAGGCTCGCCCAGTTGATCGCCGGTATGAATCCGGTGGATAAGGCGCTGGTAGTGGACGTTTTCCGGCGGAAGGGGGCCTTTCGCCGCCTTTCTCTTGTCGCCATCGGTCTGTGCGGCGTTGTGGCACATGACGCAAAATTCGGTGTTCCGCCTTGCCTCTCCGTGGGTGGCGAGGCTCGCGTGGCAGACGTTGCAATTCTCGATCTTGACCGCCTTTCTTCTCGGCACCGCCTCTTTGTCGGTAATGGGAAAATACTTGACGACGTTGTAACCGACGTCCCTGACGTTTTTGATGACGTCGCCGTTGGGCTTCTTCACTTCTCCGTTCTTGATTCCCTGGATGCCGATGGCCCCGGAGCCGGTGGCGTCAGCGGGCAGCGTGTATCTGAGCTTATGGACATAGATACCGTTGCCCTGCGACTCGGCTTTGCGCACGTCTTCTTCAACAGCGACTTTGTAATCCACCGTCGGCCAGGCGAGCACGAGGCGGAGATTATCCATCTGCCCGGCGTTTACCGGATCGCCTCGTTGGTTTTTTACACTAAATGTGACCGTTGGGTTCTGCCCAGGCATGGTCCCTTCGACACTCAAGATGTCAAAGACGATGCCCGCGAGCTGGGTAGACCAGCCGGGAAACGTGTGGGCTCCGGCGATCGAAGGACCAAATTCCGGCCCCTCGGCTTGATGGCAACCGAGACAGGTTCCCTCAGCCTGGGGACCGACGAGATGATTCTGGCCCGTCTTAAGATCGACGTTGTCATGACAGGCCAGACACGGAGCAGTGGCGGGGAAATTCTTCCAGTTATCCTTCTGGGCGCTCGCGTTCAAATGGCAAGCCTGGCAGTTTCGAAAATCCTTGAGGGTACCTTCCGTGGTTACCACCTGCGGGTAACGCAGGTTCGTGTAGTCGGCGACTCGCTGACCGGCTCCGACCAGTAAGTAGGGCTTGCCTGCTTTTACGCTCGGTAACAGCTTTCCGCGATGAAGCTTGTGAACGAATACTTTGAAGTCGAGATTCTCGCCGCTTTCCGGGTCGGTGAGTTGAGAGGTATGACAGAGCACGCAATAACCGACCGCTCGCCGCACACCCCCATGATATTTGAGCGGATCGTGACAATTGTTGCACGTAGCGGTTTCAACCACGTTGCGCTGGAGTTTGACCTTGCCGCCGGCGGGAACAAATTCGTAAAGCGGATTGGCGACATATTTGCCGCCGCCGCGGGTGAGCTCTCCGCCGACGACGTGGGTGGCATTGCGGTTGTAGTTCGAAGGTAGCGCGGTCTTGAAGGCGTAAGTAAAAGTAGCCGGGCCGATTCGCGCCAGCACTCCGCCTTGATCGAAGTCAGGTTGCAAGCTATCTGCCAGAACGGGCTTCCTGAGATCACCCTTGTAGACGTATTCTTTGCCGGCGACTCTAGTAAGGATGTAGTTCCGCAGGCTAGTCTCGCCGTTCTGACCTCCGGTAATGGCGGCGATGGTGAACCGCAGGCTATCTTTATCCAAATCAGCGAGCTCCAAAGCCTTCCCTTTGGAGTCGGTGATTTTAAAAGTCACCACCGGACGACGGTGGACTGGAATACTGACGGACACGATCTCGGCTTTGAGGCCGCCGGCTTCTTGCGCATGAGCCGCCAAGGGCGAACCAGCGGCCAGAGCCGGCAGTGCCAGGAGAAGAGTAAGCTCGAGCCGCAGGTACCGTTTCCCCATGTTTCGCCTTCTGTTGCCGAAGCTATGAAGTAGGAAACACCTCTCACCCTGGAGCAAAGCTTGGACCTCCCTCAGCAAACCGCCGCGGTAAAAGCAAATCGCCTATGGCGGCGCCGTCGTGCCGCTCCATTCACTCACAACAAGCCGGCAGGTCGTGCCCGCAACCACGACGGCGGCAGCACAACCGGGCACCCGGTCGATATCCGCCATAAACCAGCGAGAAACTTCATGCGGATCCCACTTGACGTATAGCAGCCGTGCCGGTTCTCCGGGGGCCAGGGAAACATCGAAATCTCCCAAAGGGCAGCTCAAGCCCAATCCAAGCGCCTTGATGAATGCTTCCTTTCGACTCCAGCAGCTAAAGAACGCGGCGGTTTGCCGGTCCTTTGGCAGCGCCCGAAGCGATGCCGTTTCTCGCGGTGAAAAAAAATGTTCCGCAACGTTTTCTCCGGGGAAATCGCGCTGGATAAATTCGACGTCGACTCCGACGGGCCGATCCTGTGTGATCGCATAGATGCCCCATCCGGCGGAATGGGCCAAATTGAACTCGATTCCCGACTGACCGGCTTTTTGTTTTACGGTTGGCTTGCCATGGGCACCGTAGGCAAAGAGAATTTCATCCGGCGGCAGTTGCAGATAGGAGCTCAAGATCGTCCGCAATAGTCCCCGTCCAACGACGAACCTTTCGCGGTCTTTCTGAAAATAAAAACGTTTCGCCCTTTGAGTTTCATCGGCCGCAAGCAGACTTTCGAAAAACCTTACTTCAGACTCCGGACGATCCAGATAAGCAATGCAGACATGCACCTCATTTACGCCCAAGGCCGCCCTGTTGTTGCCGTTCATGGTCCCCCTAACCGCCGGATGGCGAAGCATTGCTGCCGATGGAGACCTGCTTAACATTGACCCGACCGATCAATCAACCAAGAGACCACGTGCCCTCTCACCTTGGATTAGTCCCAGAGCCCGGGGAGCACCTTGTAACTGATCGCGTCGGCGATAGTTTCCCGCGAAGCCCGCAGCCTATAGGACCTGGTGCCGTTGGTTACTTCAACGTACCCCACCTTCATCGGATCGATGGACCGGCCACTGTAATAATAGTTCGCCGCAACCCTCTTGAGCTCCTCCATCTCATGGCCGGCATGTCGATCGACAAATTGACGCCGATCATCGATGAAAATTTCCTCGACATTCATCTCCTGCAGATTGTAGACGGGAGCACGATCGAAAGGGGTGACGTGATGTGCCTCGTTGCAGTTGCGGCAATAAAGAAATCGATCTTCAATCATGAACGTTGCCCTTCGTGCCATTTAGATAAAGCCACGGAACGCAAGGGCCGCGCCAGTTTCACCCGCGGCGCCTAAGCGGCGCAAAGGGTTTGAACCGGCAGGCCGCTGAAAAACCCGCCGTTCACCCTTCGAGGACTTCAGGGCGAACGGTGAGAGACTGGAAATGTTTGAGAATTTTCCCGTTCATGCTGAGCTGGTCGAAGCATTATGAGCGCTTTTCAGCGACCTACCGGAACGCAATGCAGACAAACCCGGCCGTGTCGAACCAACTCGGCGGCACCATCAGGTGTGTCTGTTGAGATACGGTGGGGTGTAGAAAACGATTCAGGAGATGTGGAACGACTTCATCAGCCTCAGCAAATAGCTTCTCTGCAGACCCAGCAGCCGGGCCGCCGCGGCACGATTTCCCTGGGTCTGGGCCAGGGCATTGACAATCACTTCGCGCCGGTATTCATCGATGCTCTCGTGGTAAGAGACCGGGGTGGAGCGGCTGTCCATTTCCACTTCCGGCGCCACGATTCCCGGAGATAGATCTTCGATTTGGATGGTTGGAGGCTGGCCGAGAACCACCGCTCTCTCGATCACGTTGGCAAGCTCGCGCACGTTCCCCGGCCAGTCGTAGGCGGTGATCGCCTCGAGAGCCTCCTGGGAAATCTCGCTGAAGCTTTTTTTCGATTCATTGGAAAATCGTTGCATGAAGAACTGTGCCAAAGCCGGCACATCTTCTTTTCGGCCTCTCAAGGGGGGAAGCATGATCGGAACAACGTTGAGACGGTAATACAAATCCTCGCGGAAGCGCCCCTCTTTGACGGCCGCTTCGAGGTTTCGATTGGTGGCGGCAATGATTCTGACGTCGACTCGAATGAGTTGGGTACCCCCCACCCGCTCAAATTCACGCTCCTGTAGGAAGCGCAGAAGTTTGGCCTGGAGTTCCTCGGAAATATCGCCGACTTCGTCGAGAAACACCGTGCCACCGTTGGCCAGCTCGATCTTACCTCGCTTGAGCTGGTTAGCGCCGGTAAAGGCGCCCCTTTCGTAACCGAACAGTTCGCTTTCGAGCAGCTCCTTCGAGAGCCCCACGCAATTGATCGCCACAAAGGGCCGGTCGTTTCTCTCGCTCCAGTTGTGGATCGCCCTGGCAAAAAGCTCCTTGCCCGTGCCGCTCTCCCCCAGCAAAAGAATCGTGCTCTTGCTCACCGCGGCTTTCTTGGCGCCGGCGATAGCGTCATTGAGCTTCGCGCTGGCACCGGCAACGAGGCGATAACGCTTATCCACCTCTTCGGAAAGGACTGCCTTTTCGCGGCGCAGTCGCTGCCTCTCCATGGCCTTTTCCACCACCAGCGCGATATGGCTTGCCTTGAAAGGCTTCGGAATAAAATCATAGGCGCCTTCTTTCATCGCCTCCACCGCCCGATCTATGGAGCCGTAGGCGGTGATGATGACCACCGGAAAATCTTTCTCCCGCTTGCGCATTTCCCTGAGCACGTCGAGCCCCTTCATTCCCGGCATTTCGATATCGAGGAAAACCATTTGCGGATCCTGGCGATCGATAAATTCCAGGGCTTGTTTGCCGTCTCCTGCGCGGGAAACGTGATAGCCAAGCGATTCCAGACGGTCTCCCAAAGCCTCTTGAATAAACGGGTCATCATCGACCACCAGAATCGTCTCACCGAGTGTATTCATAGTCTTCCTTCTCGCCAACGGATAGGCTGGTTTGCCGCGGATAATGCGCGGGAACGGTGAAAGAAAAACTGCTGCCGCTGCCGAATATGCTCTTAACCTGAATTTTGCCCCCATGCATTTCTACGAGCTTCTTTGAAATCGCCAGACCGAGTCCCACGCCCTTTGATTTCTCCCGTCCCGGCTGACTCATCTGATAGAACTCATCGAAAATCTTGCTGGCTTCCTCCGGTGGAATGCCGGGACCTGTATCGGTAATCGAAACCTCCAGCCATTCACCGCTGGTTGGGCTCACCTTCATGGTTACTTTGCCGCGATTGGGGGTAAACTTGACCGCGTTGCCGACTAGATTGGTCAGCACCTGGGTGATCTTATCTCGATCCGCCCAGGCGATTGAATTGCCGTTGGTTGAGGCGATTTCAAGATCGATGAGCTTTGCCTCCGCCACGGGCTTCAAGGTATCGGTCACTTCGTGCAGCAGGCTCGCCATGGAAAAGCTGGTGGGCTTCAACCCCGTCCTGCCCGCTTCGATGACCGACAGATCAAGAAGATCGTTGATCAGCCGCGCGAGGCGCTCCGCGCTCTCCTTGATGCCCGTCATGTAACTTGCCTGCTTACGGGTTAAGGGTCCGGTCACTCCATCAAGGATGTTCTCCGCCAGGCTTTCAATGGCGGTAAGCGGCGTTTTCAGCTCATGGGAGACGTTGGAGACAAAACTCGACTTCAGCCGGTCGAGCTCCGTCAGTTTTTCGTTGGCCAGCTGGATTTCTCTGTTATAGCGGGCCAGCTCCTGCGTCCGATCCTCGAGCTCTTGAAACAAATGGACGTTGTCCACCGCGATCGCAGCCTGGTTGGCGAAGGTGGTCAATAGGCTAATTTGACCTTCGGTAAATGGCCGAGGTTCGCGGCGGGTCAAGACGATCGCGCCAACGAGTCTATTTTCCTTGAGCATCGGCGCCGCCACCACGGCGGAAAGGCCCTCGCGACGATAGATCTCAGGCGGAGAAAACCTCGGGTCGGCAAAAATATCAGCGGTGTGAACGGTTCGTAACTCCAAACCCGCTCTTCTAAGCGGAGTTTCCGGACCCGGTCGAATCGGCAGATCCCGCAGGTAGCTCAGCGCCTCGGGTGAAATATTATCGGTGGGAACGGAGAGACGAAACTGTGCTCCGTCGAAGACAAAAGTGGCGCCGCTATCTCCTTCGCAGAGCCGTAAAGCATTTTTGTGGATCGTAGCCAGCACCGTTTCGAGCTTCGTGGGAGAGCTCGCCATCACCTGCAGCACTTTGGCGATTTCGGTTTGCTGCTCCAATGCCTCCATCAGTTCGTGATTGGTGGTTTCCAGAGCAGCCGTTTTCTCTTTGAGTTCTTCAAAGAGATTGATGTTATCGATGGCCGGACCGATTTGATCGGCCATCGAACTCATCAAGCGAAGCTCCTGCTCTGTGAGTCGTCGAGCCAGGCGTCCATTGCACGCGATCGCGCCCAAGCATCTCCCCTTCGCTTTGATGGGTACCGTCGCGAAGAACCGATAACCGATGCCCTTGGATCCCTTGCTATGGCTCAGTTCGGCATAACGCGGATCCTTCTGCACGTCCTCGAAAATGATCGGTTCGGCGGCTTCCACCGCTTTGCCAACGATCCCTTGCCCGAGGGCGAAAACCTCTTGAATAAAACCTGCCGGGTTATAGCCGGAAGCAGCCCGGACGCGAAGCTCTTCCTGTACCGCATCCAATAGATAAATCCGGGTGGAATCCAGGCCGAAGATATCCATGATCTTTTCCGCTACCTCTTGCAGAATCGGATTTAAATCGAAAGAATGAGTCGCCGTCGCCGTCACGTCGAAAAGCGCCGCCAGCTCCTTGGTTCTCTGTTGCACTTTGTCTTCCAGCGACTGATAGGAGTTTTTGATTTCGCCGACCATCTTGTTGAATTGTTCGGCGAGGATTTCGATCTCATCGCCGGTTTTGATTTCGAGACGATGGTCTAAATCCCCTTTGCCGATTTTCTCCACGCCCCACCGCAACGCTTCCAGGGGACGAACCACGCGCCGCGCGACGTAGACGCTGGCCAACAGAGCGATGCCCAAACCGATGGTGACCAACAGGTAAGTGCGCAGCAGTGAAGCGTAAAGCGGTTCATAGGCCTCCGCGAGGGGCCGCTCCACGATGACCGCCCAGTCCAGGTTCGGAAGATAAGCGTAGGAACTCAACACCTCATCGCCGTTTAAACCGCGTGTAACTATGCTTTCCGGCTTTTGCAGGTTCGGAGCGGGACGTAGCGCGGACTTGACCTGCTCCAAGTGAGCCGCTTTGTGCCTTTGCAAAACCATGCTGATATTGGGGTGGGCGATCACGTCCCCGGACCTGGCCACGATATAGGCATAGCCGGCCTTGCCCACCTCAATGTCCCGGACGATGTCCCAGATGTAACTGAGATTCACTTCGGCCTGGAGAACACCGATGACGCTTCCGGGGTACTCCTCGATGGGAACCGCCATCGTTAGATAAGGCTCGGAGCCGCGAACAAAATAGACCGGACCAAAAAAAGTGGCGCCTTGACTTGCCTGCAAAAAAGCCGGGGATTTGGCATAGTCCGTCGCGTGTTCGGGAAGAATCGTGCGAAAGCGGGACAACTGGAGGCGGGGCACGCCATCACCGTCGATGGCGGCGGCCTCGCTAATGGCCGGGGCCACATAGAGAAGCTTCATTAATTCAAACTGGCGCGCCGACTCAAACCCGCCTTCGGCAATTCGTTGACTGAGGCTCGTCGCCTTCATTTGTCCTTCGATGGTTAGAATGTATTGGGCAATCTTTGACAGCGCCGCATTGGCGGCTTCGCCTTGAACCAGGCCGATCTGCTCCCGGGCTTCATGGGAGCGAAAGTAAATCTCCGTCAGACCGCTGGCGATCATCCCGCCGCCGATCAAAGCAACGAAAATGAAGAAGTAGTTGCGGACCAGCTTGCCGTGACGCCGGCCAGAGAAACCGAACAACCTGAGCTTGGCAAAGAGTTCCGTGGTTTGCATCGGATTCGCGCCGCGGGCTAGCGGAAAACCCTGTCCGCCAGCATTAACATTTCGGCGGAAATCTTCAGGCCGATTTCCCCGGCAACTCTGTTATTGATCACCAACTCAAACTTCCGGGGCGTTTCCACGGGCAATTCCTGTGGCTTTGCTCCCTTAAAAATGCGGTCCACGAACCAGGCGCCCCGATAACCCAGGGAATACAAATCCGGCGCGTAGCTCAGTAAGACGCTTTGCTCGGCGACCTGAAAGGCATTGCAGCCAAACAGCGGTAGCTTTTGTTTAGTGGCCGCCAGCGCGATGTCCTCCACGTCCTTGAACAAGCCGGAGCAGAACACAAACACACCGCCACCGCTTGCTGTATTCGGAAGCGCGGCAATCTTGCGCGAAGCCTCGGCACTGGACGCCACCGGCAGCTCGATGAGATGAATGCCGAGCCATGCAGCTACGGCGGCAAACTTGTTCCAGCTTTCACTGAAAGGCTTTAAGCGTCCGTCGAACAGCACCCGCACTTTATCAAGGGAGGGTATCACCTGCTTGAAAACCTCCAGCTGCTTACCGAGATTGGCGCTGTCGGTAAAAAAGGTTAACCCCGTCAGATTCGTTCTCGGACTTGCGAGGGAATGAACGAAACCAGACCTGACCGGATCCGCCGCGGGCAAAAAAACAATGGGAGTCTTTGGCGCGACTTCTCTGGCGACCTGGGTCTCTGTGGTCCCGAGAGTCACCATGACGTCCACCCGTTGTTTTTGGAGCCCTGTCTTCAGATTGGCGCGGAGCTCCGCTTGTGTTTCGCCGTCGATACGTTGCCAATTTAGAGTTTCTCCCTCGACGTATTTGAGCTCCTCCAACCCGTCACGGAGCCCGTTTACCTGGGGTTGGAGGCGAATATTGCGGCCCTCCATGACGATCACAACATTGAGCGTTCCCGGTTTCGGAGCCGCTCCTAGTCCCATCGTCGCCGCCAGTATGAGCAAGCCCAGGTGCCGCAGTGTCTTCGTCATAGGGTTCCGTTGATTTTATTCATAGCGAGCGGCGCATGCGCCTGGGCTCATCGGATGGCACCGCCGCGCATCACCGTCTGAAGCGTCGCCAGGGTAAAGAGGCTGGGCTGATAGCCCTGGTTGTAACTTCGGACGGCGTCCACCAAGGTGCTCCGGCCGTTTTGCACATTGACAATAACCACGGTGCCGACTGAGAGAGCCTGCTGGCCATCGGGAAGTTTCACGGGACTGCGAAAAGCGAATTGCTCTTTCCAATAGTTTCCCTTGGCATCCCAAATCATGGTCCAGAGAGATTCGAAGTTCTGGGTATCAAAATAAACAACCTTACGCGGGTAGCAATAACTTGGATCCTTGGGTGTGATCTCAAGACCATAGGCCTCGATGACCTCCCAGCTGTCTTTCAACGGCAAATAGTCCCCACTCTTGCGCTGGAACGGAACCTGTTCCTGGGCCAAATTGCCCAACATTTTCGATCTTCCCAAGAAGCGATAGTTGAAATCCGTGACCTTCCCGCTAAAACTGTTGATATCGTCAAAATTGAATTCGCTGGGGGCTATGGTCGCGCATCGTTGAATCGGCGGGGCGCGCCGGACGCGTCGGATACTGGGCACATAGATATAAAGATCGTCTTCTCTTTTGGGATCCGCGTAGCGGATCTCCAAAGTCGTGGTCCCGGCGGTATCCCGCGGATATTCGTCGGCGCGAAGCTGCATCCAATCAATATGGTCATAGCCATCAATCCATGGCCTTGAATCCAGGCTGACTCGCCCCCGCGTCTTCATCGTGTGATGGAGCACTTCCGCACGGCGCTCCGATCCGTCTCTTTCGATGGCGTAGCGAATAATCTTACCTCCGCCGGTGCCTCCCCCGGTGCGGTAATCGTCCCCGATCCAACGCCAGTAAAAATTCCAACCCATCTTTAACCCGATTTGTGGATCGCCGGCCTGCACGTCAGGGAATGGCAGGCCTGCAACATAGTGGAGCAGTTCGCCATTGGATCCCAGTTTGGCCTCACCCGTATAGCGGGCGGTCGCAGCTTTGTATTCCTTGGGAGCGCCGATTGATTGGCCGGGCTTTATTCGGAGGCTATAGCCCTGCTTGATTCGGTTCAGGAGGTTTTCACCGACCATGCCCTGGACTCTCTGCCAGTCGTGCGGGCCGATGGTATCACCGGGCTTGAGGTCGGCTTCGGCAGCCCAAAGGGGAAAGCTCGGCAACAGAACGGAGACGAAACAGACGGTCAACAAAAATGGCAGGAGCGGGGCCCGATACCCTCTTTTGAGTTTCATCTCATCACAGCCTGACGGTAGCAAACGGGGCGGCGCACGAATAATCCGAAAGCTACGCCGCCCTTATCAACGAACAACAAGACCGCGACGGAGTCAGGAAAAAATGCTGAGCGACCCTTATCGCAGTCAAATATATACAGCAAGCTTTACGCCAGTTCCGAAAGCCACGGGTCTGCCGCCTTGAGGCTTGATCTTAAGGCAGAATTGTTCCTGGGAGCTGCGAACGGCGCCGGGTGGGTGTCTACAAAGTTACACCCGGGTGTGAACTTTTGTAGACAGGGGCTGCCAGTAGTTTTGATGTGCCGGCAGAGGTTTCACTATTTGGAAGTCGGGCCGCGCGTTACTCGAAGAGATGCCTAAAACCCCGGAGAGATCCGGTTGTGAAACCCGTGCTTACTTATCCGTCTGTCGTTCCGCTAATTCAACCATCTCATCCACCAGCCCTTGCATCTCCTGAACCACGTTTTCCAACAGCTGTGCGCGCGCAGCTGGAATAGCTGATTGATCTCCATTGTCTGGCAGACTGGTGATGGCAAGGAGCAGCACCGACATGCAGTTCTTTAGGTCGTGAGCGACGCGCTTTGTTTGAGAGCACCGGCTGCCGGTTTGCTGTGCTGCTGCGCTCTTGATGGGCGTCTGGGCTCGACTGGCAGTTCGGTTTGGCAAATGCAGAACCGTAGTCATAAGTACATCCGGAGCAAGTGGATTTGCATCTTCTTCAAGCCTTCCCTCTTAGTGGATCATGAAGCGAGCGTAATAGTCAAGGCATGAACTGTGCCAATACTGAAGCCAAAAAACGACTTGCCCTGGGCATCTCACGAGTCGCTCATCGTGAGAGTAGCGATATCACCTTTGATCGGAACAAAAAACACCGGGGGCAAAACTTCTTACCTAACGGTTTGACCGCAAGAGCGAACAACAAAGCGATGAAGGCGGTATGAAAACTCTGACGATCCGGCCTCCCACGCGCTTACCCTACTCTCAACGTCCTAATCAAGCGCGACAGGTAGGTCCTTTGCAGGCCCAAAACTTTGGCCGCAGCCGCGCGATTGCCTTCGGTCTGAGCGAGGGTTTTGGCGATCAGGTCCCGTCGGTAGTCATCAATAGCGCCGTGATAGGAGAACTTGTCGTGTGCGGGGTTGGGTAGCTTGGCCACAACTTTGGTGGGAAGGTCAAGGGGAGTCAACCACGGCCCTTGACCTAGCACCACCATGCTCTCGATGACATTGGCGAGCTCGCGAATGTTTCCCGGCCACTCATAGGCAACCAGTTTCTGCAGCGCCTCATCCGTCACCCCGTTAAAAATTTTTTTGGTTTCCAAGGCAAACCGCTTCAAGAAGTAGTTTACCAGTTCCGGAATATCGTCCTGGCGCGCTCGCAGCGGCGGCAATTTCAGCAAAACGACGTTGAGACGATAGTAAAGGTCTTCGCGGAAATGGCCGCCGCGCACCGCGCTGTCCAAGTCACGATTGGTCGCAGCGATGATCCTGACGTCGACGCCGATGGGCTTGGTTCCCCCCACCCTCTCGAATTCGCGTTCCTGGAGGAACCTCAGGAGCTTGGTCTGAAGTTCCGTAGAAATATCCCCGACTTCGTCGAGCAACACGGTGCCCCCATGTCCCAATTCCATTTTTCCTTTTTTCAACTGGAGCGCTCCGGTGAAGGATCCTTTTTCGTGACCGAAGAGCTCGCTCTCCAGCAATTCTTTAGACAAGCCCACGCAGTTGATGGCGATGAACGGTTTGGCCTTTCGATCGCTCCAATTGTGGATTGCGCGGGCAAATATCTCCTTGCCTGTCCCGCTCTCGCCCAGCAGCAAGATGGTCGCCCGGCTGGCCGCGGCCTTCTTCGCCACGTCCAGCGCTCGATGGATTTCCGCGCTCTTGCCCAAAACCATGCGATGCCGCTCGTCCACCTCTTCGGTAAGAATCTCAACTTCCCGCTTGAGCGTTTCGCGTTCGAGGGCCTTCGCCACGATCAAGGCGATATGATCCGGTTCGAAGGGTTTCGGGATAAAATCGTAGGCGCCTTCCTTCATCGCCTGGACCGCCCGTTCGATGGTGCCGAAGGCGGTAATCATCACCACCGTGATGTCGTGTTCTCTTCGGCGAATTTCCCTGAGCACTTCGAGGCCATTCATACCGGGCATTTCGACGTCGAGAAGAACCAGGTGCGGACTCTGGCGCTCGAGGATTTCCAGTCCCTCCCTGCCGGTTGCCGCGCCCAAGACTCGATAACCCAGAGATTCCAGGCGGTCCTGCAACACCTCGCGGATATCTGGGTCGTCGTCAACTACAAGAATCGTGCTCACGATGGGTTCCAAGGCGCACCTACAACGAAACGTGGAGAACTTTTTCGATTTTGCTTTTGAGCTCCGGCCAGTCGAAGGGTTTGAGGATAAATTCGCTGGCTCCCTTGGCCAGCGAGCCGATCGCCGCCTCCCGAGAAGTCGAAGAAGTAATGATAATGATAGGCAGCCTCGTGTCCTTCTTACGAACCTCCTCCAGAACCTCAATGCCGGTCATTTCCGGCATCTTGACGTCGAGGAAAACCCCGTCAAATCTTTCCGTGGTAATTCTTCTCAAGGCCTCGGCGCCGTTGGCCGCGGTGACCACCGTGAATCCACACGCCTCCAAACGGTCCTGAATCACCTCGAGAATATCTTCTTCATCATCGGCCACCAGAACTCTCATTCCCATCGCACCCCTCCTCCATGGCTAGTTTTCCAAAGGTCGTTTGGCGGGCAAGGTAAAAGAAAAACAGCTTCCCTCGTCTATTTGGCTCTCGATCCAGATTCTTCCCCCGTGCATATCCACTAACGCCTTGGATATGGCCAAACCAAGGCCCGTGCCTTTGGCTTTTTGTTTGTTGGATTGTTCCAGCTGATAGAATTTATCGAAGATCTTGACGGCTTCGTCCGCGGGAATTCCCGGCCCGCTATCGACCACCGAACATTTGACCCATTCCGCATCCGGCGCATCGATGGTAATCGTAACCTTGCCGTTTATCGGCGTGAATTTGAGCGCATTGCCGACCAGATTCATCAGAATCTGCACGACCTTGTCGCGGTCCGCCCAAACGTTCATCTCGCCGCGCGGGCTCAGCACTTCGAGACTGATGAGTTTTTCCGCCGCCACAGTGCGGAGCACTTCAGCGACTTCCCGCGCCAGCGCATCGATGGTCAAATAAGCCGGCCTTAGATCGATCTTTCCGGCCTCGATCTTCGATAAATCCAACAGGTCGGTGATCAGGCGACCCAAGCGATCCGCATTGGACTTGATCCGGCCGAGATAGCGGGTCTGCTTCTCATTCAACGTTCCGGTGATGCCATCCAGCATATTGTCCACGGAACCCTTGATGGCAGTCAGCGGGGTTCGTAGCTCGTGGGAAACGTTGGACACAAAGTCTGACTTCATTTTGTCCAGATCTTTGAGTCTGCGCTGGAAACGGTGCTTTTCGCTGATATCCTTGGCCACACTCAATAAACCCGTGATCTGACCTTCGGTGTCTCGAATCGGCGAAACTGACAGCGACAGAAAGATCTCGCCGCCGTCTTTTCTCCGGCTGCGCAGCTCCAGGTCCCGCAATGAGCCGGAAAGCTCGACTTTGATTCTCATCTCCTCCGTCTGGTTGGCGCGCTCCGGCGGCAGCAAGATCGACATCGGTTGCCCAACCGCTTCCTCTTTGCTGTAACCGAAAAGAACCTCGGCCCCGCGGTTCCACGTCTGAATTCGATCTTGCAAGTCGCTGCACAGGATCGCGTCCGGCGCGTTCTCGACCAGGCTTTCGACATAGGCTTTACCCTTCGCCACCTCGTCGTAAAGCTGGGCGTTCTCCAAGGCCGCGCCGAGTTGGGAGCCGAAAGCCTTGAGTAGATGAGTCTCTCGTTTGGCAAATTCATGCCGCTTGCGACTGCCGACCACAATCATCCCCAAGACACGGTTCTTGGACAGCACCGGAGCGGCTGCGGTGGATACAACACCTTCCTGCTCCATGGTCCGGGTTCTGAAGAGCGGATTCTTGCGGATATCGACGCAAACGTAGGGTTCTTTGGTCTCGAAAACAATGCGCGAAACATTGAGACGGTCGGATTCGACCGGCGTCAGGCCGGACAAGAATTCAGGCGAGTGCAAACCGCGGGCGGCGCGCACCACCATATATTTTCGATCGGCATCAAGGACGCGAACAAAACCCACCTCAAAGCCCAGGATTTCCAGCGACTTGTCTAACGTATCGTTAAGGACCTTTTCGATGTCGAGGGATTGAGTAGCCGTCTCGGCAACAGCGAGCAAGGCGGAGAGGTCGCTTGAACGCCTGAGCGGTTCGGACCTCAGCGCGAAGTTGCTGGCGGAGCCTTTCTCCATCGTTCCCGCGTTTTTAGTCCGCTGGTGCTCTCAAACAGTCGGGCCGCGCAACTCGAAATGATCCCGCAGGTACCCCACCAGCAGAGAATTCGGACCGGCCCAGTTTTTCATAACTCTACCTACCGCCCCGTCCACCTTGCCAGGATCCCCACCGAACCCGACATTGATGGTCCCTGCCGCACAGGTTTCGACCTTGATGCCGATGGATCTCCGGTACATTACATTCATGCCCACGCTGATCTTTTTTGCATTGGCCATCCATTGGCCTTTGACGGGGTGATCGAGGTCCTGTCGCCAGTCACGCTTCTTGACGACACCGGGTTGTTTCACGCAGTCCTCAAATATCTCAGAGTAATGGTCGTCGCCGAAACGAAACAGACCGGGATGGGGTTCGTTCCTCTTCAGCCTTCGTTCCTTCAGGCTATCGTCCTCTACCCAGCCGATAAAAACCGGGCTTATGTCATCTCGGCTTTCGTTGAGACGGCAAGAGGCCCACATCGGCTTTGCGCCCTTGGCCACATCCTTAACGTCTTGTAGGAATCGCACAAGAAATTTGTTTATCTCCAAAAAATGCTCCGGTGTAACACCCCCGGGGATCTTCGCGCGCGCCATCAAGCCTACCTCCTTGGTTGTTTCGATGATTGCGGACTTACAATAATACAAAGACCGAACTTAAGCGATCAGCCTGCCACAAGTGACTTGAGTAACTTTCGTGGGAGAAATTGTCCTAACCCGTTGCTTATCCCACAGATATTTTGACACTGTCAAGTTTAGATCTTCGCGCAATGTGCAACTCAGTGCCATGTGCACAGGCGGTGCCAAGCACAAAGAACGGAGCGAAAAAGGCTCAACTGCGAAAGATTCTGTTGCGGGAAGGTGAGGTCACTGCTAAAAGGCCAACATCCCTAGCATAGTTTTGGATACGGTAGCGTATCCAAAATGGCTCGTGCCACAACCGGCCAGGATCAGTCATCAGCTTGCGTCCAAGTTCGCAGTGATTTTGCCGGGGGTAGCTGCTCCCAGCGGGATGCTCGCATCGTCAGCCTGCTAGACTCTTCCGTTAGGGGAAGGAGCCCATCCCTCCCCTAACTAACCACTGGTCCTGCTCATCATTCAATCTCCATCATCAAAGTTGACGCGAAGGATCATGCGCCGATCTACCCGGACCTCATCGAACCCTACCGGGTCATACCCACAGGGCCCATAGAAATCGACGAGATCGCCGCTTAGCGGGTCAAAAATCGGCTGGTCCATTGTCAAGCCGTCTTCGCGCATGGTCGGGAATCTTGGATGACAATATGCGGTGGTGTCGGTGGGAACCCTGGTGGAGATCATCTCTTCGGCCTCCACAGTTGGTACTGCCCAAAACAGCGCTGAGGACAAGAGCAGGTTGCATAGAAGTGATACGCTCTTTCTCATTTGACTCACCTCCTTTCTCGCTAAGATTTTTGAGTTCCCGCTAAGTTACAATGCAGACCGCATGCCAAGAATGATGCTCACCTATTTCCTATGGATCCGATTATCGCGGCACTGGGGCGCCGTTAACCTTGTTGTCGCTATCTCCCTTTCGTTGACAGTGTTTTCCGCCGATGCTAGTGAGGAACCAATGGCTGGCGAAACAGAGCTTCCAACCGAGACGGCCTTGTCTAAAACCGACCCCAGCTCCAGGGAAAAACTGCATTCGATTCTCAACGAGTGCAGACGCATGACCTCCGTGGGGGACGTCATTTCCCTGCTGGAGTTGATTACCATTGAGACCAAGGCACTCCTGAAGGCGGATCGGGTAAGCATCTTCTTGCTGGATCGCGAGAAGTGCGAGCTTTGGTCGATAATCTCCCAGGAGAAAAGGATCATGCGCCTCGACGCTCGGCTGGGAATCGCCGGCAGCGTCGCCATGACGGGCGTGACCATCAACGTGGCCGATGCCTACGAGCATCCACTGTTCTATAAAGAGTTGGACCTACAGACCGGATATCGCACCAGAACTTTGCTGGCGGCGCCTCTCAGGGATCTGCAAGGCGCGATTATCGGCGTCGGCGAGGCAATCAATAAAGATCAAGGTCTATTCACCGATGAGGATGCCGATTTGCTCCAGACCCTGGCCTCTCACGTCTCGGATACCATCACCACCACTCAGATCGAAAGACAGCTGCAGGACTACCCGTCCGATAAGGAAAGCGACCGCCACGCCGAGAGCGGCAGCGGCTTTTCCACGCGGAACATTGTCGGCATGAGTCATAGGACCCAGGCTATCGTTCGACTTATCGACCAGATTCGCGATTGCGCGGTGGATGTCTTGATCGAGGGTGAGAGCGGCACCGGGAAAGAATTGGTCGCCAAAGCCTTGCATCACAACAGCCCCCGGGCCAAGCGATTCTTCGTCGCCGTCAATTGTGCCGCGCTGCCGGACAACCTCGTGGAAGCGGAATTGTTCGGCATCGAAAGGGGAGTGGCCACCGGTGTCGATCGCCGCATCGGCAAATTTGAAGAAGCCAACGGCGGAACCCTATTTTTAGACGAGATCGGCGATTTGAGCCTGCCGGCCCAAGCCAAGATCCTGCGGGTGGTCCAGGAACGCTCAGTAGACCGGGTCGGCGGCAGAGGCTCGGTCCCCATCGATGTGCGCATAATCGCGGCGACCAATAAAAACCTGGAAGCCGCCATCAAAGAGCGAACGTTCCGCGAAGATCTATATTATCGCCTGAAGGTGATTCACATTGAGACGCCGTCCCTGCGCGACGTTCCCGAAGATATCCCCGTGCTCGCGAACCACTTCCTGGCCAAGTACTGCAAAGCTCTGAGCACAGAGCTCAAACACATCGCACCCGAGGCCATGAAATGGCTGGCAAACTCCACCTGGCCGGGCAACGCGCGGCAGCTGGAAAACGAGATCAAACGGCTGGTCGCTTCGGTTCGCGGGAGCTCAATCACTCGGGATCACCTAGATGCGTCGATTACAACCCTGCCCAAGACCGAGGAACCCGCGAAAGAACTGCCGCCTGCCGGATCATCCCTGCCGGCCGCCATCGAAGTCCTAGAGCGCCGGCTCATCGAAGAGGCGTTGCGAGCAAGCGGTGGCAACAAACAAAAAGCCGCCCAAGGGTTGGGTCTGAGCCGCCAGGGGTTGATTAAAAAATTGAAGAGGTTGGGGATCGGGTGAGACTGCCGGCTATTTTCTTAGTCCTCACGAATTCACTCCGCTTTGTGAACCAATCGGTCTTGTGGTTGCCGGCACATCTCCGGGTTTCATGATCATGCCCGCCAATCAGCTCGCATCTTCACTGCGCACCGAGGGAGGAAAGTCTTCTCCCTCGGTGCATGCATTTCCGCCTGTTTGCCGCTAGTCACTGGAGCCGTCTCCATGAAGATCCCGCAGCAATAGACTTCGCTGCGCCCGGATCTCAGCCACGCCCGTCGGATCGTAATCGCAGGGGCCGTAGAAGTCGATGATCCTCCCAGCATCCGCATCCAGCTCGGGCCGATCCCAAGACAAAGTCGCTTCGATCATCGGCGGAAACTTCATGTGGCAGTAGCCGGCAAACTCGACGACTTCCGTCTCGACGAGCTCATTCGCGCCCACTGCAGGCACGCTCCAGAAAAGCGTAGAAGACAGCAACAAGGTGGACAGTAGTGAAATGGTCTTTTTCATTTTACTCACCTCCTTTCTTTTCTAGTTTTTTCACTCCCTGCCCAATGCTAGAGCATGCAGCATGCCAAGGCGAAACTCTGCGACCTCATCGCGTGGTAACGGCGAGTTACAAACCAAAAGGCTCTGTTTCCCTGTAACTAATAAGAAGCTTGAGTTGAGATCGTGAGTGCAGCGTGCCGCGAGACGCCTTGAGGTTGAAGATTAGCCACTAGCAAGCTACTAGGAGCATCAACTTCGTTGTCGCTAGGATACGTCTGTTGTCAGTGCTTTGGTGGGTGGGCTACGCGCGATTCGATAGACCTGTTCCCGCGAGAGTTATGACCGCGAGACGGCAGCAACTAAAGTGACGAAGACGCCTGGTCGCGTCAGTCCGGCTAGGTCGCTAACCCCGAAATCACCTCAAGGCCCTCGATGACAACCCTACTTAAGACCACCCGCGAAAGAATTACCGACTTCCGGATAGTCCCTCGCAGCCGCCGTCGAAGCGCTAGAGCGCCGGCTCATCAAAGCGGCGCTCTAGGGAGGGCAAGGGGGGCGGCGACAAACAGAAAGCGGCTCAGGCCCTGGGCTTGAGCACACGGCGGTTGATTGAGAAGCTCAAGAGCAAGTTTCGTTAAAGAGCACGCTACTTGAATGGCCACTTTTTAGGATCTTTCTTATCTTCATCTCTCCAACGTAAATACTTCTCGAGCACTTCTGCTTTGACTTCTTTCGCAATTGCAGCCTTAACCGTGTTGCGGATGGGGGCCATCTCTTGTCCCTCGAAAATGACCCTTTTGATCGCTTCTCGTATCGCCAGGTCTAAATCTTTCCTTGCATCGTCGTTGACTTCGTGAATCATTCTGTGAATTGCTTCTCTTTCGTCACGGTCTTCTGTCGATTCCAATGCGGTGCCCATAGATCCCTCCATTCTTGGTTGTTGGGTAAACGATAAACGATACCTTCTCCGACGCGTAAACGTCCGTCTTTTTATGCAACGGGTTCGGTTTTCAGTCTAGCTTTTCGGCCAGATTGGTAATCAGGCCGATTCTCTACTGCCAAATTAGACGCCTTCGATGTCACAGTAAGTGGTCTGAGGTTAACTCCTGATACCAATATTTCGCTCTTAGTCTGATCCCGCATGCAATGTTCAAAAGCTCGTTTGAGACTGGCTAGGATATCTGACCCTTCGAACTCCTTTACCGTATCGTGCAAAAAGGCATCAATCAATTTATCTCTGGTGGACAAGAACTTAGTCTCCTTGGAACCCTTTATACCTACGTTCGCCTTCAAAAGATCTGGATTCTTCGAATATTCCGGGTCCGAAACGCGCACATCGGGGAGCGCCATTGAATGACCGACCCCGAGAAATTCGACAAGGACACGCTCACCGGTCAAGGCCTCATTGAAATAATACTCCGCTTCGCCCTGCTCGGTTACCGGATCGGCGCTGCCCTTGAGGATGAGAGTTGGAGTCCCATGTGTCCAGTCCTCTCCCTCGTTATTCCACGGCTCGGCCTCTTTCGGTTGTGGCCCGAATGCCGGAATTGACGGGTCCGTCGCTAATATACCTTTCTTTATATGATTCTCTCGAAACCTGCCGTAAAGTCCGTCATTATACGAAATAAGGTAGTAAGATCGGTCCGTTCGGAGGCTACTCTGCTGGGTCAAAAGGTTTTCACCGTCAGTTAGTTTGTCCTTAAGACGCTGGTCGTTCAGGATCGATTCAAGACTAAACTTGAACTTTTTTAATAATATTGCTTTAGCAATCACCAATCCGCATTCCACTTGTGTATCATCGACCTTAGGAGTTCTTAAAGGTCTTGCATAGGGTATATCCAGAGCAAGCCAACCCACGTGGCCCAAGCGGCGTAGCGCTCCGAAAAATGCAGCTCCGTAGTCTAAATCTCCAGTGAGAACTTGCTGCAAGTCCGAGTAATTATTGATAACGGAAGTTAAGCTCAGCTGTTGGCCTTTGACGCTTGCAGCGAGAGCCCTAACTGCGTCAACCAAGTATTTTCTCACGTCACGATCGGCTACGAATCTGACGATGCTATCGTTGTCGAGAAACCCAAAGTCTTTCCTATTGTAAATTCTAGAAAGGGTTTCAAAAGTCTGTCCCGCCGGGATTCCTGTGGCAAACTTTTTCTTTGGGCTTACCTCCGGACGGGATAAGCTCGCCGGCACGATTGGAGCCGATAAAACAACCTTTTCCACATGCTCTCCATGGTTACGAGCGTACTCGTGGGCAACTACAGCGCCGTAACTATGCCCAATAACAGCCTTCCATTGAGCAACGTGCAGATCGGCGCGAATCTTTTCTATATCCTTTACGATGTAAGACGTTGTCAGAAACTTATCGTATACACGACTATCGGGAATTTGACTGAAACCACTTCCGCGAACATGAAAATACACTACCCTATAGCCGTGCATATCCACGAAATTCTCTGTGTCCGGTAGAATCAGTTGTCCAGGGCCGCCCGCGACAAACAGAATGGTGGGCTTATTCTCGGGCTTGGCGTCCGGGTCATATGTCTGATCTTTAACAAAATAGTACAACGAAAAAACACGATCGTCCTTTTTCTCCGGTTCCAAATTCTGAAAAACGACCCTCTGCTCATGGAAACTGCCGTCGTCAAAACGGAATTTCATTACCGCCGATCTCTTCTCGGGAGACCAGATCTCTTTGCTTGTAGTAGCCGTGCTCATAAGATCCTCCTTTACTTGTTGTTAGGACTCGACCAATCGAGTCAGCCAGAAAATTTCTCTAATCAGACACCGGGCGCTAGTCAGAGGTCACTTTCCAGTTGAAATCTTCGAGCAAACGGCCAATGACTCCGTGCTCCGGCGCCGACACCATCGACATCAAAATACTCATAAGGACAGGCGTCGCGTTCACTCCGACACGGTAGTCATTGTGTTGATACTCGTAGTTTACAGTCCCTGTCAACCGCGTTGACGATTCACTCACTCTGAAAGTCAAAACATACGATGTTGCCAGGGGCTCGGACTGCATTGCCAACTCTTGGAAGTTTATTGGAGCAAGATAGAGACCACGATGGCCGGACGCATCAACATGTGTCCGGTTGTAAAGGGCAAGGACGTTCGAGAGCGTTTCCCGCTTGATACCACTCTGCGTCTCCAGCACTCGGGTTAACAACTCAAACGGTAACTCCTGATTTCTGTGAGCCGCAAACATCACGTTTCCCATCTGCGCTAGTAGCTCTTCGACCTTAAACTCACGATTAACCCGCAGTCTAAGTATCACTTTGTTGGCAAACGGGCCCATCGCCCGATGAGATCCTAGACTATTGCGATTCGCGAGGAGCGTCACTATTCGAATATCTTCTTCGCCGCTAAGATAGTGCAACCATACGGCCAGAGCAGACATAAAATAAATGAACACCGTGCGATTCTGATTCTGAGCGGTCGTCTTTAACGCTTGAAAATCTGTCCCATTCAATTCGAAGTGTTTGGATGTAGTTGAAATGCCATTATTGATGCCCCCGGGCCTGTTCAAAAGAACCAACTCTGGTAGCGGCGGCGCCAGGTTTGATTTCCAGTAGTTCAATTGTTGCTCGAATAAACCGTAATCGATTAGATCCCGCTCCCAGACCGCGTAATCGCCGAATTGAATAGCCGGTTCGACTAAAGGCGATGGATGAGCCTCGGAATAGGATCCGTACAGCACAGCTAATTCCCGACGAAAAACTTGCATCGACCAATGATCGCCGACGATGTGATGCAGCGTAACTAGCAAGAGATAGTCAGCACCCGTCAGGCGCAACAAACTGACTCTCAACAAGGGTCCCGAAGCGAGGTCGAAGGAATTGTGCCGTTCTTCTGACACTCTACGTGCGGCCTCCACCGATACATCATCAGGACAATCACCCCGCAGGTCAGCATACGATACCTCAAAGTGGGGGGAGGTTCTGACAATCTGCACAGGTTTACCATTGACTTCACGGAAAACAGTCCGCAACACCTCGTGTCTTCGGACAATCTCTTGCAGTGCCATTTCTAGCGCCGCAACGTTGCACTCGCCGCTTATCCGGTACACGTACGGCATGTTGAACAAATGCGTACCCGGAATCATCTTATCGAGAATCCACAAGTGCTCTTGATTCAGAGAAAGGGGTAAGGGCTGCCCCCGTGGCATCGCCATGATGGGTGGCAGCTCCGGGCCATGCCCTGCACGGATAATCCGCTCCAATTCGATAGCCAACTCAGCTATCGTAGGAGCGTCGAAGAGCAATCGCAGGTGAATGTCCTTGTGAAAAATTTCCCGCAATCTGGCGACAATTTCTGTGGCCACAAGCGAATGCCCACCGAGTTCGAAAAAATTATCGTAAATACCGATTCGATCCCGACTCAAAACCTGGCGCCACACCCGTGCAACTAATTCTTCCATCTCCGTGCTCGGCTCCACGAACTCAGACGGAAGAGTCGGGGGCAATTGATCCGCTAGCGCGAGCGCATGCCGGTCGATTTTACCGTTAGCGGTCAACGGCAAGACATCCTTTGGCACAAAGATTGACGGCAGCATGTAATCCGGCAACTTCGCTTTGAGATGGCTTCTTAGCTCACGAGTGGAAGGAATCAGATCATGACGTGGTAGAAAGTAGGCGACGAGATTGTTCTCTGACAGCGGGTCGCGATCACGAGCCACAACTACGGACTCTTTGACCTCCGGGTGTTGATTCAGCGTCGTTTCGATTTCGCCGAGTTCGATGCGGCAGCCCCGTATCTTGACCTGGTTGTCACTGCGCCCAAGAAATTCGATGTTGCCGTCGGACCGGTAACGGCCACGATCACCGGTTCGATATAGGCGGTCCCCGCCATCATCGCTGAAAGGATTGGGGATGAATCTCTCAGCGGTGAGTTCAGGACGATTCAGATACCCACGCGCTAATCCGGCACCACCGATGAAAATCTCGCCGGGCACCCCGACGGGAACCGGTTGCAAGCGGGCATCCATAATATATGCCTCTGTGTTGGCAATAGGCCGACCAATCGTCGCGAAACCCTTGGGGTCTCTCAATGCGAAGGTTGAATAGGTCGTGGACTCAGAGGGTCCATAGAGATCATAAACTTTGCGGACGGTACCTTGTTCGTAGATCTTGTCGACTAGCTCGGTTGACAGAGGCTCGCCCGCCAGATTGACCACGCGGACTGAGTCGGGTAACGGTCCCGCCGCCAACAAGGCGTTCATTACGGAAGGCACGGTGTTGACAAGCGTGACTTCTGTTCTTCGGGGGTGATCAGAGAAGCGGAGCGCGTTTTCTACCATAATCACTTTTCCGCCAAAACTTAGCGGGACAAAAATCTCGAAGACAGAAAGATCAAAGCATATTGATGTTGCGGCCAGTACCCCCGCTAGTTCGTTATCTTCAAAAACGCTCTCGGCCCAATGCAAAAGAGCAACGGTGTTTCGATGCTCAATGGCCACGCCTTTCGGTTGTCCTGTGGAACCTGAAGTGTAGATAACGTAGGCGAGGTTATCCGCGGTCACTCCGCTGTCAAAATTCCCGTCACTCTGCTCTGCTATCTTATCCCAGTCCCGACCCAGACATACCAATGGACGATCGAGGATTGAGGATGGAGGATCGCTATCTTGTATCTTCGATCTTCCATCTTCAATAAACCGAGCCGCAAGCCATTCCTGCGTCAGCAACACCGAGACCTGGGCGTCCTCCAACATGAAGGCTAGCCGTTCTCTCGGATACGCAGGATCCAATGGCACATACGCCCCGCCCGCCTTTAATATCCCCAACAAACCCACCACCATTTCCAAAGACCGCTCAACGCAGATCCCAACCAATTTCTCCGCACCAACTCCGAGTCCTTGTAAGTAACGCGCTACCTGATTTGCGCGACCATTCAGCTCCCGGTAGGTAAGACACTTCCCTCCTACCTCTACCGCGATGGCCTCAGGTGTCTTCTCCACCTGGGCTTCAAATAGCTCGTGCATACAGGAATCTTTGGGGTAATCGACCGCTGTGTCATTCCACGCGACAAGAAGCTGATGGCGCTCAGCTTCGGTGAGAATCGGCAAGGTAGAGAGGGTTCGATCGGGGTTCACAACAATGCCTTCCAGCAATGTTTCGAAGTGGGCAATCATCCGCTCGATCGTCGAGTGATCGAACAAGTCCGTGTTGTACTCGAAGAATCCAACGAGTTTGTCGTCACGTTCCGCAAGTCCCAAAGTTAGATCAAACTTGGAGGTTCCGGTATCAACGCCAATTCGACCGATGGTGAGCTCCGCAAGTTTTGGCATATGACTGGGAGCATTCTGCAGAAGAAACATTACCTGGAACAGCGGGTTACGGCTTAAATCCCGTTCTGGCTTCAGTTCCTCCACGAGCTTCTCAAACGGCAGATCTTGATTCGCGTAGGCACCAAAGCAAACGTCACGCACACGCAATAGAAGCTCTCTGAAAGTTGGCTTGCCGGAAAGGTCTGTGCGTAAAACTAATGTGTTGACAAAAAACCCAATCAATTCTTCAACCTCGATCCGAGCGCGATTAGCGACCGGAGCTCCGATGACAATATCCTCCTGTCCCGTATAGCGGTAGAGTAAAGTCTGAAACGCGGCCAGCAACGTCATAAATAGGGTGACTCCTTCGCGCTGGCTTAATTCGTTGAGCGCTGTGGTCAGGGATTCTGGTAGCGCCACCCGTTGCCTCGCCCCTCGAAAGCTCTGAATGGGCGGCCGGGGAAAGTTGGTGGGAAGACTAAGAACCGGTAAGTCAATCGCGAGCTGCTGCTTCCAGTACGACAGCGAGCGCTCCAAAACTTCGCCTTGCAGCCACTCACGCTGCCAGACCGCATAGTCTACATACTGGACGGCCAGGTCTTTTAAAGGGTAAGGTCTTCCGTTCGCATAAGTGTCGTAAAGGGTCCAAAGTTCCCGGTTAAGAATCCCCATCGACCATGCATCCGATACGATATGATGGGTGGTTAGAATCAGAATATGATCGCCAACGCCCAGCCGAAGCAGCTTCGTCCTTAGCAATGGCCCAGCAGACAAATCGAAGGGGCGCCACGCTTCATCGGTAATAAGACGGCGAGCCTCTACGTCGCGGTCACTAGTGGATTGTTGAAGTTCGATCAGCGACATGGACAACTTTTGTTCTGGCACGATGACCTGGACCGGTCGGCCATCGACAACATCAAATGTGACCCTCAACACCTCATGGCGGCGTACCATCTCGTCGAGACTTGATTGCAAAGCCTCAACGTTCAAAGTTCCAGTTAAGCGAGCCGCCCGGCAGATATTGTATGCGGAGCTGCCTGGCTCAAGTTGCTCCAAAAACCAGAGCCTTTCTTGCGCGAATGATAAAGGCGATGCTTCATCCTTCGCCCTGCGGCGAATCGGCAGCGGCGCGAGACGGAAAGCCGTTTCGCCATTGTGGAGAAGATCGAGGATTTCCGCTTTGCGCTTCGCTATCTGATCGCGAAGAGGCGCGGTGAGAACGCCTTTGGGCGCGTTAATACGCAGCCGTTGGCCCTCAGCGGATAGCTGAACGTCCAAGTTATAAAGATGGGAAACAAATTCAGCGATACTTATAACTCGATCTCCTCTCGCTCTTTGCTCTGTGCGTCATTTGCTACTTCCCGAGTCTGCGAAAGCAACTCAACTTGGCTGGCCAGGCTCGCCACCGTGGGTGTTTCCAAGAAACTACGCAACTCCAACGCAACTCCAAAGGTTTCCTTGACTCGGGTGGCGACCTGAGCGGCAAGCAACGAATGGCCACCGAGACGGAAGAAATTGTCGTTTACGCCAACCCTTTCTATCCCGAGGACTTGGGAGAAGAGTTCGCATAGTTTCGCTTCGAAGTCGTTGCGCGGCGCGACGAACGAGGCTGTTTGCACTGTTAAAGACAGCTCCGCAGGGGGGAGCGCCTCATAGTCGACCTTGCCGTTGGGAGTAAGCGGCAGCCTGCCCAAGATCAAGAAATCGGAAGGCACCATGTAGTCCGGAAGTCTCAAACTCAAGAAGGAGCGTAATCCGCCGATCGAAAGCGGTTGATCCAATTCGGGCACGACATACGCTATTAGACGCAAGTCATGGGTCAAGATTGGAGAAGATCCCTCGAGGAGGAACTCTTTTGAAACAACGGCTGTGTCCTTTACAGCCGGGTGTTGACTCAGGACGGATTCGACCTCAGCCAACTCCACGCGGAAGCCCCTGATACTGACTCGACGGTCCTTTCTCCCACCCCATTCGACGTTTCCATCGGGTAAATATCTGCCCAGCTCACCGGTTCTATATAGCCGGTCTTCTGGATCATTCGTAAACGGATTGGTTGCAAACATCTCCGCAGTAAGTTTTTCGTCGCCGATGTAACATTCAGCCAAATGAGGACTGCGCACGTAAAGCTCTGCGACCTCCCCGACTCCTGCCAACTGCCCGTTCTTGTTTAGTAACAATAGTTGAACGTCTTTGATGCCACGACCCAGAGGAACGGGATGAGTTGACGCCTGATTACTAGTTGATGTGTCTTCGGGAACTTCGTAGTAGCCCACCGCGCGTTGCGTTTCCGTAGCTCCGTAAAAGCCAACGATCTTTGCATTGGGCGCAAGCTCGCGCGTCAAAGTAACGTCCCCTCTTGTCAGAACATCACCCCCAAAAAAAATGCGGCGGACGGATAGTAGAGTGTTGTCCCTTGTTGCTCCCAATAGTCGACCTAAAGCGGGAGTGAGATGTAGCACCGTGATCTCGTTTTGTTCAAGCCACTGCATGAGTAAATCAGCGGACTTGATAATCTCAGGGGCTGGTACATGCAGTGTTGCGCCTAGCGCCAAGGCCGTGAAGACATCGCGGTGTAAGTGATTATACGCAAGCCCGGAGAGCAGGCTGAAACGATCCGTTGATCTAAAGTCGAACTCTTCTTCCTGCCACGGCAGGAAATGAGTAATCGGCCCATGCCGGCATAGGACACCCTTAGGCTGTCCTGTCGAACCGGAAGTAAAGGCAACGTAAGCAGCATCATCGGCATTAACCGGAACGGCTGTTTCGTGATCAGGATACTGCTTCAGAAAATCAGCAATTTCTTGTTTCTTGCGTGGGAGGGTAACGGAAGAAATCTTGAGGCCCGCAATGAAGCCAGCGAGTTCTTCGGTTAAATGGCCAGCCGCCTCCATTTGAATCCATGCTTTGGGTTGCACGACGCGAACGTAGTCGACTAAGCGCGCGGACGGATAAGCTGGGTCCAGTATAACGAAAGCCGCGCCTGCCTTGAGAACGCCGAGCAAGCTGAGCACGAGAGGGCAACTGCGATGGGCGTAGATCGCGACGACGTCTTTCGGCTGAATTCCGGCAACTATAAGATAGTTCGCAAGCTGATTGCTGCAGTCATCAAGCTCCCGGTACGTCCAAGCGTCGTTGGGAGCGACAACCGCTAGCCAATCGGGTCGGCGTTCAGCCTGCTTGGAAAACAACGAATGGATCGCCCCCTGCCAAGTGTCGTCAAGCGGTTCAGTCGGATCCGGCAGGAGCGCTCGGGTCGACAGAGGGGCGAGACTATACACGGCGATTCTCTCTTCTGGTCTCTCTGCGATTTGGCAAAGTAGGTAGTGGAACTGCTCCAGCATGGCGGCTATTCTGCCATCCAAGAAAAGATCGGTATTGTAAACCATTGCCAGTTCAATGGCCCCATCTTTCTCCGGAGTGTAGAGGGTGATGTCAAACTTAGCTTCCGGATCAACAAACGACTCCCGTTTTACTTCACAACCACTCAGCCGAAGAACATGCTCAGAAATATCAACCATATTGAACATGACTTGGAACAACGGGTTGCGGCTAAGATCGCGATCTGGGTCGATTGACTCGACGATTTTTTCAAATGGGAGATCCTGATGAGTGTAAGCACCCAGGCAGACTTCCCGTACTCGCTCCAACAATTCCGCAAACGTCGGATTCCCTGAAAGATCGACGCGAAGTACTAACGCATTGACAAAGAACCCGATGAGCCCTTCAATCTCAGGCCGATTCCGACCAGCGACCGTCGAACCGATGACGACGTCTTCTTGCCCCGTGTAGCGAGACAGTAAAATCTGGAAAGCCGCCAACACAGTCATGAACAGGGTCACTCCCTCGCGACGACTCAATGTTTTGAGCGCCTCGGTGAGTTGCTTCGTAATGGCGAAGCTCTTTCGCGCTCCTTTGAACGTCTGGACCGCTGGCCTTGGACAGTCAGTAGGTAAGTCAAGGACTGGTAACTTGTCACCCAGTTGTTGCCTCCAATAATCGAGTTGGGATTCTAACACTCCTCCTTGGAGAAACTCCCGTTGCCATGCAGCATAGTCGGCGTACTGAATCGATAGTGACGACAACGGAGATCTATCAGTCTCGGAAAACGCCTCATACAACGTCGCCAGTTCCTTGAACAGGATACCTATGGACCATCCATCTAAGACAGAGTGATCAAGACTAAGAAGCAGGAAATGAACTTGATCGCTGAATCGCAGGATCCTCGCTCGCAAAAGGGGACCGTTACGAAGATCAAAAGGATGACGCGCTTCTTCCAATGATGCCTCTCGAAATCTCCTTTCCCTCGCTTCTTCAGGCAAGTTGCTAAGATCAACGATGTCTACAAGCAGTTTTAAGTTAGGCAAGATATTCTGAACGGGAGTTCCCGCTAGGAGCGGAAAGGTTGTTCTTAGGATCTCGTGCCGGGCTACGATTTCGTTGAGAGCCTTTTCCAAAACCATAACATTGAGCGGCCCTTCTACGCGAAATACAGCTGATATATTGTAAGCAGTCATTGTGGGATAAAGCTCATGAAGAAACCAGAGCCGTTGCTGTGAAAAGGACAGGGGGATTACCTGATCCCGAGAGACAGGAAAAACAGGCGGAACTTTCGCGCTGTTGTGATCCTGAAAAATCGTATCAATAAAGCTCGCCAACGCTGCGATGCAAGGCAGTTCAAATAGTTTCCGCAGCGGAAGGTCAATATTCAAGTTCTTGCGAAGACGAGAGACGACCTGGGTGGCTAACAACGAATGTCCACCCAGCTCAAAGAAGTTGTCATAAACTCCGACTTTCTCGAGCTTGAGCACCGCTTTCCACACCTGCGCCACCAACTCTTCGATCTCCGTGCGCGGCTCCACGAAAGGGTTTTCTACATTGGGCCGAGCATCGTCCGGGGGGGATAGTTGAGATCGATCGACTTTACCGTTAGGAGACAAAGGTAAGGCGTCGATCGCAATAAAAATGGCCGGTATCATGTATTCAGGAACTTTCTCACGTAGAAACCCTCGGAGATCGATCACAGATGGACTTGAATCCTGCCGCGGCACAAAGTAAGCGACCAAGTCCCTGTCACCAAACGGATCGCGCTCACGAAGCACTACCACGGCGCCTTTCACCGCGGGGTGTTGATTTAAAGCGGATTCGACCTCCTCCAGTTCGATTCGACAACCGCGGATCTTCACTTGGTTATCGATACGACCAAGAAACTCAATGTTTCCGTCCGGAAGATACCGTGCACGATCACCGGTGCGATAGAGACGTGATCCTGGTTCTGCACTGAATGGATTCGCAACAAACTTTTCAGCCGTCAGTTCAGCCTGGCTCACATAACCTCGTGCCACTCCCTCGCCGCCGACGTAAAGCTCGCCCGGGATACCGATGGGCAGAGGCTGCAGATCAGCATCAAGTATATAAATCTGGGTATTGGCCACCGGCCGACCGATGGGAACGGCGCGGTTCGAGTTCGCCGGTCGCACTTCATAGCAGGTAACATCAGCCGATACTTCGGTTGAGCCGTACAAATTCAGGAGGGTGGCATCCGGCAGGCTCTTCTGAAACCCTTCAACGACTTCCTTTGAAAGAACTTCGCCGCTACAGCACCATAGCTGCAGTTCAGGCACGTGATCTTGCAAAACAGGAAAAGTATCGAGCAGAATTTTAAGCAACGAGGGAACTAAACCGATTCGGGTGACATGACGATCTCTGAGAGTACCAACCAAGCGTTGAGGATCTCTTAGTACGTCGTCGGGAATGAGGACCAGCGGAACTCCTTGAAGCAAAGGGCCGAATACTTCCCAAACTGAGTCAACGAAACTCAAGGACGTCTTCACGCAGCTTTTTTCATTCGGTTGGAACGGGTAGACCTTCCACATCCAAGCGAAGCGATTTACCGCGCCTCGATGAAGCCCACCCACACCTTTCGGAGTTCCGGTGGAGCCTGAGGTGTAAATCACGTATGCCAGATGACCGGAGCGGACGTGATTCAGCGGATTTTTATCACTCTGCCGCGCAACCTCCGCCCAGTCACTGTCCAGACAGACTACCCTTAATGGAAGATCGAGCATCGAGAATCGAGAAGCGCCGTCAACCTCAATTAGACCTTGCTGGCTGAGGAGGACCTTCACCCGAGCATCCTGTAGGATGAAGGCTAGTCGTTCTCCTGGATACGTCGGGTCCAAGGGTACATAGGCGCCACCGGCTTTGAGAATTCCCAACAGCCCGACGACCATTTCCACAGATCGCTGCAGACAAATTCCCACCAGCGATCCCGGGCCAGCCCCGAGTTTCCGCAAATAGTGGGCGAGCTGATTCGCTCGGCCGCTGAGCTCGAGATACGTTAATGCTTTTTCTTCGTCTTCGACTGCAATCGCATCCGGAGTCTTTGCCACTTGAGTTTCAAACAGCTCGTGAATATATGAGCCGTTGGAATATTCCGCCCTAGTTTCATTCCATTCGACTAACAGCTGGTGGCGCTCACGATCGGAAAGAAAAGGCAATTTCGCTAAGGGTCGATTGCGATCCGCCACGATGCCTTCAAGTAACCTTTGGAACTGATCTGCCATCCTTTCGATGGTCGTACGGACAAACAAATCAGTGCAATACTCGAAGAATCCGGATAGCTGGCTATCCCGCTCCGCCAGAGACAACGTGAGATCAACCTTGGACGTGCCGTTATCAATGCCCATCGGTGTCGAGCGGAGTTCTGGCGGCACGGGATAAGGAAGCGACATATTTTGGAAGGTAAACAACGCTTGAAACACCGGGTTGCGACTCAAGTCGCGCAACGGCCGCAAAGACTCTACCAACTTTTCAAACGGGGCATCCTGATGGGCATATGCGCTGAGACACCTGTCCCGCACTTTACGTAGGAACTCCCTATAAGGCAGTTCCCCTGAAGGATTGGTACGCGCCACCAACGTATTGACGAAAACTCCAACCGAGCCAGTTGCCTCGCCCCAGTGGCGGTCCGAGATAGGAAAGCCGACAACTAAGTCCTCTTGACCAGTATACCGGTAGAGTAAGGTCTTGAACGCTGCCATCAAAGTCATGAACAGAGTCACACCTTCCTGACGGCTTAGCTCGTTGAGAGCTTCCGTAAGAGACTTGGGTATTGCAAAGAATATCCGGGAGCCCCGAAAGCTCTGCAGGGCGGGCCGGCAATGATCAGTGGGAAGCGCGAGCACAGGTAAGGTGCCGCACAGTGTTTCCTTCCAGAACGACAGTTGTGGCTTAATCCGTTCTTCACTCAATAGTTGACGCTGCCAAATCGCGAAATCCGCGTACTGAAAGGAAAGAGTTGGAAGAGACGGTGATCGATCACGACTAATGGCTTCGTATGCGGTCCAAAACTCAGAGAGTAAAATCCGCATGGACCAGCCGTCACACACGATTTGGTGGACCGTAAGCACCAAGAGATATTCTTCGTCAGCCATTTGAATTAACAGCGCTCTTAGCAACGGAACTTGGGCTAAATCGAAAGATCGCTGCGCCTCTTCCTGCGCCAACCGCAAGCTTGCCGCATTTCTCTCTGTTTCCGGCAATCGCCGTAAATCAAGGGTTGCCAAAGGCAACCCTATACCTGATTCAATGATTTGAAACGGCCTGTCCTCATCAGCAACGAACGATGTGCGCAAGATTTCATGCCGCTCGATCACTGTGTTGAGACTTTTCTCCATCGCCCGCACATCGAGCCGACCCCCGAGACGATATGCCTGGTAGAGATTGTAAGTCGCCCTGCCCGGATCCCATTGCTCCATGAACCAAAGACGCTCTTGAGAGTATGACAGCGGCAGAGGACAATCTCGCGGAGTTTGGGAAACCCCTGATTCTTCTGAGCCTCCCGCAGACCCACGGTTGGCCACAATGCTGTCACTCAAACTCGCGATCGTCGGCGATTCATAGAATAGCTTTAATGGCACGGTGACCCGGAACGTCTTCATGACCCGAGCAACGCATTGCATCGCGGATAACGAGTTGCCGCCCAAATCGAACAGGTTGTCGTAGACGCCGATGACGCTTGTGCCCAGAATTTCCGAACAAAGCGCGGCGACAGACTCCTCCACAGGACTTCTAGGAGCGACAAATGGAACATCGAGGGGCGGCCTAATTGTGCTCGGTTCGGGAAGGGCACGGCGGTCGATCTTGCCAGCTGGCGTAAGCGGCAAAGTATCGATGAGGACGAAAGCGGCTGGCACCATATACTCTGGCAAACGTTCGACCAGACCGGCTTTCAGCTCTCTCACGGTTAGCGTCGCTTTCCTGTCACTTGCGATGTAAGCAACGAGGTAAGTTTCCTCTCGCGAGTCTTGTCGATGGGTAACGAACACCTGATCCACAGCGGGATTTTGTAGCAGCGCCAACTCGATTTCGTAGCACTCTACTCGATACCCACGAATTTTTACTCGTGTATCTTTCCGTCCCAAATACTCGAGACAACCGTCGGTTGACTTTCGACCCAAATCCCCGGTTCGGTAGATTCGACGTGATTGTGATTCCGGCTCGGAGGCGAACGCCAGCTCTGTGAGATCGGGCTGGTTCCAATAACCGGGTGACAGAAATTGACTGCAGATTGCGATCTCACCAATGTTCCCGGGCATCAAAGGATCATCCTGCTCGTCCAGAATAAGGACCTCCTTGTCTTCAACTGGATAGCCAACGGGAACGGCCACACTGATTTCAGTCTGTTTGTTCACTAGGAATTGACCAAACGTACTCACTTCCGAACAAGAAATCTCGTTCACGAGAACACAATTTTCGGCGAAATGCTTCTTGTACAATTCGACATCCTTCCAAGACACTGGTTCGCCGCCTAGATTCACGATGCGTAGTTCCGGGAATGTAACGTCGTTACTCAATTCACCCACAAAGTGGCGAAACAACGTCGCCGCAGAATGATAGACCGTAATCCGTTCCTTGGTGAGCCAATCCGCCAGGCCATGGAACCCTTCTACTTTTAGATTGCGCGGGAATAACGTCGCTCCGTTTAGTAGCGCGGAGTAAATATCCGCCATGCCCTGCCCGGTACTGTATGAGCCGAGCAGCGTGATTCGATCATCGTCACTGATGCAAAAACTATTAGTACGATTCCGAATGTTGTGAAGGTCGTTGCGGTGGGTTCGAATGACACCTTTGGGCTTTCCGGTCGAGCCGGAGGTATAGAGAATATAATCAATGCTATCCGGAGAGACTTTCAGTTCTACATTGTCGGTATTCAAATAAGTGTCGCAGCGATCTACATTGACGACGCTTCGGCTACGATCGAGCAATTCCAAGGAAGTCGCGAGACTTTGATCGTTCATTACGATCAAATTGGACCCAGAGTCATTCAGAATCTGGTCGATTCTCACTTTTGGGAGGGCGGGGTCGAGAAGTATAAAAATCTTGGCAGCCTTTAGTGCGCCGAATATCGCGACCACCGCCGGCGCACTATGCTCCAACAAGATGGCAACGGGTCGATCATCTCGGCATTGCTGCAGTAGAACCCGAGCCAAGCGATTAGCTGACTTGTTGAGATCATCGTAGGTGAGCTGAAAATGGCTGGTTTTTATCGCGATACGACCCGGATTCATCCGTACCTGTTTCTCGAATCGCTCGGCAATAGATTGCTCGATTTCTTCTTTCGAAAACTCGACGAAACGGTTGCCAGGATTGACGCTAGTGACCCCTACCACGCTTTCCACCGCCAATGAAGTCAGCAGACCGCGGCTAAGGCGATCTCCGCCTTCGCAACCCAGAAAGACATGGACATGGTTCGATAGAGTTCGGTCGCCGCGTGCAACTCGGATTGCGCCAAAGGGGCTTTTCCACACTGGGCATGAACCTGTCCAAGCCCGAAATAGCAATGGGCTTGCAAAGGACGCATCCCGAGATCCTGAGCCAGGGCTAAAGCCTCCCTGTAGCTGTCCTCAGCTTGCATCGAGCTTGCCCGAGCCAGAAGATCTCCTAATAGGCAACGTAGCCATGCCTCGCTTCCTCTGTCTTTACTCTCTCGGGACACCCCGAGAACTGTGCGAGCAAGGGCCTCCGCTTCACAACGCTGATCTGTTAACATAAAGGCCTCGACCTCCCACACCATACGCATCGCCTTGCCGAAAGGTAATTGACGGCTTCCCGCTCCTGTCAGCCACGCGTTGCGATCCGTGGTGCGTTGTAAAAGCCCAAGCGCCTCGTCGAAGCGACCGACGAATGCATAAGCAGCCGCTAAGCAGGAGACGACCAACGGTCGTTGAACCGGAATTTCTACCGCTTCACATACGCTTAGACTGCGCTCGAGGGCGGTGATAGCTTGATCGAACTCACCCTTGATTAAAGCGACTACCCCGATTGCATAATAAGCAAAGACTATACTTAAGGGATAGTCGCGTTCCGTTGCCGTTTGAACCGCCTCGTCTCCATACTGACGGGTTTCGCTAAAGTTCCCGATCTGTGCCAGGCTACGGATCAACCAGCCCTTACAGTTCACCGAAACTATTCCGTTAGTCCCAAAAAACGAATATTTCTGATCCTCTGGTATCAACGAAAGTGCCGCCTCAAGCTCGTTAATCGACGGTTCAAACTGGCCTAAGTTATGGTATGCGACGCCCAACCAATTGTGAGCCACAACGTTTGCTTTGAAATTTTTCTGCCCTACCGTGTATTTGAGAGCTTGTTTGCCGGTGATCACCGCCTGTTCTGAGTTACCCTCGAGATTCCAGTGGGCCGTCATCCAAGTGAGCACTTCCCCCAATCTATCCTGATCATTGAGAGCCTTCGCCGCCTCTTGAGCTTCCCCCAAATATTCAAATCCGCGCTTGAAGTCCTGGAACACAAACAACGCACTGCGGATGTCAATACGCAGGTCGATACCTCGCCGGACGTTGGCTGGCGATTTGGGAAGGCGTCGCAAAGCTTCCAACGCCCGCTCAAGACAAAGCACCGCATTCCGAAAAGACGATAAAGACACGGCCTTCGCGCCAGTTTCTTTTAGATAATTAACCGCTTTGTCCCAGAGTTCCCCCTGGAAGGCGTGATGCGCAAGTTTCTCCAAATGATCATGTGGTGTATTCTCCGTCATCTCCTCCAGCGCTTTCGCAATATGTGCGTGAAGAGATGTACGTCGCTCATGAAGCAGGGCACCGTATGCGACCTCGGCCGTAAGAGCATGCTTGAAGGAGAACTCCAACGCTGGGAAAAGGTTGTACTCGTAAAGGATCTCAGCCGCCTGA
>DAIRFP010000218.1:8105-8590 GCA_036794995.1 Thermodesulfobacteriota bacterium | reverse complement strand
CGAGCAATAGCGAACTGCTCCATGTTCTCGACCATGGTTAGCCCACTGTCCAGATCGACGAACGTCGTTAGTGTGGAGAAGCTCGTGTCCGCGTAAGAATGGCCCGCCACGAAAACGGTGATGGCGGCGTGACGTCCGTCGGGATCTGTCCGCACTCGGCTGGGAACGCCGCTGAGACGGAGCTGATGTCTGGGTTGGAACTTTCGGTCGAAAACAACCGCGCCGTAGGTCGCAAGCATACGCCGCTCCGCGGTAAGACATACGCCGCGGCCAGCAGCGAAATGCAGGCGTTCGCAACGCAGCGGGCTCACGACCGTGAGTTGGTCGGGAGCAAGCAAGTTGGTCTGGCCCATCTGGCCGTAGGTCTCTCCCAGGGAGGTTATCCGGAAGAGCAAAGAGGGTGCTGGCCCGGGGTTCTTCGCGGACGAGGCGGTCGCGAGTTTGCGCTCCGGCGCGGTCGCATCAGCCGGTTTGGGGAGCGGCAC
>DAIRFP010000218.1:0-8095 GCA_036794995.1 Thermodesulfobacteriota bacterium | reverse complement strand
CAGATTGTTCGGCCTTGGGCGACCGCGCGCCGGACTCGGCTGAGGGAGCTTTAGAATCCGGTGGAAAAACCGATACCGGCGCCGGCATCGGCTTTCCCGCAAGGTTTACTCGATCAAGGGCATTGAGCAAATACAGAATCGCTCCGCCAACACAGGCGACGCATAGCACCACAAAGGCGGCGACCCGGCGCCATCCCCCAGGGAGAAATAGTTGAGTCATGTCGTCTCCATTCTTTTCGCCCTCGCGAGCATTGCGCTGGCAAACGTAGCGGCAGCGAGCAAACCAACAAGGAAAGCCGTGAAGCTCCACCAGGGTCCATACCAGGCCCATAGCGCGCCAAAGAGGCTGGAGCCAACCAACCGTGAAAGGGCAGCCAAAGTCGTCAGCAGCGCCAGGCCGGTAGTGCGATGACTCGCCGGCAATGCGGCACTGGCGATGGCCATGATCACACCATCCGTAGCGGCGTAATAGGCGCCGAGCAGCAACAAGCTGAGGATTAACCCGATAGAGCCGAGATGAGGCCAGAGCATCACTACGTAAAGACCAAGAAGCAGACCGTGACCGCCCAAGAACAGGGTCGACCGCCCGAGGCGGTCGGCAAGCTTACCCGCGGGCACGGCCAAAAGCAGATAGACCAGTGAAGTACCGACATAAAGCAAGGGGAAAAAACTCGGCGGGATCTGCGCGGTTCGCTGCAAGATCAAGTAGACAAAGCTGTCACTCACGGTCGCAATGCTGAGGACGACAGCGGCCACTAGCACGGCTTTAAATCGCGGCAGACGAATAAGACTCACGATGCTGCCTAAGGAAACCATCGGCCTAACTGGATCCCGGGAAAAACTCGGGCCACCGACTGCGTTGGAAACGAAAAACAGTAAGACACCCAACCCGATCAGCGCGACAAAAAAACTGGTCACGAAGATCGCATCGTAGGCCCCCGGGATGAGCGCAAGGAGACCAAAGGCCAAGATCGGTCCGAGTAAGGCCCCGACGGTATCGAGAGCACGGTGCACGCCGAAGGCCTCTCCCAGACTCGCAGTTGGCGTGCTCAGCGAGATCAGCGCGTCGCGTGGTGGAGTGCGAATGCCTTTGCCAAAACGATCGAGAAAGAGAAACCCCACGGTCGGCGCCCATCCACTGCCGGCCGACCACAGGCCCACCTTACAAGCCGCTGAGAGCGCATAACCCGCTCCGGCAACTTCTTTGTACCGGCCGTGCCGATCGGCCACCAGTCCGCCTTGAATGCGCGCCAGCGCGGTGATGCCGTGGTAGAAACCGTCGACCAGCCCGAATTGCAGCGGCGAGAAACCGAGCTGTAATGTCAAATACAACGGCAATACCGCGTTGACCATCTCCGAGGAGATATCGGTAAACAGGCTAGTGAGCCCAAGCAGCACGACCGTTGAGCTCACTTGAATCCGGAGCGGTAAGCTTTTCACCAGAGGTTATTGGGCCACAGACCGCGACTTGGGCTAGCTAATAAAAGTGGAAAGGGGCTCTCGTTGGTTGCTTTGGTTAGAGGTGAGGGGCAATAGACGTTCCTATTTGTCGTAAATTTTATTACTCCATAGGTCTGGATGCAAACTCCAAGACACAGGCCAGGCTTGATGACTCAGGCAGATTCTCGCGGGAGGGAGGTGGGAAACAGATTCACCACGAGCCACTCGACGGAGATGCGGTCGATTTCATCGAGGAAAAACAACGACCGCGAATCCCATAAAGCTATGACGCCGCTGGCGATAGATCCGTGCACGACAGGGCTCGACGGCTATTCGAGCAATGGATCAAAATGCCAAGAGGTTACCAAAACCGCTTAGCAAAGGCGAAAAATCCGGATTTATCCGTTGAGAATCTTCAGCATGGTGCCCGCGTCGCTGACTTCAAACTTGCCGGGCGCTTCGACGTTAACGGCTTTCACCACACCGTCGTCGGCCAGCAATGAGAAGCGCTGCGCGCGCATGCCCATACCGCGGGCCGTGAGATCGTTTTCCAGACCCAGCTTTTTGACATAGTCGGCGCTGCCATCGGCCATCATGCGGATTTTCCCGGCGCTGTTTTGGTCTCTCCCCCACGCGCCCATGACGAACGCGTCATTGACCGAAACACACCAGATCTCGTCCACGCCTTTGGCTTTGAGGGCGTCGAAATTGCCAACATAGCTAGGGACATGTTTGGCTGAGCAGGTTGGCGTAAACGCGCCGGGCAAACCGAAGATCGCGATCTTCTTGCCCTTGACCATGTCTTCGACCTTGAAAGTATTCGGACCGACAGTACAACCTTCCTTTTCCACTTCAATAAATTCATTTAAGGTGCCGTTAGGCAGGCGATCACCGACTTTGATAGCCATGATATCCCTCCGAATTGGTTTGATTGTGCAAAGCAATATCGCCCGCTCGGGAGACTGTCAAGTCGAGTGCGGGCCGTTTTGCTCTCTATGTAGCGTGCTAGAATAGTCACAATGAACTTTGCCGACTTTGCCTCCCTCTGCTACGAGCTCGAGAAAACACCGAGCCGGCTTGCGAAGATTACGTCGGCAGCCGCATACCTCAAGCAGCTTCAGCCGGACGAGATTCGCTATGGCGTTGCATTCTTGTCTGGCCGGCCGTTCCCGGTTTCCGATCCTCGCACGTTAGACATCGGGCCGAGCACTCTTTTCGAAGCAGCGAAAATTCCTGAAGCCGACAACTCATCCTCGACTCCGCTGACTCTCAAAGATATCGCCGACAGCTTCGGCAGAATCGCCGAAGCCAGCGGCAAGGGCTCCCGTCTGGGAAAGTATAACCTGCTCAAGGAACTCGTCGAGCGCGCGGACAGTCATGAACGGCCGATTCTCCTGCGCCTGCTTCATAACGAGCTGCGCATCGGGCTCCACGACGGCCTGATTCAGGAAGCCATTGCTCGCGCCTCCGGCGCCGACTTGAAAGCCGTGCGCCGGGCAGCGCTTTTCCTCTCGGACCTCGCCGAAGTCGCCGCCGTCGCACTCACCGCGGGAACGACCGGTCTCCAAGAGGTCGACATTAGACTTTTTGTGCCGCTGCTTCCCATGCTTTCCGAGCTCTCCCAGGACTTCGACGCGATCTTTGCAGCCCACGCGGGGAAGACAGCGCTGGAGTATAAGTACGACGGGGCCAGGGTTCAGATTCATAAGGACGGCGAACGGGTGCGGATCTGGAGCCGGCGCCTTTCCGAAGTTACCCGAAGCATTCCGGAAATCGTCGAGACTGCGCGCCGGGATCTTCACGGGGATTCTTTTATTCTGGACGCGGAGGTCGTGGCCATAGGAAAAGACGGCCGACCGTTCCCTTTTCAGGAGCTCATGCGCCGCTTTAGACGGATTCATGAAGTGGAAACGGCGGCGAATGAGATTCCCCTGGTTCTTCATTTGTTCGATTGTCTTTTCTTGAACGGTACCTCACTCATAGACGAAACTTATGCACAACGCTGGTCGAAGCTCGAAGCGATCACCGGAGGCAAGTATCTCGCCCAGAGGAAGATCACGGGAGATAAAGGCGCGGCGGAAGTTTTTCTGCAAGAAGCACTGGCCGCGGGACATGAAGGCCTGATGGCCAAGGCCTTAAATAGTCCCTACATGCCCGGCAACCGGGGAAAGCTCTGGTTCAAGATAAAACCGGCGGAAACCGTCGATTGCGTGATCGTGGCCGCCGACCGCGGTTCGGGACGACGGCGCGGCTGGCTCTCCAATTATCATTTGGCGGTTGCCGACGGCGCGGGCGGCTTCGCCCCGGTAGGGAAAACTTTCAAGGGCCTCACGGATAAGGAATTTGCAGCAATGACCGCCAGGCTAAAAGATCTGCAGCTCGCCGACGACGGCTATACGGTTACCGTGAAGCCGGAGGTCGTCGTCGATGTCGCTTACAATGAAATTCAGCGAAGCCCGCAATATAGCTCCGGGTTCGCCCTGCGCTTCGCGCGCATCGCGAGAATCCGCGACGATAAGAGCGTTGAGCAGGCAACCACCTTGACGGAACTACAGTCGCTCTATGAACGGCAATTCATCGCCAAGAGCCGGCGAGAGATCTAGTTAGAGCCTGTGCAATTCTGGGAGCGGCTTCTCAATCCATGTGCGCGTTGAACCACTCGATCATCAGCTGGGGTTTTTCCGAGAAGTAGTTGTAGCCGTCGAAACGACGGGTCGTGCCCTCTATCCAGAACAGCTTCTTGTCCTTGGCGGGAATGTTGTCGTAGATCGTTTGCACATCGAAGGCTTGGTCAAGACGTCGTCGTGGACCTGCACGACGAGCGTTGGTACCGTGACGGCCTTGGCATGCTCGATCGGTGACAGTTCATCAACGTGGAAGCCGGTCAGTTTGTGAATGGCTGTGTCGAACATTTCCACACCATTTGCGATTTCCGCATTTTCTGCGGCGCGCTCGATAAACGGCCTTGCCGATACAGGTTGGAGCGCCAGAAGCGTCTTGATGTAGGTGAACTCCTCCGGATGCTTGTTCATCGCGACCATTGTCGAATCGCATCCGAGTCAGACGCTCAGCAGAGCCGTCTTCATGTTGCCGGTGTCCTGGCGCGTCTTTGCGTAACGCAAAGAGCCGATGACATCTCCCGCCGAATTTCTTCGGCGCCTCGAAGAATACTCTCCCGCGATATCCAGGGCATGGGTAAAGAGATTAACATCCAATCGAACCATAACCAAAGAAAGCCGCGAACAGAAGGGTTGCGGGTCGCTTGATTTGTGGCGTGTTTCGCTTCAGCATACATTGCCTTCGCTTGTTGGACGTGTGGATGACGCAGGGTGCTGGAACCGGCGCAATTCAAGCGATCGCCCGCTCCAAATTGAAGCATCGGCTTCACCGAACCAAGAGGAAACATGCGAATCCATCGAAAAAAGTTGTTAGTTGCAATTCTCGTCCTCGGCTGTGTAACTGCGCAGGCGGTTCACGCCCAGGATTCTCAGGTCAGCGGCGTAATCATCGAGGACGTTCGCATCTTCGACGGCAAATCGGACCGGCTTTCGCCGCCATCGCATGTCTTGGTGGTGGGCAACAGCATCAAAACGATCTCCAGCACCCCGATTGCGGATGTCGCCGGCATGACGGTGCAACGAATCCGGGGTGGCGGCCGCACTCTGATGCCGGGCCTGATCGATAACCACTGGCACACGATGCTCGCCCGTCCCCTGCCAACTGAGGCCATCCAGGGTGACGTCGGCTACACTAACCTGCTGGCCGGCGCCGAAGCCCAAGCTACGCTCATGCGCGGTTTCACCGCCGTGCGGGATCTGGGTGGCCCGTCATTCGGCTTGAAGCGAGCCATCGACGAGGGTCTAGTGGTCGGCCCGCGCATCTATCCGTCTGGAGCAATCATCACCATCACGGGTGGTCACGGCGATTTCCGCAGCGCATCCGAATTACCGCGGCAACTGGGCGGGAGACTGTCGCGCATGGAGACGGTCAACGGCAGCATGGTTGCCGATTCGCCCGACGAGGTGCGCGTCCGCGTGCGTGAGCAACTTTTGCTCGGGGCTTCGCAGATCAAATTGACGGCCGGCGGCGGCGTGGCGTCCCCGCACAGTCCATTGGACGTTTCCACCTTCACAGAAGACGAGTTGAGGGCGGCGGTCCAGGCCGCCGAGAATTGGGGAACCTATGTCACGGTGCATGCCTATACCCCGACAGCCATGCAGCGGGCGATCGCCGCAGGCGTCAAGGTGATCGAGCATGGCCATCTAATGGACGAGGCCACCGCCAAGCTGATGGCCGAGAAAGGTATTTGGTTGAGCTTCCAGCCCTTCACCGATGACGGATTTGCGCCGCCCATGGCGCCGGCCAACATGCTGCGCTTAAAACAGGTATGGGCGGGCACCGAACAAACCGTCGCTCTGGCCAAAAAATACAAGATCAAGATGGCCTTTGGAACCGACATCCTGTTTTCGGCAGCGGGGACGACCAGGCAGGGAGCGGAGCTGGCAAAGATGCACAAATGGTACAGCGCACCGGAGTTGCTACGGATGGCTACTGCCGCCAATGCCGATCTGCTGAAATTGTCGGGACCGCGCGATCCCTACCCAGGAAAGCTGGGCGTGGTGGAAGAAGGTGCGCTGGCGGATCTGCTGTTGGTAAACGGCGACCCGCTGACGAACATCAAGCTAATCGAAGATCCCGCAAAGAACTTCGTGCTCATCATGAAGGACGGTAAGATCTTCAAGAACCTTCTACCTTGACGCTGAAGCGAATGTTTAGCCTGCGACCTTCAGCGGTCTGCGGCGACATGATCGCGAAGCCAAAGCGAAAATGTTTCCCGATCCATTTCGCCGGATGCCACCTGCAATATAACTCTTTCCTGATCATCCACTGGCGCCTGAATCTCACAATCATTGAGAAGCAGAAAGACCTCCATGGCTGCATGTCCGGTACGTTTGTTACCGTCTAAGAATGGATGGTTCTGAATAAGCGAATAGCCAAGCGCTGCCGCCTTGTCCACAATCGACGGGTACAGCTCGCTACCCCCGAACGTCATGCGCGGCTGAGCCAGCGCTGACTCGAGAGCGCCTAAGTTGAGGATGCCCAGGGCACCTCCAGACTGACCGATGATTCGGCGATGCAATTCCAGCACTTCACTCAAGGTTAGATATCGCACTAGGCGAGACGCCGATAAAGTTCGGCGTTTTTATGCAGAATGTAGTCGGCGGCCTGTTGGAACGACTCCTCTGGCCGTGTCAGTAGCTCCTCAATGCTGATACGAGCTAAGTCCTCCGGTTTTATATTGAATCGTTCGGCAATTTCTCGCAACTTAGCGAGACGGTCATCAGAGAGTGTGATCGTAAGCGTGCTCATGGAATCACCTCTGGCTGTAAGATTACCATCACGACGGGCAAAATGCGATCATTCGTTCAAAGGCACGATTGTCGGGCTAACTGACTTGTAGTGACAGCGGTAAGCAAGCTGACGGACGTAACGAGAGAGAAAATAGCGGGTGGCGCGGGGCATCGGATCTCTCTCTTAGAGCGTGAATTTCACCTTCCAAAAGCTAAGGCCTTCGATACCCGCTATTTCACGATCATATGCCGTCGAATCAATAACTTGTGCAGGTCCGATCCAGTATTGCCGGACCCGACGTCAACTGCAGGACGCCGTTCTACGGCGCGAAATAGCTTGCGCACAACTTGTGCCATGCCGGCGTATCGGCCTGGCTAGCCGCCGGGAAAAGACTCTGAAGCGAATAGGGGAAATGGCGAACTGCGGACCAGATTGTGGTGCCCCAAGGCACCGTATCGAGAGAATTTCGAAACGATCTCGAGGATTCGGGTGACAAAACGAAAAGTTCCATTCCTTCTTTCGTGATCGCGGAAGCCAGAACTTCATTGATGTGTTTATCGCGAAATCCATAACCGCACACGAGCAACCGCTTTCTACCCGAGCTAAGAACACGTTCGAAAAGGCTAAGATACCCGGCGAGTAGCGGCTCGGCCGCGATTTGTTCACTTTTTCCCCGACCGATGACCATGTTGGAGGAGTCGGTCGAGCCTGAAGCGCGACGCCAGTTGAACGATCCGTGCAATTTCACATAAAAGAATGCGTGTTGGCGCGTCAGAGACGAAAGATCCAGAGGAGAAGCGGGAACAGTGAGCCAGTGATCCGTTTCGAGATACTGTGTAGAGCCACCGTGGAGGTGAACAGTTTTGTTGAACCCTAGAAGGATAGGGCTCGGCCCGTCGGCATAGTATCTCTCAACGAATAGATCCTGATTCAATGTGAAGATAAAACCTGGTGATTTCCTATCGCCAGCGAAGCGCGCGAGAAGTTGTCGAACGCGGTAAATGTTCACTGCGTGGTCTCGATGATCCCAGGTGCGTATTGTCTCATCCAAGAATTCGAAGGCCGATTGCACCGCATCGTGCAAGGCTCGCTTCTCTCGAGCTGAATAGTCAGCACTGAGCATAACGGTGTGGTAGACGGACTCAAAATCCAACTCTTGAAGAAGTATTTCGCGCAGGCGTGGACACGTCCGAAGAGAAGGATTGTTCAGGATAAGGTTCATACCTCTTTGGCTAGAGGCGTTCCAAAATTGTGCGTGAAGCCGGCCCCTGTGAGCAGAATGAGCGTTTGAGAGTTCATTTCA
>DAIRFP010000217.1:0-8628 GCA_036794995.1 Thermodesulfobacteriota bacterium | reverse complement strand
GGTTGCGCTGGCCATCGCCAAACCCAGCATGTAAAGCGTGCCGGAAATCATCAAGGCGATGAGGTTGGCAGCGAAGGCCAACGCCAATAGCGCCACCGACTGAAACACAAAGCACGCGAGCAAAGCCCGCCGCCGGCCGATCCGGTCGGACACTTTCCCCAAAATCGGACGGGCGAGCAGGCTGGTCGCGCCGGTGGCGACATAAAACCAGCCGATGTTTTCGACGCCGATTTCTCGGGCGTAGAGGACCAGAAAGCTCGCCACCGCGGGAAAAGTGACGTGCGACGCAAAGGACAGTACCGAGGCCAGGATAATTTCCCGATCCAGGACATTCAAAATTTCCCGCCACCAAGGACCGGACGAGACCCCATGCCGGCCGTGGGCCGGTTCCGGCGCGTGGCGCCAAACGAGAACGGCTGCTCCCGCGCCCGCCAGAGCCAGCGCAATCGCAACGGTAAAGACTACTTGGAAGCCGCCAAACGGCGCATCGATAAGCCAGAGAGCAACTGCCGGCAATAGGATCGAGCCGCTGGCTTGGATTCCGCTATAAAAACCCGACGCTTCGCCGCGTCGTTCCGCCGGAGCGCTGAGAGCTAACAATGAATAACCGGCCGCGCTAAGTCCTGCCCAACCCAGCCCGCGCCATGCGTTGGCGAACAGGGTTGCTTCGGCGATGGGGATGAAGCAGAAAAACACCGCTGCAGACAGCACCAGTAACCCGCAAATGAGCACGCCCGGTTCCGACCACTTGTCGGCCCAGCCACCGATGAGGGGCCGGAAGACCACGCTGGTCACCGCGAAGCACGCCAGCACCATACCGACTTTGAAGGGTGTGCCACCCAGAGAGATGATGTAAAGGGGAAACGTCGGTTGCAGCAGCGCATGTTGCGCCGAGCCGAAAAACTGCGCGCAACAGAGTAAGGCAAACGCAGGCGTCCACAGTGATTGGGATTTTCCCGCTGCCATCCAGACCGCTGATTCAACGAAAAAATTTCTCTGCTGGCCTGTCGAGTTAGAGACGAGGCGAGAACTGCAAAGAGGCTTCAAGCTAGCACGAAGCGAAAGCTATATCGAGTTCATTTCAGCGCACACAACTACGCAGGCGTTTTGACCGGCATCTATATCCGGCGCGTTTGGAAGTATTTTCTGGTTCGAAGACCTTGAACATTGAACGTTGAACTTTGAACGGCACAAAACGCCTGGAACTTCTTGAACGGCTTGAACGTTTGGAACCATCCTACCGCGGCGGCAGCGGGCCCGGCCCGGACATTTTCTTTAGCAAGTCTATAGTCTCGGCGTCCCGCGGAGTTTCCGCGATCAATTTGGTCAACTCCGCCGGTCCCAGCGGCGAAGCATCGTCGCCGACAAGCTTCTTGAAGTACGGACCGAACTCGGGATCTTTGAAAATCTTGCGCATGGCCTCCTCGAGAATCTCCACCTTATCCGTCGGCGTTCCCGGCGGTAGTATGTACGGCGATCCTACGGCCCGGAACGCCCGCCATACCGCAATCAACCTGGTTTCCCGTTCGGATTTTGCAAAGCTCTCCACCTCCGGGAGATGGGCCAGCCGAGGATGTTTCTCGCCTTTGGGAATCTCCATAATCGCATGGAAATTCATTACTCCTTTTTCCAGCCAATCGAGATTGCGCCGCAAGACCGACGTGGCGTTGTTCGCCCTGGCGTCGAGCTCTCCGTTCATCAGCGCCGCGTCCGCCTCACGAGAGGTGTAGCCGGCGATGAACTTGGGGTCCTTTAAATTCAGGAAGTAAGCGAAAAGCCTTCCGGCAACGTAGGAAACGTGACCCACGGACTGGGCGCCGACCCTGATGCCCGATGCCGCGCGGAGCTTCTCGGGGTTGGTCAGACCCAGTTCTTTGCGGCTATAGATGACATAGTGATTCTCGCTCTCCGGCGTGCCGAGATAAGTAAACTTATCGAGATCGTAGGAAACGCCCTGTTCGCGCATAATCGCCAAACCCACGATCGCCCCGCTCGCAGCCCCTAGAGTAAGTCCGTCCGGGCGCACCGAACTATAGAGATGATTTGCCCCTTTGCGACCGCCGGCGCCGTCCATATACTCGATCACAACCGTTGGATTTCCCGGTATGTGTTTCCGTAAGAATGGGAGCATGGCTTTGACGCGGAGATCTCCGGTTCCCCCCGGAGCCGTGGTGGCCACCATCGTCACCGTCTTGCCCTCGTAAAAATTACTTTGCGCCCCCGCGCCCGCCGGCAACAACGCGAAGAGCGTCGTCCACAATGACGCGGTGTGTTTCCATCTGTTTCGGTCAATGATCATCACTGATTTCCTTTTTTGCCGTCGGGCCGGTTAGCGCGGCGGCAGTGGTCCCGGACCGGCAAGCTTGTTGAAGATGTCGATGGTTTCGGGGTCCCGCGGCAGTTCCCGTATCGCCTTCTCGTTCGCCTCCGGCGACAGCGGCGCAGGGTCGTCGCTGACCAGCTTTCTATATTCCTTGCGAAACTCGGGATCGGCAAAGCTCTTGTTGATCGCTTGTTTGAGGATGGCGAGCCGATCCTTGGGCATGGCCGGCGGCGCGATGAACGGCGAGCCCGTGAGCCGGAAATTGCGGAACAACACCAGGACTTTTCGCTCTCGCTCCGACTTTACGAAGGTTTCGATTTCCGGCACATGACCGAAATGCGGATGCTTGTCCCCTTTGGGAATCTCCATTTGCAGATGAAGATCGACCGTACCCTTTTCGATCCATTCCGGGTTCCGCGTAACGTGGTCGTCAGCGGTGCCGATGGCATCAAGCTCCCCGCGCATGAGCGCGGCATCGCGCTCCGGAGTCGAATAGCCCGTGACAAACTTGGGTTCTTTAAGCGGCGCAAGCCAGGCAAAAATGCGTCCGACGTTATAGATGGTATGCCCCACGGACTGGGCGCCGATTCGCACTCCTGAAGCCGCCCGGAGCTTCTCCATGGTCGTCAGGCCCGTCTCCCTCCGGGTCAGAAAAAAATAATGCGTGGAACTGTAGGGCGAGCCGAGGAAAATAAGTTTATCCAGATCGTACTGGACGCCCTGCTCGCCAAGCACGGCACTGGCCACAACGCCGCCGCCGACGTTGCCGATGGTCAGGCCGTCCGGAACTGCCGCTCCGTAGATATAATTTGCCGCCTTCCGCCCGCCGCCCCCCGGCATGTATTCATGAACGAAAGTCGGATTGCCGGGAATGTATTTCTGCACAAACGGCACCAGCGCGCGCATGCGCAGATCTCCCGAACCGCCGGCGTCGCGCCCGTGGACGATTCTAATCGTTTTGCCCCGGTAAAAATCGGTCTGTGAAAAAAGCGCCTCGGGAAGAAAAAAGAGCTGCGCCAAAAGCGCCAAGGTTAGCGTCGAAAATTTTATCTCCATGGCAACCCTCCTCTATGGATATTTATTGGCGCGGCGGCAGCGGCCCCGCTCCCACCAGTTTCTTGAAAACTTCGATGACCTCGGGCTCCCGAGGAATCTCCCGCACCGCCTTTTCATGGGCTTCAGGCAGCAGCGGCGTCGGCTCGTCGCCGGTCAGCTTTTTGTATTCTTTAAAAAATTCCGGGTCCTGATAGGTCTTGCGAAATCCTTCCTGCAAGATCGCCACACGGTCCTTGGGCGTTCCCGGTGGAACGACAAAGGGGGTGCCCGCAACCCTGAAGGATCGCGTCAGAACAATCAGCTTGCGATCGAGCTCCGACTTGGCAAAGCTCTCGATTTCCGGAATGTGGCCGAGCTGCGGATGTTTGTCGCCCTTGGGAACCTCCATGATCGCATGAAAGTTTACCACGCCTTTCTCCAGCCACTCGCGATTTCGCTGCACGACGGTGTCGGCGCCGGTAGCCCGGGCATCGATCTCGCCCCGCATCAAAGCCGGGTCGAGCTCGGAGCCTCCATAGGCGGCGATGAACCTCGGCTCTTTAAGGCCCAGGATATAAGCGAACAGCCGGCCTTCATTATAGGTGACAAAACCCACCGATTGGGCGCCGACCCTGATGCCGGTTGCGGCCCTGAGTTTCTCGATGGTGTCGAAGCCCGCCTCCTTCCGGCTCACGAAGACCGCGTGATAGGTGCTGTACGGCGAGCCCAAATAGGAGAACTTCTCGATCTCGTATTGCACTCCCGACTCTCCCAAAACGGCACTGGAGATCATGCCGACGCTCGGGTTGCCGATAGTCAGACCGTCCGGGCGGGCCGTCCGGTAGAGGTAATTGGCCGCCTTGCGGCCGCCGCCGCCGGCCATGTACTCCATCACGATGGTGGGGTTTCCGCGAATGTACTTTTGCAGAAAAGAAACCAGCGCCTTGACCCTCAAGTCCCCCGTCCCGCCGGGATCACGGCCCTGGACAATCGTCAGGTTTTTCCCCTGGTAAAAATCGGCCTGCGCATAAACAGCCGCCGGCAAGAACATTGCTGCAAGCAAAACTACTGCGCTGAACTGCTTTCCGACCATGTAAACCTCCGGCGCCTTCGGCGTTATGCGACGTTGCGTGTTCAAAGTTCCAGGTTCAACGTTCAAGGTTTTCGTGTCGAACCGAGATATGGTATCCCAGAGCCCAAGCCAGGACAAATGGGCTCACTTAAATCTTATCTCCCGGATTTCCTTCTAGCCCAATAGACAAATAGTTTTTCGCCCCGTCCTCTTATATTAGCACTGCGAAGCAACATGTGATCCGTATTGTCCCTTCTCCCCTTGCGGGAGAAGGCCAGGATGAGGGGTAGTCAATTGGCACCCTCACCCTAAGTCTCTCCCGACAGGCACACTAGTATTGCAAGCAGCCGAATTCAAGAAACAACCAAACGGGGCCATTTGCTGTAAGGGGTTAGGGAGCGTTTTTAACATTCCGCTCGTTTCAACATCTGGAACGACTTGACCGTTTGAAACGTTGTCATGGCGCGTTAAGCAGGAAGGGGCCAGACCGAAGGCCGGCCACCGTTAGTGTTCGGTGGTTCTCCTGCAAAGCAAATCTGATACTCTTCTGATAGCCCTCAGTATCGAATAAGACACACCCATTTGTCTTTGTCTCTACTATAGACCTTCGATTTCGTTAGGTTCCGGTTCTGGCATATACGTTGCGCTGAAATGAAGAAGGAGTGAAAGAGATCGATCTTGCTCTCAAGTTGGAGAAAAGGAGATTGTGTTGTCGAACACACGGGATCCCATGAGGGCCCTCGTCTTTTAATGGAGGTCGACGATGAGACAAGTGCTCGCCAAGCTGTTCCCCCCGTGCTTCCTCACGTGCATAGTATTTCTTGCGGGCTGTACGAATATCGTCACGTTCAATGTCAATACCAATCAGGACCTGCACGATACCGATGCCGGCGATATGCTTTGCATCGCCGATGCGTCGGCCGGACTGTGTTCGTTGCGCGCCGCCATCGAGCAGGCGAACGCCTTCGCGCCGGGCACGACGCGTATCGTCATCAACGTCCCGCCCGATACGTACAGCTTGAGTGCCCTGAAGGAGAGTCAATTGACCATCAATGCGGGACGATTCGTCGAGATCGCCGGGGCCAATGCCGCCAACACCATTGTCCAACCGGACAAGGGAGTAAATGCGCGAGTATTTCATATTCTCGGTGGCCTGTTTCGCCTCTCCGGGCTGACGATCCGCAACGGCAGGGCGCCGTTGGATGACCGCGGCGGCGGCATGCGGATCGAGGGCGCCTACGGTGGCGAGATTAGCGACTGCGTCTTTGAAAACAACTTTGCCGCTTTCGCCGGCGGCGCCATCTACGCCACCGGATCAATCGGCGCGAGCCTGATCATCAACGACAGTACTATCCGCAACAATGAATCGAGTAATGCTCAGGAAGGCGGTGGCGGATTTGCCGGCGGATTGTTTGCCAATGTCGAGTATTTGGGCCTGCACCGAGTGACTATCTCAGGCAACATCGGCAGCAACGGCGCGGGATTATTCCTCCAAGGCGAACAAGCGGAGATCTGGGATTCGGTGATCAACCAAAACCAAGGAGGAATAGGCGGCGGCATCGGCGTGGTTAACGGCTCGATGTTCATCGGCCGGAGCACGATCAGCGGCAACTCGGCGATCTGGGCGGGAGGCGGGATCTCTGCGAGTAATGCGGATGTGCGCCTTCGCGATGTAACGATTTTCGAAAACCGGGGGCCGGCGCAAGGACCGAACGGTGAAACCACCGCCGGTGGGCTGGAACAGGTGAGCGGCGGATCAGTGATGATCCGGAACAGTATCCTCGCAGGCAACAGACGCGGGCCGAAATCTACCGAAGAGGCGTCCGATTGTGCCGGCACCCTGACATCCAACGGATCCAATTTCATCGGCTCAAATCTGGACTGCACGATCGATAATCAAAACAACGATCAGATCGGCACCGCCAATGCCGCGCTCGATCCACAGTTGGGCGGACTAGGAAACAATGGCGGTGCGACCCAAAACCACCTGCCCGAAGCGACCAGCCTCGTTATCGATGCCGGCTCCGGCTGTTTCGCCGTCGATCAAAGAGGACAGCCGCGGCCGAAGGACGGCAACGGCGATAATCTGGCCGTCTGTGACATCGGAGCGGTCGAGCGATAATCCGTCTAGGTCACCTGGCGTCGCTGATGAGTTATTGGAGTGCCCCTGCTCCGACATGATCTCGATCTGAGTTTGCATGCGAACACTGGTCCTCTCTTTGGTCACCAACCGGATCCTCCTTTAGCCGGCCAAGTTACCATCGTTCGCCGCTTCACTCAGAAATCGAAGAAGACCACCTGATATTAGTTGGGTAGGTTCAATAAAATCGGCCACCGGAACGTTTGGAACCATTGTTTATGGCCTCGCCGGCATGAACAGAACCGGTTTGGACATTTTTCATTCCTTTCCCGCCACAGCTCTGTCTAATTCTGTAAAGTTGTGCCACTATCGCCTTCTGCGGGTGGAAGCATCACCAGAGCCGCTCCTGCCGCCAAAGCGCAGCCAAGCGGGCGTCGTTCTTGCGCGGAGCTTGTGCGAATAGCTAACCCATCGAAGCAAACATTTTTCGGTATAGGAGACCCACATGGCTTTACGCATCAATGACTCGGAATTTTACGCCATCGACGCGCACTCTCATTTGGGACGACGCAAGACTCCGTTGGGACATGGAGTAGCGAGTTTTCTCGGCGACGACCTGGTGCGCAATCTTGATGAAGCCGGCTTAGACTGCGCCGTAGCATTTCCGTTGGGGGCATCCTGCACCGATTACTCCGAAGCGAACCAGATCATGGCCGATGAAATGGCCAAGTATCCGAAACGGATCATCAGCTTTTGCCGGATCAATCCGAACTTCGGCCCGGAAGCCACGGCCAGAGCCCTCGACCATTGTCTCGGCACCTTGAAACTCAAAGGCATCAAGCTTCACCCGGAGATCGAGTTCTTCGATCCTAACGAAGCCGAACTGATGGACCCGATTTATCTCGCGGCACGCCGCTATCACGTGCCGATAATTTTTCACACCGGGATGTCGAGCAAGGCATCGCCTGGAGTGATCGCCGAACTGGCCGCCCGGTATAGAGACGTGCCGGTCATTCTCGGGCACATGGGCGTTTCGGAATACGTCAAACTGGCGGTGGCCGTCGCTCGGCAGAACGAGAATATATTCTTAGAGACGTCCGTGGTCGGCTGGATGCCGCTGCTTTTGGAAGCGTTTCGCGGCGTCGGCACCAGCAAGATTCTCTTTGGCTCCGATCACCCTTATAATCCGCTGCTCATGGAGGTGGAGAAGATTTCCAAGCATGTGGCCACAGCCGCCAAGCTCAAACAGGATGACTTGAAGAAGGTGTTCGCCGACAACTTACTAGCCATCTTGAAGCATGATCGCTGAGTCCGGACGTTCGGGCTGTGGCCGTGCAGGCCCTACTCAATTTCACGACCCATCCCGGAGCCAAGACCGCCAAGCCCGAGACTTTCATCGACAATTCCATCCTTGTCGAGATCGGCAAGTCAGGCTTCGTCGATCAGCTTTACAAGTAGGCGCGAGTTTCAGCATTAGTAGGGTAGCGAGGTGAATCTTCTTGCTCCCAAATTTTTCTCCGCCCCCGTGACGCGGGGGCGGACACAGGTGGGGGCTTGAACGTTTTAAACGTCTTGAACCCTTTTCAATTTTTATATTGCCTATTCATCTCCTCGAAAAACCCCGCGCTGTCCAGCTCGTTGATAAACCGCGGATCGGCAAAACCTTCCGGGTTGCCGCTGGGAAGTTCCGGATTAGCCCGCGTTAAAAGATAGAACATCGATTTCACCACCCGCCCCTCGGGCACCGGCTTGGTCATGAGTAAATCCCGATAATGGTTGTTCATCGTGTTCAGCACTTCGGCGTCCCTAATCGCGACGTATTTTTTCAATACTCCAAGGCCGAACTCCGGTTTGGCTTTCATCACATAAATGCCTTCAATCCAGGCTCTGAGAAACTTCCGGGTCGTGTCCGGATTCTTGTTGACGTAAGCGCGGCGCACGAGAATCCCCGAGCCGGAAATTTCGATGGGCAGCTTGGAATAGTCGATCAGTTGCCGAAACCCCATTCTCGTCGCCGCCAAAGTTTGAATTCCGGCGATGATCACCCCATGCAACCGGCCGGTCTGAAGCCCGCTCAACCGCGCCGCCAGATCGCCCACGGGTAGGATCGTCACATCC
>DAIRFP010000022.1:0-36547 GCA_036794995.1 Thermodesulfobacteriota bacterium | reverse complement strand
GCTTGGATTTTTTTCGCGCCCACGAGTATCACGACGAAGGACACGGCAACATGGTTATCGACGTCATTAAACAACATTGCATGGAAGAGCATCTACAGCATGAGATGCGTCAAGCGGTGAAACAGCGGGGGGATATCATGTGGCTGCAGAACGACTGTATTTACAACGCGTTTGTCCGGCCATGGCTTTCCGCCGAGACAATTAGCGAGATTGAAGGGCGACTGGAATAGGATGGCTTTGCATGAGTGAAAAGACGATCGATTTGCGCAGCGATACCGTGACCAAGCCTTCGCCGGCGATGCGCCGGGCCATGGCTGAGGCCGAAGTGGGCGACGACGTTTATTTGGAAGATCCGACCGTCAACCGGTTGCAGGCGCGAGCCGCGGAAATCTTTGGTCGTGAAGCGGGGTTGTTCGTGCCATCCGGCAGCATGGGCAATTTGACCTGCATCATGGCCCAAACCTCCCGGGGGCAGGAAGTGATCTGTGAGGCCGCCGGACATATATACAATTATGAAATGGCTTCCATGGCTGCGCTGGGCGGAGTCTTGCCGCGGTTGGTAGCCGGGGTGGACGGTATCCTGAGCTGGGATAAGATCGCGCCGGCGATTCGAGAAAAAGTTTACTATCGCCCTCAAACGGCGCTGATTTCTTTAGAAAATACCCATAACATGGCGGGTGGTACGGTTTATCCGACGGAGCTCACGGAAGAGATTTGTCACCGCGCCCACGAGGCCGGCATTGCCGTCCACTTGGACGGCGCGCGAATCTTCAACGCGGCGGTCTATCTAAGGCAAGAAGTCGCGGCGATCACCAGGAAATTCGACTCCGTTCAGTTCTGCCTCAGCAAGGGTTTGGGAGCGCCCGTGGGTTCCATGATTGTCGGTTCGAAGGATTTGATCGAACGATGCCGGGTGATTCGCAAAATGCTCGGCGGCGGCATGCGCCAGGCCGGTGTAATTGCCGCCGCGGGCTTGGTGGCGCTGGAAGAGGGGCCAAAACTGCTTGCGGCCGATCACGACAACGCGCAGCTCTTGGCCCAGGGGCTGGCGAGAATTCCCGGCATGCAAATCGATCCAAAGAAAATTCAGACCAATATCGTGATCTTCGCGGTCGGCAAAACCGGCATGACTTCCTCTCAACTCGTCGAACAACTGGATCGGCGGCATATTCTTACCGGCGCGGTGGATTCACAGCGAGTACGTCTGGTAACCCACAGAGACGTAAGCCGCAGCGATTGCGAACGCGCCGTCGCTATCATCGGCGAAGTTGTCGGCGCAGGGTATTAGCTGGATGATTTCGCTGCAGGATGGGTGTTCAAGGTTCAATGTTCCGGGTTCAACGCCTGAGCGAATGCGAAGGATCTAGATCCCCGCGCGGGGCTCGGGACAAGCTTTCAACCTTGAACGGTTGTTCGTGAATTTGTTCAGCCTTTCACCAAATAATCATTGTCTTACGCCAACTTGCGGTTGACTTAGGCTAGCCCAACCGGCATAGTATAAAGTCAATCCACAGGAGAGGTGCCATGCAAGTCTATTACGATCGCGATGCTGATTTGGGGGTTCTAAAAGGAAAGAAAGTGGCGGTGCTGGGTTATGGCAGCCAGGGTCATGCGCACGCGAATAACTTGCGCGATTCCGGAGTTGACGTCGTTGTGGGCTTGAGACGGGGCAGCAGCTCTTGGTCGAAAGCGGAAAATGCCGGTCTCAAAGTTGCCGAGACGGCGGCGGCGGCGGCGTCCGCAGCTATCGTCATGATTTTGTTGCCCGACGAGCTCCAGGGCGAAGCCTATGAAAAGGAGATCAAGCCGGGACTCAAAAACGGTAACTATCTGGCGTTTGGCCACGGCTTTAACATTCATTTCAAGAGAATTGTTCCGCCGGCTGGGGTCAACGTTTTCATGGTGGCGCCCAAAGGACCGGGACATCTGGTGCGCAGCGAATTTCAAAAAGGTCGAGGCGTTCCTTGCCTATTGGCTGTCCATCAGGATCCTTCCGGCGATACTAAGAAGATTGGCTTGGCCTACGCGAGCGCCATTGGCGGCGCCCGGGCGGCGGTTATTGAAACTACATTCAAGGATGAAACGGAAACGGATCTATTCGGTGAACAGTCGGTTTTATGTGGTGGACTGACGGCTTTGATCCAGGCAGGTTACGAAACTTTGGTCGATGCCGGCTATCCACCGGAGATGGCTTACTTCGAGTGCGTCCATGAGGTCAAATTGATCGTCGATCTGATCTATGAAGGCGGGCTGGCTAACATGCGCTACTCCATCAGTAACACGGCCGAGTATGGCGACCTGACCCGCGGGAAAAAGCTCATCGGACCGGAAGTCCGGGAGCGAATGCAAACTATCTTAAAGGACATTCAGAGCGGGAAATTCGCGGAAGAATGGATTGACGAATACCGTTGCGGCATGCCGCATTTCACCGAGTTGCGAAAAGAAGCCGCGAACCATCCATTGGAGAAGGTTGGCGCCGGGCTCAGGGAAATGATGCCATGGCTCGGACAGAATCGATTGGTCGATAAGAGCAAAAATTAGCATGCCGATGTCGAGCCGGTGCCGCGGTTGGAAGGCTAATAGATCCCATGAGAATAGCCAGGGAAGGGTATCCGCTGATTTTTACCGCAGGTATTATTGCGCTGCTGGCGTTCGCAGCCGGATGGATACCTCTCGGTATTATTTTCAGTCTGATCGCGCTTGCGATTACCGGATTTTTTCGTGATCCCGAACGGCAGCCCCCCATGGGAGAAGGCCTGATTGTCGCGCCGGCGGATGGCAAAGTGGTTAGTGTTGCCGGTGTAAATGGCGATTCGCCTTTCCTGGATGCGGCGACGCGAGTCAGTATCTTTTTATCGCCGCTTGACGTGCACATCAACCGAACTCCGGTGGAAGGCAAAATCGAAAAGATCGCCTACCAGCCGGGAAAGTTTTTGGCCGCATACAAAGAAGAAGCGTCCCGACGTAACGAACAAAACGCTCTAAGCATTCTGGACACCCAGGGAAGAACCTTGGGCGTTGTGCAAATTGCCGGCGTGCTGGCGCGACGAATTATTTGTCGGGCAAAACCGGGGGATCGCTTGGCTCGCGGTGAGAAATTTGGCCTCATTATGTTCGGCTCCCGCACGGATACCTACCTGCCGGAGGGTTGCCGTGTTGAAGTGGCAGAGGGACAAAGAGTGAAAGGCGGAGAGACCGTATTGGCGAGGTTTGTATGAGTGGCGTTAATCCTCAAGAACCAGATCAATTCCCGGCTGCAGGAAAGGTTCGGTTGCTGCGCCGGCGGATGCGACCGCGTGTGCCTCTGCGTAACCGGGTCGCCGCTGAAAAGCTCCGGAAGGGAGTCTATCTCATTCCGAGCCTCTTTACCGCGGGCAATCTGATCTGCGGCTTCTTTTCTATCATTTCGACTTTTAACGGGAATTATATACATGCGACGATTTTTATTATCCTGGCCAATATTCTCGACGGGCTGGACGGCTACGCGGCGCGGCTGACGAGATCCACCAGTCAATTTGGTGTTGAGTTCGACTCCTTGGCCGACGTCGTTTCCTTTGGCGTGGCCCCGGCAATTCTCGTTTACTTTTGGGCGCTGGTGCCTTGGGGAACGTGGGGCTGGTTGGCGGCTTCTACCTATGTCGTTTGTGGAGCGTTGCGCCTTTCCCGCTTTAATGTGCAGAGTACGGGCCCGGCCAAGGGTCACTTTGTCGGGCTGCCCATACCGGCGGCTGCGGAAATGATTGCGTCCATCGTGTTGATGTATTATTTCTTGGGCGGTGAGGGAGCACCGAATAAGCATATCACGTTGCTGCTGGTGATTTATGGATTGGCGGGGCTGATGGTGAGCGGTTTCCCGTACTTTAGCCTGAAAAATTCCGCTCTGCGCAAACGGCACCCCTTCTGGATGTTGGTTTCCGGTTTTATTTTGATTACACTGGTAATCGCTGAACCCCAAATTATGTTCTTTATGATATTCCTGTTATACACCTTATCGGGCCCCCTCTTATGGTGTTTGACGACCAACAAACGCCGCCGGGAGAAACGAGGGGAGATGGTTGAGGCGAAAACCTAATTCACCATCTCGACTCGGAAGCGATACTCCCGTTGGCCATGCCGCGGGAGTTTTTTTTTAGATGAGGCCGTAAGGAACGATTGGAGGACATCCATGTCACAGAAAGGTGCAGATAACATAGTTAGTATTTTTGATACGACCTTGCGGGACGGCGAACAATCGCCCGGAGCAAGCATGACGGTTGAACAAAAAGTCGTCATCGCGCGCCAGCTGGAAAAGCTCGGTGTCGATGTGATTGAAGCCGGCTTCGCGGCATCATCTGAAGGTGATTTCGATGCTGTGGCCCGGGTTTGTAAGGAAGTCAAGCGGCCTCGTGTGCTGAGCCTCGCGCGATCCCAAGAAGGGGATATCACCCGAGCGCTCAAGGCCGTCGAACACGCCAGTAATCCAGGCATCCACGTCTTCATTGCGACTTCCGATATTCACCTGAAACACAAACTGAGGATGTCGCGGGAGGAGGTTCTGGAGGCAGCCGTAAAGGCGGTCAGTTTCGCAAAGCAGCACATCGACTACATCGAGTTTTCAGCCGAAGATGCCTCGCGGAGCGACCCGGATTTTCTCATTCAGGTGTTCCGAGAAGTGATTCGAGCGGGCGCTTGTACGATCAACGTGCCGGATACCACCGGCTACGCGATTCCTTCGGAATTCGGCGCCTTGATGGCCAACCTGATCGAACGGACCGCAGGAGGGGATCGGGTGACGTGGAGCGCCCACTGTCACAATGACCTGGGGCTTGCCGTCGCCAACTCCTTGGCCGCGGTTCACAACGGCGCTAGACAAATCGAGTGCACCATCAATGGTATTGGCGAACGGGCTGGCAATACTTCCTTGGAAGAGGTTGTGATGGCGCTTCGAACCAGGAAGAACTATCTCGATTTGGATACCGGCATCACCACCGAACAGATCTATCCGACTTCGCGCTTGGTGTCGCAGGTGACCGGCATTCCCGTGCCGATCAACAAACCGATCGTCGGCGATAACGCCTTCGCCCACGAGGCGGGGATTCACCAGGACGGTGTGCTTAAGCATAAGCAGACCTACGAAATCATGACGCCGGAATCCATCGGCATTACAGGAAACCGGCTGGTCATGGGCAAGCACTCAGGGCGGCACGCCTTCGATGAACGGCTGAAACACTTGGGCTTCAACTTGAGCAAAGACGATATGAACCGGGCGTTCTTGCGTTTCAAAGAACTGGCGGACAAGAAGAAGAACGTTTACGACGAGGATATTGAGGCGATTGTCGCGGAAGAAATTCTCAGAGTGCCCGGGCAACCGGATCGATATGAGCTATTGTATCTTAACGTCAACTCAAGCTCCGAGGGTATTCCCGCCGCGACTATTAAGATGCGCGTGAACGGCCAGGAACAAATGGACTATGCTTCGGGCGATGGCGCGGTGGATGCTTGTTACAAAGTGATTACCAAGCTAACCGGATCGCAGTCGCAGCTGGTTCGTTACACGGTGAGCGCCATAACCGGTGGAACCGACGCCCAGGGAGAAGTTTCGTGCATCATCGAGGATGGCGGCTTTCGGGTGTCGGGGCAGGGGGCTCATACGGACATCATTATGGCCAGCGCATTGGCCTACATCAATGCGCTCAACAAATTGGAGGGGCGAAAGCGTTATCGGCAACTGGTGGAGAGAGACGGACCATGAGCTACAAGATTGCGGTATTTCCCGGCGACGGCATCGGACCTGAAGTCATGGGCGAGGGTACTCAGGTCTTAAAACAGGCAGCTGAGCTTTATGGATTCGATGTCGTGCTGGAAGAGGGTTTGGTTGGCGGCGCGTCCATCGATGCATACGGGAAGCCCTTGACGGATCCCGTGCTTAAATTGGCCAAGGAGAGTGACGCGGTGTTGCTGGGCGCCATGGGCGGGCCGAAGTGGGACGGGTTGGACTATTCAATTCGTCCCGAGCGGGCACTGCTCGCCTTGCGCCAGGAGCTGGGCCTGTACGCAAACCTGCGACCGGTAAAGCTCTTCTCGGCATTGGCTTCGGCTTCGACGTTGAAGCGGGAGGTTGTGGAAGGCACGGATTTGCTGGTCGTGCGGGAGTTAACCGGAGGGATTTACTTCGGACAGCCCAAGGGCGTGACCACACTGCCCGACGGAACGGAACGGGGTGTGAATACCGAAGTCTACACCACGCCGGAGATCGAGCGCATTGCCATCACTGCTTTCGAGGCAGCGCGGAAACGGCGCAAGAAGGTGACTTCCGTCGACAAGGCCAATGTGCTGGAAGTCACGGAGCTTTGGCGCAAGGTGGTGACTCGGGTGCACCGGGAAAAAGACTACGCTGACATTCACTTAGAGCATATCCTGGTCGACAACTGCGCCATGCAATTGATTCGCGATCCAAAGCAGTTCGATGTCATGGTGACGACGAATATGTTCGGCGACATTTTGAGCGACGAGGCGGCGATGTTGACCGGCTCCATCGGCATGCTCCCCTCGGCCAGTCTGGGCGGAAAAGTGGGGATGTACGAGCCGGTTCACGGCACCGCTCCGGACATCGCCGGACAAGACAAGGCCAATCCCCTGGCGACGATTTTGACCGTTGCAATGTTGTTGCGCCATTCGTTGGACCAAGGCGACGCTGCGGACCGGATCGAGAGCGCTGTCGAAGCGGTGCTGAACGGCGGCTACCGAACACTGGATATCCAGGAGAAGGATTGCCGGCCCGTTGGCTGCAAGGAAATGGGCCGGCTGGTCAGAGAAAAGATTGAAGGCTTGAAGGCATAAATGAAACAAGAAAAGTACAACGTCGCGGTCGTTGGCGCCACCGGGGCCGTGGGGGAGCAGATGCGGGAAGTGTTGGAGGAACGCGAGTTTCCGGTGGGTGTACTGCGTTTGCTGGCTTCCGAGCGCTCGGTGGGGGAGCTGCTGCCGTTTCAAGGGAAAAACATCAGAGTTGAAATTCTTACGGGAGAATCGTTCAAGGGCATCGACATCGGTTTGTTTTCCGCGGGGGGCAGTGTCAGTGCCAAATTCGCTCCCATCGCCGTCGCCTCGGGCGCGATCGTCGTAGACAACACCGCCTACTTCCGTATGGAGCCTGATATTCCCCTGGTGGTCCCCGAAGTAAACGCGGGCGAGATCGCCAACTACAAAAATCGCGGCATCGTCGCCAACCCTAATTGCTCGACGATCCAGATGGTCGTGGCGCTCAAGCCGATTCACGACGCGGCGCGCATCAAACGTGTCGTCGTTTCGACCTATCAGTCGGTTTCGGGCGCGGGCCGGAAAGCCATGGAAGAGCTCAGCCAGCAAGTGTCTGCCCTTTATAATGGACAGGAACTGGAGATGGAGAAGTTTCCGCATCAGATTGCGTTCAACTGCATTCCTCACATCGACGCCTTTGTGAACGGCGGTTACACTAAAGAAGAGTTAAAAATGATCAATGAGACGCGCAAGATTTTCGGCGAACCCTTGCTGCGCGTTACTGCAACCACGGTCCGGGTGCCGGTTTTTTGCGGCCATTCGGAATCGGTCAACGTCGAGACGGAGAAGAAGCTCACCGCAGCGGATGTCAGATCCCTGCTGCGCGAGGCCCCGGGGATCGTCGTTGCCGACGAGCCGGAAAATAACGTCTACCCCATGGCCATCGACGCTGTCGGGAAGGATGCCACCTATGTAGGAAGAATTCGCGAAGACGATTCCGTGCCCAATGGTCTCAACCTCTGGGTCGTGGCGGACAATCTGCGCAAGGGCGCAGCTCTGAACGCCGTTCAGATCGCGGAAATCCTGATTCGCGATTATATCTAGTGGTCCCGCTGACCCGGGACCGCTGCACAACGCCGCCGTTACCCCCGAATGTTTTAATCGTGGTTCGACTATGCTCACCACGACCCTGAGCCACTGTCGAATGGGTCGGGGGTCCAGTCCGTAAAATACCCCTGGATTCCCGCTAAAAACATGCGGGAATGACGGACTTTGGGAAGGTGCAAATTCTACGCAGCAAGCTGCGGGGAATTAATCCCCGCAGAGATTTAAAGTTCGGACCAACCTCATACTCGAAATTGTTTCCGCGTGAATATCAAACTTACCATTGAGTATGACGGGACGAATTACCGTGGCTGGCAGATGCAGCCCAACGGCCCGACCATTCAGTCGGTTCTTGAGCAGGCGGTATCGACCTTTCTGGGCGCGCCGACGCGGGTGACGGCTTCCGGGCGCACGGACGCCGGTGTCCATGCGCGTGGGCAAGTGGTCAATTTTTTCTGCGATCGAGAACCGCATCTCCATAGGTTGCTGCGCGGTCTCAATGCTTTGACTCCCGAGGATATCAGTATCAAAGGCGTTGAGATCGTGCCGGACTCCTTCGACGCGCGCCGCAGCGGGCGAAGCCGTACTTACGAATACCGCATCCTCAATCGTCCCGCCCCTTCACCGTTTCATTTGAAATACGCCTGGCATGTGCACGATCCCTTGGATGTGTGGCGCATGCGCAAAGCGATCTTTTGCCTCGAGGGAGAGCATGACTTCTCGTCTTTTCGCGCCGCCAATTGTGACGCCCCCCATCCGGTCAGAACGGTCTATCGTGTATCCCTAGATCCGATCGGCGACCTGCTGGTCTTCGCCATCGAAGCCACGGCGTTTCTGCGGCATATGGCCCGTAACATCGTTGGCACCATGGTGGAGGTCGGACGCAAGCAACGCACGGCAAAGTCCTTTGCCGAACTGCTCGAAGTGCGGGATCGAACCAAGGCCGGGCCCACAGCGCCGCCGCACGGATTATTTTTGATGGAAGTGAAGTATTAGGTGGCTTTCCAGACAGGTGAGTGTGATAGCGACCAAGATCCCTCTGTGGTTGTCTGTGCGCTGATGTCGTTTGACCCTTCGGCAGAGGCGCACTTTATACTCAAGTAACGCCAACATCAAATAGACTTTCGACCTCGCTAGGGGTATTGCTAACTTTCATTCGTCTCATGGCTCCGATAACGACATCTTTGTCTCGCGCGACCAAACGCTACGGTCTGGTGGCGTTGGCGTTTCTTCATATCGGCGTCGGTCGCGGGCTGCACGGCACCTTCGGCGTGTTCTTTGTGGCGATGCTCGATGCCTTCGGCTGGTCGCGGGCGGCGACCGCGGGGGCCATCTCCCTGGCGATTATCTTCGAAGGCGCCTGTCTGCCATTTGCCGGGGGCCTGATCGATCGCATCGGCGGCCGCAAGACCTTGATGCTCGGCGGTGTGGTGCTCGCCCTGGGCCTGAGTTTGAGCTCGACGATTGCCTCGATTTGGCAATTTTATTTTTGGGTCGGCATCGTCAGTGCGGCGGGAATCGCCTTGATCGGCATGGTGCCCCACGTGGCGATTATCTCGCGGGAGTTTCCCCAGCGACGGGGCACGGCGCTTGGTATCGCTTGGGCCGGAGGGGGTGTCGGCATCGTGCTCCTGGTTCCCGTCACTTCGTTGATGATAAGCCATTGGGGCTGGTCCATGGCCTATCTCGGGCTTGCCGCTATGACGGCCTTGCTCGTCATTCCTCCTGTGCAATTCTTTTTGCCGGCTAGTTCGTCTACTTCCGCAACGACAGCGGCGGCGCAGGACGGTCCGCCGGCAACAAAGGCAGCCGAAGAGCACACGGCGATGGACTGGACGGTTAAACGGGCGCTGACCAATCCGGCCTTCTGGTTGCTCTTCATCGCGCGAACCTTGGCGAGCCTGGGAAATCAAGTCATCGTGACTCATCAAATTGCCCACGCGGTGGATCTCGGTTACGCGAAGGTCTTTGCCGCCGCTATTTTCGGCCTCATGGGGGTCATCAGCATCTTCGGCCGGGTGTTGTTCGGCTATCTCGCTGACGTCATGAGGCGGGACATGGTCTTCACCTGGGTCCAGATTATTTCCGCGGTGGGAATCTTGGCGTTGCTCTTGATGCGCGATAACACTTTGCCATGGCTGCTGTATGTGTACGCGGTTTGTTACGGGCTCGGCCAGGGCTCCCGCGCCTTGGTGCTATCGGCAATCTCGGCGGATATTTTTCACGGCAAACACTTCGGCGCGATCTTCGGATATTTTACTTTTAGCATCGGTCTCGGCGGCGCCATCGGTGCATGGATCGGCGGCTTTCTTTTCGATGTCACCCACAGTTACGTCGTGCCTTTCTGGATTTCTCTCGGCTGTTTGGTCGTTTCAATTTTTATCGTGTTGGCGAGCAGTCGAATCGTCCAAGCGCAAAAGGACATCGCCGGGAATTAAAGGACGGTATGATGGAATCATGGTGAAGAAAACCGACGAGAGAGACGATCGATGCCATAAGCTTGCTGGCAAGCGAGACGTGTTTCAGGTAGAAAAGGTCCATGCACATTTTGGTTTGTTGTAAAGCCGTCCCTTTCGCCCCCGCGAAATTTTCCGTCAGCGACGATCACACCCGCATTGTATACGAATCATCATCCCTGGTGTTGAATGAGTCCGATGAATACGCGCTGGACGCGGCGCTGTTATTGAAGAAAAAAACCGCAGCTACTGTCACCGTGGTCACCTTGGGAGGTCTTTCCAGCCAGGAGATTCTCTATCTTTCATTGGCCAAAGGGGCGGACCATGCAGTGCGGATCGACAGCAACGCGTCGAGCCCTTTCGAAGTGGCAGCGCTTTTGGGCGCGCTGGCGGCGAAAAAGGGCGCGGATCTGGTGCTCGTGGGGGTTCAATCCGCAGATCAAATGGCCAGCCTGGTGGGTGGTCTTTTAGCAGCGTCCAGGGGCTGGCCCTTTGTCTTCGCCGCCACCGCCATTGAAGCGGCGCAAGCAGGAACCTGGGTGAACGTGGAGCGGGAACTGGGAGAGGGGAGGATTCAGCAGCTTGAAGTCGAGCTGCCGGCGGTGCTCGGGATGCAGACGGGCATCTGCCCGCTCACTTACGCGCCCCCGGCGCGCCGGATCAAGGCGCGTCAAACACGCATCGAAGTTGTCAATGCGACGCAACTGGGTTTCACCGCTGAAAGCCTGGCGGCATGTCGGCGGGAATCCATCGATGAGATCATGCCTCCATCCACTTCTCGCGCAGCCCGGATGCTCGAAGGAAGCGCCGATGACATGGCCCGCTTTATTCTGGATCGAATCAAGGAAACCGTCTGAAACACGCCAATGGGTTGCTGATCCTGAACAGGGTTGGCGCGGAGCTAAAACATGAGCGCTGATATTCTCGTATGCCTGGAACATGACGGTAAGACGCTTCACGGGGAAATGGCGAAGCTCGTCAGCAAGGCTTCCGAACTGACGCAAACCATGGGTGGGCGGACGATCGGGGCTTTGGTGGGCGAGATCGATACTGAGCTGCGAGAGGAGGCGGAGCGTCTCAATTGCCAGGAGATCGTGCTGGTGACTGATCCGGCTTTAAAAGAGTATCATCCCGAACTCTATCGCAGCGCCCTCGAATCGGTGATTGCCGCGGTAGCGCCTCACGTGGTTTTCTTTCGCCATTCCTACACCGGCGTGGAACTGGCGCCGGCTCTGGCGCATCGCTTTGATGCACCGATTATTGCCAATGTTCTCGACGTCGAAGTCAAAGACGGCCAGATCAACGCCTTGCGGGCTTACTTGCGCGAACTTTGTTGGGCGCGAATTTCGACCCGCGGGCCGGAGCCTTGCTTCTTGACTATTCAGAAGTTTACTTTGCAGCATGATCCTCCGGCGACCGTAGCTCCGGCGCCGGTCAGGCAACTTGAGTTTTCGCCTCCCAATCAAATTCGTATTCGTAGCCATGGCATCAAACAACGCCTCGAGAGCGTGGACATTTCCAAGGCTGAAAAGATCGTTTCCGTCGGCCGGGGCATCAAGGACAAGGCGAATATCAAATTCGTCGAGGAGCTTGCCGACGCGCTTGGCGCGTCTCTTGGCTGCTCCCGTCCCATCGTAGACCTGGGGTGGCTGCCGGTCGAGCGGCAGGTGGGGCTGTCGGGGAAAACCGTGCGGCCGAAAGTCTATTTAGCCTGCGGCATCTCCGGCGAGTCACAGCACATCGCCGGTATGAAAGACGCAGCTCTTATTGTCGCGATCAATGCGGACCCTGCCGCGCCAATATTTCGCGTCGCCCACTACGGCGTCGTGGCCGACCTTTTCAAATTTCTGCCGGTTCTCACCGCGGCGGCGCGTCGGGACAGCGCAGCAAAGGGCTAGCAACGCTGAAATAGTTCAAAACGGTTCTGACGCTGCTCGGGATCACAATCCAGTCCGTCGCAGGTTCAGATTGCTGCCATAGCCCGTATTCCCTGAAACCCGAAACCTATCCGGCTGTTCCCTTGATGTACTTCACCGCTTCGGTGGCGGCGACGTGGCCCGTGATGGAGCCGCGCATCAAACCCGAGCCGCTCGGATAGTTGTGATAGAAGAATCCGCCGGTCAGCTCGCCGGCTGCCCAGAGACCGGGTATCCCTGTATCGTCTGCTGTCAGCACCTGACATTTCGGATCAATTTTTAGCCCGCCATAGGTGAACGTGATGCCGCAGCTCACGGGATAGGCCTGGAAGGGCGGCGAATCCAGGGGAGCGGCCCAGTTGGACTTTTCCGGATTGAGTCCCACGGTGCACTTGCCGTCTCGTTTCGACGAATCGAATGCCACCGGCGACGCGGCATTGTTGAAGGTATCAATCGTGCGGCGCAGGCGCGCGGCCTCGATGCCCAAACCGGATGCGAGCTCTTCGACGGTGTCGGCGGTCACCGGCCGGCTGCGGCTATAGTTGCTGCGCAGGAGCGGCACGGTCTTTTGATCGAAGATCTGATAAGCGATATGTCCCGGCTGCGCCAGGATCTTCCTGCCGGTTTTGGCGTAGGTATAAACCTGAAAGTCTTCGCCTTCGTCGACAAATCGCTCTCCGTTCGTGTTGACCATGATACTGTAGGGATAAGAGTAGCGCGTGCTTTCGTCGGTGGCGGCTTCGACGGCAGCGCTTTCGGCATCGATGACGGATGCGTGGCAACCGCTCCAGTGGCCGAACGGGCTGGCGCCGATGTCCATCGCCATCTTGATCCCATCGCCGGTGTTATAGCGGGTGCCGCGGACCTTAACGAGATCCCAGTTCTGTCCGAGATAGCGGGCGCGCATCTCCGGATTGGATTCGAATCCGCCGCAGGCCAGGATCACCGCTTTGCTTCTGATCTGCCGGCGTCCCGCCGGCGACGAAACGATTGCTCCGTCCACACAGCCGCTCTGGTCCACCGACAATTCCAGAGCGCGGGTCGAGTAGAGTATGTTGAGGCCGCGCTCTTCCGCGTGCTTGAAATGCATTTCCGCCAGCCCTTTGCCGCCGCCGCGAGACGAAACCGGAATCGTTCCGGAGCGCCAGATGTATTTCCCGCGAACTCTGGCAACGTGACTCAAGTGGAGCTCCCAGTCCACACCATGGCGCGCCATCCAGGTCACGACCTCCTGGGATCGTTCGACGAGCATCTCTGAAAGAGCGGGGTCGGCCAGTCCCTCGGTGACGCGCATGAGATCGCCGTAGAAGACATCCTTGGAGTAGGGTTCCACCTCCACGTCTTTAAAATCGATTCCCGGGGTGTCCTTCAGCACCTCTTTGACATCTTCGAAATCTTCATAGGCGAAGCGAAAGAGCCCGCCGGAGAAAGCCGAATTGCCGCCGCGTCTTTCCTTGGGGGCGCGCTCCAGAACCGTCACTTTGACGCCGCGTTCCTGGGCGGCGACTGCGGCTACCAAAGCCGCGTTGCCTGCGCCGATAACTAATACATCTGTTTCAAGTTCATTCACTGTTGCCACTGCTCGATCCTCCTTGTGGTTACCGATGCGGTCTGACTATTGTTGGTTGATGCTTCCATTTGCATGTTTGAAGGCACTTGGAAGCAGGCGATGCAATTCCGGTTGCGACTCGAGTCCGTGTAACGCGACTAACAGCTCTTGCGTCTGCTCGTTGCCGAGAATGGGTTCGACGCAGCCGGAGAATTTTGCATCGACTTCCGAATCTTCCAGCGCCAGAGGCGCCCGGCCGCGCACCTGCACGGCGCGGTTCGACAGGCGCCTGCCGTCCTTCAAGCATACGTCTACCTGACCGAAGGCTTGCTTTTTTGACTCCAGCGACTGCAGCTCGGGGTGAATACCGACCCGCACTTTTTGCATGAGGGCGCGAACATCTAGTCTGCTGAAAGTTTGGGGTGAAAAATGCTTCAACTCCACCGAACCCTCCAGTAAGACCATGGCCAACGCAAAGTGCAGGCTGAAGCGCGCCTGTTCCGCGCTGGTAACTTCCGGATTCTTGCGCAGGGCTTGATACGAGACCGCGTGAACACTGCAATCGATATTTTCAAGTTGATCGGCGTCGAGGCCATGTTCCTGTTTGAGGGCCGTCATGGCTTCGATGCAGTGGTGCGTGGCGGAGCAGGTGGGGAAGCGCTTGATGGATACTCCCGGGGATGAAAAGTGAAACGGCTTGCCGAGATTTAACTCGTCCACCTCGCCGCACCCGAAGACCTGAAAAAAACCTTTCTTGGTTTCTAGAATATTCTGGTCGGCGCTCCAACCGGCCTCAGCCAAAAGTGCCGCCGTGAGACCGTTACGGGCGGCCAACCCGGCATGAAGCGGCTTCGTCATGGTGCCGAAGTTAGCCCGCAACCCTCCGGTCATGGAAGCGGCGATACCGAGTGCGGTTCGAACCCTTTCTACCGGGAGCTGCAGCAGCCAACTCGCTCCCGCGGCGGCTCCCAATGCCCCCAATACGCCGGTGGCGTGCCACCCGTGATCGTAGTGAGCCAGCGAGATGGCAGCGACGATCTTGCATTCAACTTCGAGCCCGAGAACATAGGCCGCCAGCGCATCATGCCCCGATCCCTTGCGTTGTTCGCAGAGCGCCCAAACCGCCGGCAACACCGGCGACGACGGGTGCATCGGCGTCAGCGCCACACCGCCGTCATCGAAATCCAACGCGTGGGCGAAGGTGCCGTTGACGCAGGCGGCATCCAGGGCTGTAGCTCTGCCGCTGCCGTCCCACAAGAAAGCCTCGCCTTGCTTCGCGGCGCGATAAACCTGCGCAAGGGGCCGCGCTACGGCGGCGCGGGATCCACCGATGGCGACACCCAACGTGTCGATGACATTGCGCTTGGCCTGGGTCATGACTTCGGCTGGTATATCAGCGGCTTTGGTGCCAGCCAAGAAAATGGCGATGCTTTCGGTGGGAGCCATTTTTTTACCGTCCGGATAGAAAAATCTCCCGGTAGTGTTTCGCATGCTTCTCGAGAAACTCCGATTGGGAAATATCCGCTGGAATGACTTTGACGGCGTTGAGCTTTTGCTGAATCGCGTTGGTGATTCCCTTACGCGCCGATACTTTGAAGAACTTGCCGGCAAGATAATCCCGCTGGATCTCTTCCGACAACATGTGATCGACGTAGAGTTGTGCGGCGTTTGGATGGGGAGCGCGGGCGGCTACACCCATCAGATTCAAACCTGCCACAGTGGGGTTGGGAGCATGCCAATCGATAGGCGCTCCTGCTGCGCGCATGAACTGGGTTTGCGGGCCATAGAGGAGCACGGCGCCCGGGTATTCTCCCGCGGCCACCAGCTGGGTCATCAACGTATGGCCGTGGCGGAAGATGAAGTTTTGTGCCGCCAGTCGCTTCATATAGGCGGCGCCCTTCTCATTGCCCCAAAAGCTCATCATCGTAGAAAACCATTCGATCTCCTCGTCCTCCATCACGAGCTTGCCCTTCCATTTCGGGTCCAGCAGGTCGGCATAATCCTTTGGCGCATCCTGGGTCGTTACCTGGCGCGTGTTGTGGGCGGTTACCAGGGGATTCACATAGTAAGCTGTCCAATGACCTTCTTTGTCCTTGAAACCGGGTTCGTAGTTTCTGCGCTCAGGAGATTCATATTTCCCGAGCAGTCCGCGTTTGACGAGTTGGTACATTTGAAATCCGCTGATGCCGATAACGTCGACAAGATGTGTGTTGGCGCGGGCCTCGGTTTCTATCCGAGTGAAAAGCCGTTCGCTGGTGGCGCGATATAGCGCCACGTCGATAAACGGATACTTCTCCTTGAAGCGTTGGATGATCTGCATATGGTCAGAAACCACCAGCAGTGCGTAGATTTGTAGCTTGCCTTCGCGCTTGGCCCCTTCGATGAGGGCCTCTCGTTTGATTTCCTGAGCGTTGCCCGGTCTCGCCAGCCAGGAATCGCCAATAGCGAGGGCGATAAAGAGAGCCGCGAGGGTTTGCACCATAAGATTCATTTTTCTCCCTTCATGCTGCTCCAATAATGACGTCGATGGCGTTCTCCAATTTTGCTGCGGCCGCGTCGATTTTTTCCCGGTAGCCCTCGAGAGTTTCCGCATCCTGTCGGAGGCGATCGTAAGAACCATCGATTTGTCTTTGGACTTCCGAGGGCGCGGTGCCGCCCAGGAGCGTCCGGGCTTTAACGGCCCTTAGGGGATCCAGAACCTGCCTGATGGTTTCGTCGCTTAGATTAACGGGTTCTCCGGTATACTCACGCGACGCCCGATCGACGAAGGCACTATCGATATCGGCAACTTTCTTGTCCTGCTCCATCGCCATCCGGACGAGAATCGCGGTAATTTGATGCGCGGTTCGCCAAGGCATTTTCGTCTCCCGCACGATGACCCCCGCGAGATCCGTGGCCAGGGCCCAAAAATCAGTGGTTCGGCGGCGCATAGTCTCTTTATTCACTTGTAATGTAGAAATAATTCCGGCCCAGAGATGAAGCGCCTCCACCGTGGCATCGAAGTTCTGTAGCACCGCCTTGATCGATCCCGAGATGCTCCTCGCGTTGGTGAGCGCAGCGGTCAGAGCGCCGCTCAACTGACTTGCGGTCTCCGAAACATTCATCAGCGAATGCGGATTCTTCTTTTGCGGCATGATGCTGCTGGAGCCGCAGTAGCGGTCCGCCATCTCGACGAAATCGAACTCATTGGAGGCAAATAGATAAATAGTGTCGGTGGCCCAGCCGACATTGACCATCAGGATGGTAATGGCGCTCAGCGCTTCCAGGACAAAATCACGGCCGGCATTGGCGTCTCTGACATTGGCACAGGGGGAGTCGAATCCCAGGAGCTCGCTGGTTCTCAGGCGATTTAAGGCAAAGTCCGAGCCCGTTCCAACCCCCGCGCCGGCGGAGCTGACGTTGGTTCGGTCGAAGGCGCCTCGGAGTCTTTCGAAGTCGCGTTCCAGCGGTAGGGTCCAGGCGACCAGGTAATGAGCAAAGGTGCCGATTTGCGCCTGCTGCATCATCGTGTAGGTCGGGAGCACGGTTTCCAGATGTTGTTCGGCGAGTTTGAGATACGCCTCTCTGCACCGCAACTCCGCCGCCATGACATTGAGCAGCTTCTCGCGCAGACCCAGTCGCGCCGAAACCGAGTTGAGATCTCCCGAGCTTCTCCCCAAGTGAATCTTGCCGCCGATTTCTTCGCCGAGCTTTTCGATCAGATAGGCCTCTCCAGAGAAGAGGCCGTGGCCTCCCTCAGCGCGAATGCGCTTCCACCCCTCGGCTTCCATCTGCCGAAACGCCCGGAGGATCGCAATGCCATCCTCCTTTGGAACCAAACTTTCCTCCGACAACATGACGACATGCGCCTTGTCGAACATGTGGTAAGCGTCCAGCAGGGGCAAAGTTCGTTCTTGCGTGCCCACTTTGTGAGCGATCTGAGACGGGTCGGCCTCTTCAGTTAACCGGGCGCCGGCTTTTCGGTAAAACTCGCCGGGCGCTACTTTACCGTAGAGATTGCCCGGGGCCATTAGCGCTGCCTCGATCCGGAGGATGGTGAAAGACTCGTTAGTGTCATCATTATTATTCGTTCCATCGGTTCAAATAGTTCAAATCGTTCTAAACATTTTGAACGGCTTGAACGTTTTGAACGCAACTCACCGGAAGCTCATCCCTGGATCGACGCGGTGTGATGGTTTTTCCTCGGTTCATGAATAATCCGGGCTAGCGGCTCCGCGAGTGGAGGTTAAAGACTTGCTGAAACTCCCGTGCAATCTCCTGATAATTTTGCGCCAAGCCGAGATCGAGGGGGATGACTTTGATCCCTTGCCAGCGCGGATCTTTAGGAACCACATCTCTGCGCGCCGAGCCTTTCCAGGCCGTATTGACCCAGATTTCCTGTTGCACTTCCCTGGAGAGCATAAAGTCGATGTAGAGCTTCGCCGCGTTTGCATGGGGCGCGGCTTTGTAAAGGCCCATGCCGATGGGATTCGAAAAGACCGGATTCAGCGCGATCCAATCGATGGGCGCGCCGCTCTCTCTCACCACGCTGACTCGCGGTGCAAAGGCGACCGACATGAGCGGAAACTCGCCTGCCGCCAACAGTTGGACCATTTGGGTATGCCCGCCCCGGTATTGCAGGTCTTGCTTGGCGAAGCGGCGCATGAAATCCAGGCCCCTTTCACGCCCCACGATTTTCAAGAAATTGGCGTACCACTCATACTCTTCCTCAAAAAATGCCACCTTGCCTTTCCATTTCGGATCCAGCAGATCTTCCCAACGTTGCGGCACATCCGGCGCACCCACTTGGCGGGTATTGTAAGCGGAGACCATGGTATTGACGTAATAAGCGGCCCAGTGGCCGGCGGGATCTTTGAAACCATCAGCGATTGCATTGGATTCCGCCGATCGGTAGGGCGCAAAGAAACCTTTTTCCTTCAGGTAAAGCAGCTCGAAGCCGCTAACGCCGAGGACGTCCACGTTGCTGCTTTTGCCGGTCTGCGCTTCGGTGATCAGGCGGGTGCGAAGCTTTTCAGACGGTATGCGTACGGCGTCGACCTTTCTAATGAACGGATACTTCTTTTTGAACCGGTCGACGACCATGGTCTGAAACGGAATTTCCCCCACGGCCCAGGTGATGAGCTCGCCTTCTTTCTGTGCCCCGGCGAGAACAGAGTCGGTTTCGCCGCCTTGGACGGGAGGAGTTGGGAACAAGGCCAAGCAGCAGGCGACGAATGAACCAATGATGATGGATTTCATGGCTGCGCGCATCGTCTCTCCAAATTGGTAGCGTGGACTCCCAGGCAACGCGATTCTTCTATAGTTGGTTGCCGGGTGTCAAGACTATTCGAAAGAATTGAAGATCGAGTTGGTGGTTGAGCTTAAAGCGCCGGTTGTCTAGATAAGCTGGCGCGTGCTAAAAGCAACAACAAAAGGAGCCATCCTATGATTCAACTCTATACCTGGGGAACGCCCAACGGAAAAAAAGTATCCATTATGCTCGAAGAGGTCGGCCTTCCCTACGAAGTGCAGCCGATCAATCTCCAGAAAGGGGAACAGTCGACTCCGGAATATTTGGCCGTCAATCCCAACAACAAGATTCCCTCCATCATCGACACCGACGGCCCCGGGGGCCAGCCGCTTAAATTGATCGAGTCCGGGGCGATATTGATGTACCTTGCGGAGAAAACCGGAAAACTTTGGCCCCAGGACATGCGGCAACGTTACGAAGTGATTCAGTGGCTGATGTTCCAGATGGGCGGCGTCGGACCGATGTTCGGCCAGGCGAATTTTTTCTTCCGTCTAGCCGAGAAAGTCCCCTACGCCATCGACCGTTATCACAAAGAAGCATTGCGGCTTTACCGGGTATTGGACAAAGAGCTGGGCCAGCGGGAATATCTCGCGGGAGAATACTCCATCGCCGATGTCGCGACCTATCCCTGGGTGGGCCGCCATGAGATGCATCAAGTAAAGTTGGAGGAGTTTGCCAACGTCAAGCGCTGGTTCGATGCGATTTCAGCTCGACCAGCTGTCCAGCGAGGGATGCAGATCCCGAAAGTGTAGAGTCGTTCAGTATCGCAGGGCGCTGCGAATTCCAAAGCGTGGAGAGGACTTTCTTTATGGCCAAAGCACAAAAGATTGAAAAGCCGCGGGCGGAGTGGGGCTCGGATGTGGTCGTCGATTTATTGAAAGCTTTCGAGTTTGAATATGTCGCCATCAACCCCGGCGCCACGTTTCGCGGACTGCATGATTCGCTGGTGAATTACGGCGGCAATCATGCGCCGGAGATTATTCTCTGCACCCACGAGGAGATCGCGGTTGCCGTGGCCCACGGTTACGCCAGAGCCAAAGGCAAGCCCATGGGCGCGGCGGTGCATAACGTCGTCGGCCTGCAACATGCCTCTATGGCGATCTACAACGCCTGGGCCGACCGGCTCCCGGTGATCGTCATGGGTGGCACCGGACCCATGGATACGGCTAACCGCCGGCCGTGGATCGACTGGGTGCACACGGCGCTGGTTCAGGGGAACCTGGTCCGGGACTTCGTTAAGTGGGACGATCAGCCGGCCAGCGTCGAGGCGGTGCCGGATTCTTTTATCCGTGCCTACCGGCTGGCGACCACCGAGCCCATGGGTCCCGTCTATATTTGTTACGACGGCGACGTGCAAGAAAAACGGCTGGACGGCGAAGTGACGTTCCCGTCGCTGGATCGCTATCCAGCGCCGCTGCCGCTGCAGGCGCCGGAAGAGGGATTCGAGAAAACCCTTCGATGGCTCCTGGAAGCGAAAAAGCCTGTGATACTTGCGGATACGGTGGGAAGAAAAGAGGCGGCGTTTAAGGCGGTGGGTGAGTTGGCAGAGCTGCTCGCCGCGCCTGTGCTCGATCAGTTTGGCCGGTTCAATTTTCCCGTGCACCATCCACTCAATCTCACCGGTCAATCCGAAAAGGTCATCCCGCAGGCGGATCTTATCCTGGCATTGGATGTCCCGGATCTCGAAGGCGCCACCGCAAAGAGAGCGCAAGAAAAAGGCAACCGCAGAGCGATGCCGTTGATTTCGCCCGGTGCCAAGATCATCAATGTTGCGCTGGACGACTTGTTGTTACGGGCCTGGGCGACAGACTTCAACAAATTGAGAGAAGCCGATCTAATGATCATGGCGGATAGCGCAGTATTCCTGCCCGAGTTGGTGCGGCGTCTGAAGGCTGAGAAAAAATTGAGCCAACTGACAGCCGACATCGAAAAGCGGCGCGCGGATTGGGGCAAGATCTACGAAGAGAAAAAGGCCGTGCTGGAAAAGGAAGCCAAAACCAAGTGGGACGAAAAACCCATCGCCATGACCCGGCTCTACGCCGAGATCGGCGAGGCGCTCAAGAACGAAGATTGGGTTTTGACCAATGGCACTTCCCAGGGCAAGGAAAACTTTTACCTTCCCGCCACCAAGTTCAACCAGATTCTAGGCAAATATAAGGGCGGAGGTTTGGGCTACGGCTTGCCGGCGTCTCTGGGCGCGGCGCTGGCGCACAAAGGCTCCGGCAAATTCTGCGTTGATATCCAACCCGACGGCTGTTTGTTGTTCACGGTGAGCGCCCTCTGGACGGCGGTGCATCACCAGATTCCCTTGCTGATCCTGGTTTGCAGCAACCGTTCTTATTTCAACGACGAAGAGCACCAAGAACGGCTCGCCATCCTGCGCAACCGCCCCGTTGAAAACAAGACCATCGGCATCCGCATCGAAGATCCCAACGTTGACTTCGGCGCCATGGCGCGCACCTATGGTTGCTGGGGCGCGGGACCGATCACGGAACCCAAAGATCTCATCAAGACCCTGCGCGAGGCGGTGAAGGTTGTCAAAGAAGGCAAGCCGGCACTGGTGGATGTGGTTTGCCAGATGCGGTGAAGCGGGCACAGTTTCGGGTTCCGGGTTTCGAGTTCCGGGTTGACCGGAAGGTTCATTTGCTTTCGCGTCCCGTTGCATCATCCTTGCGATCCAGCCCCACGTCTTCCCATGCGGCGGGGTCGCCCTGTGGCTCCAAGTGAGTGAAAAGTTGCGCGCCAGGAATTGCCGCACGAATGTCGCGTTCCAATTGCTCGAGCAGGTCATGACCGCGCTGAACGGTCCAGTCCCCAGGCACCAGGACATGCAGGGAGATAAACGCCCGTGTTCCCGCTTGGCGCGTCCGCAGCGCATGATACTGAATGCCTCTCGACTCATACTTTTTCAGGACCTGATTGATCGCATCCTGTTCCCCGGCCGGCAAAGCCGCATCCAGTAGCCCTCGCACTGAGCGGCTCAGCAATTGCCAACCTGTGCGGAGAATATTGACTGCGACGATAAGGGCGATAATCGGATCCAAGCGCAGCCATCCCGTGGCCGCAACGGCCCCAACCCCTACCACGACTCCCGCAGAGGTCCAGACATCGGTCATGAGATGGCGGGCGTCAGCCTCAAGGGTGATCGAACGGTATTTTCTGCCCGCGTTCAACAAAACTCGGGCGACCCAGAAGTTTATCGCCGATGCCACGACTGCGGCCGCTAAACCCATTCCTATGTGCTCCAAAGACTGGGGTTGTAAGAGCCGTGGAATCGCGGTCCAAACAATGCTTGCGGCCGCCAGCAAGATCAGCGCCCCTTCTAGGCTGCTGGAAAAGTATTCGGCTTTACCATACCCGAAAGCGTGAATTTCATCGGCGGGACGGGCGGCGACAGTCAGCATTGCTAGAGCCATAATTGCGGCGACGAGGTTGACAAGCGATTCCAACGCGTCGGACAGGAGACCGACGGAACCGGTGAGCCAATAGGCGAAGGTTTTTAAGCCGATGGTAAGGACAGCAGCGCCAATGGAAAGCCATGCAAAGCGAGTGAGGTTTGCCTGCGCCATATTGTCCCCTGCTACTCACGGAGTTTCCGTGCGGGGTGTCCCTGGAGTCTCGGATTATTCGCCCCGCAGAGCGGGAGTTCGGTGTGTCTAGACGCCCATCTGGCTCGCCAGATCGAGAAAGTCTTTCGCGACAAAATCGTATTTACCTGGCGAAGGAATGGGGGCAGCTTTTCCGGGGCCGTGCTCCAGCGGCCGGTGGACCAAGGCTGTTCTAAGCCCATGTTTCTGAGCCGACTGTAGGTCGTGCTCGTGGGCGGCCACCATCATAACGTTCTCAGGCTTTAGGTCGAAAATACCGGGAACCAATAAATAAACCTCGCGGTCCGGCTTGTAGTGACGCACGTTTTCCGCCGAAAGGATGCAATCCCAGGGCAGGCCGGCATGCTTTGCCATGTTGGTGAGTAAAGCGATATTCCCATTGGACAACGTCGTTATCACGAATCGAGTCCTTAAGCGCTGCAAGCCCGCAACCGAGTCCGGCCAGGGCTGCAGGCGATGCCAGACGCGGTTGAAATGAGCTTTTTCTTCGTCTCTAAGCCCTTCGATTTTGAATTGGCGCAGAACCTCTTCCAGCGACCTTCGATGCAGATCATCGAGTTTTGTCCAGGACAACTCGCCCTTTTGAACCCGGTCCAAAGACGGCCGATAGACTGCGCGCCACGCATCGGCGACCTTTGCCCAATCCACCGCAAGCCCTTTAGACTTTCCCAATTGTTCGCCTTCGGCGATCACGCTGGAACGCCAATCGACCACGGTGCCGAAGACGTCGAAGGCAAGGACTTTGACCGAATCGGCTAATGGCTGGCTCATGATATATTCCTCCCCGAGGTGGATTCCATCCGCACAAAAGGAACATGAGGGTTCGTTGTCGATTTCACGCGCAGCTGACCGTGTTGTATTATCAGCCTATCAGTTTCTCAAGTGAAACTTCCACGTTATAATCCGGCTCCCCTGAAATGGGATCGGTGCGGCGTGATATCAAGACGTTGGCCTCGGGCCAATAGGCCTGGAGGGTGCCGGACTTGACGGGGGCAATTTGAATGATGCCGTTCATTTCTCCGGTTCTTGAACGAACCACAACCCGCTCGCCCTCTTCCAGATCAAGCCGTTCGGCATCGTCGGGCGATATGAAAATAGTATTTCTCGATTTACTGCCCATGAGCCGGTCCACGGTTCCAAAGGTCATGGTATTGAACTGCTGGCCGCGGCGTGTGGCGAGGTATAACTTTCCTTCGGCTGCTCTCCGGTCGGGCGGGTTCACAACGCTGAAAAGCGCGCGGCCGTTCGGCATTCCGTTGAATTGTCCGGCGCCGAAAAGGCGGGGGCCACCCCATTGGAAGTGGTCGCCTTCCTTTTGGAGCTTCTCGACGCCCTGGTAGATCGGCATCACACGGGCCATTTCCTCGCGGATACTCTGTGTGTCCGCGTAGGGAAAGAGCAGATCGCCATTGGGCATGGAGCGGCGGCCGATGAGTGTCGGTATTTCCCACTCCGGTAACGATTCGCCAATCTGATGCCCGGGGATCTCCGGGCTAAAACGAATTCGTCGTTCCGTACTGGTGGAGGTTCCTCCGCTGCGCTGTTCGTAGCGGGTCTGGCCGGGGAGGATAAGCACCGCCTGCTCTGCTTCGAGAAGCATGGAGCTGTTGAAGACGATGTCCTGGTGCACTCTCAGCGAAACTTTTTGCAATGCCTTGGCAACGAAGTTTCGATCCGGCATGGTTTCGAGTAAGTTGCCGCCGATAGAATAGAGAAACTTGACGTCCCCTTTGTGGGCGGCTTCGATCATGTCCGTCACTTTGAGTCCTGGTTTTGAAGGGACAGGGTGGCGCCAGAGGTTCGAGAAACGCCGGGCGGTTTCGTCGTTGATTGCGAATCCGCCGGGGAACTTGTCCGGTTCTGCGCCGCATTCGTCGCCGCCCTGGGCGCCGCTATGACCCCGGATCGGCATGATGCCGCACTTCTCGCGGCCGATCATGCCGCGCGATAGCGTAAGATTCACAATCGCCTTCACGTTTTCCACGCCGAACTCATGCTGGGTCAACCCCGTGCTGAAGACGAGAACGGCGCTCCGGGCACGAGCGAAGAGCTGGGCGAATCGTTCCATCTCTTGAAGCGACAAACCCGAGCGCTCCTCCAGCATCTCCCAGGACTGCGTCTCGAGGGCAGCCTTGAGTTCTGCAAAACCGTCGGTATGTTGGGTGATGAATTCCTGATCCACGCGGTTAAAAGCGATGAGTGCTTTGATAACGCCGTTAATAAAGGCGATGTCTCCGCCCACCCGCACTTGGAAAAAGTCGTCCATGAGCTTGGTACCGAACAGCGCGCTGCCGGTGACCGACGGCACCCAATAACGCTCCAAACCGTACTCACGCATCGGATTCACGACGACGATGCGTGTGCCTTGTTTTCTGGCGAAGTGCAGATATTTGGCGATCACCGGTTGGGTGTTAGCCAGATTGGAGCCGAAGATAACTAACAGGTCGGTGCCGATAAAGTCGGATAGAGAACAAGTCGGCGCGCCGACGCCCAAGGTGGCCTTGAGCCCCGAGATGCTGGCGGCGTGGCACAGGCGAGAACAGAGATCCACGTTGTTGGTGCCGAGGACCCGGGCGAGTTTCTGGAAGACGTAGTACACTTCATTGGTCAGTCCTCGGGAGGTTGCGAAGAAGCTCATCTGATGCGGCGGCGTGTCGTGGATAGCTTGGGTGGTGATATCGATGGCCTCCTCCCAAGAGATGCGCAAAAACCCCGGGTCGCCCTTGCGGCGTATCATGGGGTAAGCCAACCGTCCCAGGGATCTCAGTTTCTCCTGCCCCAGCGCGCGCAGCGTGTTGATATGCCGTGCCATGGACACGTCGAGTGCCGCCATGGTGTTGAGCTTGAGGAGCCTGAGCCGGGTCATGCAAAGATGGACGCCGTCGAGCACATTATCGCGCAGTCCATAAGGGCCTAGCGAGCAACCGTCACAGACGCCGTGCTTGAGAATATTCCAGGCGTAGGGGAGATCCGTCTTGTTTTCCCAGAGCACGCCGAGCATTTCGCGATAATGGCGCGGTTTCGTTTGGCCCACCAGACCGAAGGGAATGAGCCGGGAAAACCAGCTGTCGTTGGATCTCAATTGGGCCATGTGCTTGAGACCGTTTAGTCTTTAATGTCACGAAGCTCTTTGAGCAGGGCAAAGAAATGCTCGGGTTCGCTGTTCGAAAGCGCAGTTTTGTAAAGAGCATAACGCTGATGAGATTTCCAGCGTTGCCACTCAGTTAGGGTTACCGGCGCTGCTTGTGTCGCGTATTTGGCGGCAATCGGTTCGGGTACTTGGTGGATGCTGTCCCAGGGGGAGTTACTCATCGCCAACGTCGTCGGCACGGGACCCTCGCCGCGCTTCCTTGACAGGAAGTCAAGGTAGACTGAGAAAACCTTTTTTTCCTCTTCGGTCTCGATGGGCAGGTGGCAGAGAACGTTGCGTTCTTCGATACAAAAAGCCAGCCAGTCTTGCAGTGATATCTTAATGCCCGTTAAATCCAGTTTCATGCGGACGTGAAGCGGAATCCGGGATAGGGAGGGGTAAATGTCGGATTCGTGCTGATAGCGATGGAACATAAGCAAGGTGTTGCGCTTTGCCAGCGTGAAAAGTTATTTTCCTACTCGCGGGGGTTCAGGTCAACCATGAAGGGACCCATACTATGCTTAAGACGAAACCGACGGGTCGGTTCAGGTAATATCGCGACGGCCGACTTTATCTTAGGGAGACAGTTATTTTTGAATGCATTGCAGTAAAATCTAAGAACAAGGAGACACGGTTATGGCCGCAGCCAAGTATACGAAAACCTTTATGCCCCTCAGCCGAGTCAAGGAAAAGGAGTTTCTCTCCCGCCCGATGGGTTGTAAAGCAGTCGGTTTCAGCTTCGTCCGCTATCAACCCGGCGAGGGCGCTACCTATGTCCACCGCCACAAGGTGCAGGAAGAAGTCTTCGTTACTTTGCAAGGGACAGGTTCGATTATTTTGGACGGCAAGCGCATCGCCATGCCGGAAGGGACGATCATGCGAGTCGGTCCCACCGTTTACCGGGCGCTGGGCAATGACTCGGACAAAGATGTGGTTTATATGATACTAGGAGCGGTGCCGCCAAAAAATTTTCCGCTTGGAGGCAGGACCTTGCTCGGGGATGGAATTCCCAATCGAAAGAAGGTGCCGCGCTGGAAAAGGCGGCAGCTTCAGCCAGGCGCGGAGAAATCTTAGCTCAAAGGTACGTCGCCTGGGCGGCACGTCGGGCTTGAGAATTTTGGGTGAGGAGAACATCTGTGTTCCTAGACAAGGAAATCGGTCACTGGCGATGGGACTTTAGGCAGGGAGCCCGTCTGCCGAGGAGATAGGAAGCTGCATGGAATACAACCCGCGCCAGGTCGGAAAGCCGCCTTCGCCCCTCGAACCCATGGGATTTTTCACCGGAGTCAAGTGGCGGCCAGTCATCACCGGGGTGGTGGTCGACGTGCTCGTCACATTTGCGGCTTCCATGCTCTACGACATATTTTTTGTCGCGAAGGATTTGGGCGACAAGGGAGCGCCGTCCAAGGAGGCCCTAGGTGAATACTGGAGCTCCGGCGAAGGACTCATGGCCTGCTCATCGGTCTGCTCGGCACGGCAGTCGGCGGTTTCTATGCCGCTTATAAAGCCGGATCTTTGGAGATGAAACATGGCGCTTTGGTCGGTTTGGGCTCGATCCTTTTCGGATTAATTGTCCAATACGCAACCGAACACGTTGTCCCGCTGCCGGAGTGGTACCTGTTCGCCGGTTTTGCCGGCGCCATACCCGCGGGAGCGTTGGGTGGTTTCTTGGCCGAGGCGCTCAAGGGAAGTAAGCCTCGCAGCGGAAGTTGGCCGGGCAGCTAGGCGACACCGCCCCAACCACGCTTGCCTCGGTTGGGCAGTTCTCAAAAAAGGCGACTGACGGCTCTTGGACGAGACGTTTTTTTGAGTTTCGATATCGTGAAGTATCAACGGGCAATACCCGAGAACTATCCAGCTATTGCTCGACTCCAGTCCGCCAACTATATCGGCAATCTTTCGGCGGAGGAGCGCAAGGAGGGTTTTCTTTCAGCCGAGTTTACCGCAGATCAGCTCGCGCGGATGGCCGCCGATCTGGGGATCATGATAGCAGTGGAGCGAGGAATCGTCGCGGGTTATTTGTGTGGTTTTCGCAACGAATTCGATCACGGCTCGCCGGTGCTGGCGAAGATGTTTGAATCCTACGACCGCGTCCGGTTGGGGGGAAAGCCGCTGAGTGCTTACGACAGTTACGTCTATGGGCCGGTGTGCATCGATCGCGATTATCGACGGCGGGGATTGCTGCGCGGACTCTATGAAGCGCAAAAAAAGCACCTCGCCGGACAGTTTGAAGTCGGCGTCGCGTTTGTCTCACGCACCAACCCGCATTCCTTGGATGCCCACATCTCGGGGCTGGGCATGGTCGAAGCCGGTGACTTTGAAGTGATGGGCAATGTTTACGCGATCTTGGTCTTTCGCCTGGCGCCAAAATGGCTCGCGTAGTCAAGCTTTTTTTCCCCAGGACGGCAAGGTTGCAGATTGAAACTCACTCCCATAGAATCGTTTGCCTAAGCGGTGCTAGGAAACTTAAATGAAAGGAGTAAATCAAAATGGATGCAGATGCTAAGAAAACGGCTTTAAGAATGATTCCCTATGGATTGTACGTGTTGACGGCGGAAGGAAAGGACGGCAAGGTTGCCGCGGCGACGGTCAATTGGGTGACGCAGACCGCTTTCCAACCACCGCTGGTTGTGGTTGGGGTCAAAGCTGATTCGGGGGCCCACGCGATCATTAAGGATAGTGGAACCTTTGCTCTAAATATCCTGGGTAAAGATCAGAAAGGCCAAGCTTTTACTTTTTTCAAACCGCTGGAGCGGGAGGGTAATAGTATCGGCGGCGAAGCTTTTCGCAAAGGCAGCTTGGGGGCGCCGATTCTGGAAAGTGCCCCAGCCTTTGTCGAGTGCAAGTTGTTAGAAACCATCGAGAAGGGCGACCATTCGATTTTCGTCGGTGAAGTGCAAGACGCCGGCGTAAAAGCGCAACCCTCCGGCCGTCCTGACGACGCGACTTTAACGCTTAAAGATCTCGGCGACAAAGTTTTCTACGGCGGATAGCTTCGCGCCAACGTGGCGCTCAAGTTTAAGGTTCCAAGTTCAAGGTTCAAGGTTTCGGAATATTAAGATAGTCGGAGTCGAGAACAAAACGGGGAGAAAAATTATGGCAAAGATAAGGCATATCGCATACCGGGCGACGGACGTGGACGCTATGGCGAAGTTTTTCGTCGATGCGATGGGCATGAAGATGATCCAGAAACGCAAGAACAACGCTATCGATCTGAGCGATGGCAGCGTGAACATCACCGTGCTCCCGCTCGTTGCGGGCACAGGCGGGAAGCCTGGCATAGACCATATCGGCTTTTCCGTTGACAATGACCAAGAGCAGTTTAAGTTGCTAGAAGCGGCAGGCGCCGAAAAAGCCGGCGCGGTCAATCTCGGGACGGCTTATTACGAAGATAAATTCCGCGGTCCCGAGGGCATCATCATCGACGTGGGGCACTGGCAGGGAGCCGCGCCGATCGACAAGTAATTTCGTTCAAGGTTCAATGTTTCAGGTTAAGAGAAGACGCTCCGAGTGTTCGACCTTGAACTCTTGAACCTGGAACTTTGAACGGCCCGTTTTTCCTCCTAGCGGATCATCAGCCGCTCTGCCTTCCCCGAATAGTTGATAAACACGGTCTTGATCTCGGTGAAAAAGTTGAGTCCTTCCTCGGCCATTTCCCGTTCGCCGACTCCCGTGGCTTTGGTCCCGCCGAAGGGCAGCTGCGCTTCACCCCCGATGGTCGGCTCGTTCACGTGGACCATGCCGGTCTCGACCTCCTCGACGAAGTTCATGATCGTGTCGACGTTCTCGGTAAAAATCGACGTCGTGAGGCCATACGCCACGCCATTGGCGAACTGGAGCGCTTCTTCCAGATTCTTGGCCGTGGTGATGGACAATACGGGGCCGAAGATCTCTTCTTTGAAGATCCGCATGTTCGGCGCCACGTTGTCGAAAATCGTTGGTTCGACGAAATAGCCTTTGTCCAAATGTGCGGGCTGCTTGCCGCCGACAATCAGCCGCGCGCCTTCCTGCTGTCCGATCCTGAGATAGTCAAGGTCGGTTCTCCATTGCTTTTCGTCCACCGCAGGTCCCATATCCACGGTTTCATCGAGCCCCGGTCCGATTTTAATCTTCTTTGCTCCTGCAACCAGTCGCTCTAATAGCTCGTCTTTGATAGACGGCGCCACAATCACACGGGAAGTCGCCGTGCAGCGCTGGCCGGTGGAGCCGAAGGCGCCGCCATGGATGGCGATGGCTGCTTTCTCGAGATCGGCGTCCGCCATGACAATAACCGCGTTTTTACCGCCCATCTCGCAGGTGACTTTGGCGCCTCGCTGGGCCGCCTTGGTATAAAGGGCGCCGCCGATTTCGTTGGAGCCGGTGAAGGAAATGGCTCGGAGCGCCGGCGAGTTGACCATCGCTTCGCCGACAACTGAGCCTGATCCGACCAGCATATTGAATACTCCGGGAGGCAGCCCTGCCTCTTCATAAATGGCAGTCAGCAAAGTCGCTGTCGCCGGTGTCAGTTCCGCGGGCTTGAAGATAACGCTGTTCCCGGCTACCAGGGCAGGAGCCGATTTCCACACGGGGATAGCCCATGGGAAGTTCCACGGCGCGATGAGCCCAACAACACCCAGGGGTCGGCGGATCGTATAGGTGAATGTGTCGCGGGCCTCGGAAGGAAGCGTCTTGCCGTGCATGCGAAAGCCCTCGCCGGCGTAAAATTCCAAAAGCGAAATGCCCTTCATCACTTCGCCTTTGGCTTCTTTGAGAACTTTGCCCTCCTCCCGAGTGAGGGTGCGGGCAATTTCATCGGCCCTCCGGCGGGCGATGTCCGCGGCGCGCCAGAGCACGCGTCCTCGTTCCGGGCCTGGGGTTTTCTTCCAGGCTCTGAATGATGCCTCTGCAGCATCGATGGCGCGCAGGACGTCTTCCGCGCTGGCGGCGGGAAACTCGGCGATCACGTCGTCGGGATCCGCCGGATTGACGTTTCGGACTAGCCGCTGGGACTTTGGGTGAAACCACTTGCCGTCGATATAAGAACCGGTGTGCATGATGACCTCGCGATGAGACAGCTAGGAGGACCTACGGCCCAGCTCGCGCAACATTTTATTCCATTGTTCATCGAGCTTTTCGTACTGTTCCGTGGTCAGTCCTTGTTCCGGATACCACCGCTTGAAACCGTAATCTTTTGTCGGACTTCCGTACTCATATTGTGCGAGAACCTTTTGACCGCCTTCACCCAAGATGAAGTCTGCCATGAGCAGAGCCGCATGCGGGTGTGGGGCTTGAGCCGAGACCGCCGTGGATCCGGAGTTAGTCGGAACCACGTCCATCGGGATCCATTCAATCGGAGCGCCGGCTTTAACCGATACTTCGACGTGATTGCGGAAAATCGTCGGTGATACTCCAATCTCTCCGGCAATAACCATGTCAAGCAAAGCTCGGCCTGAGACGTTGTGGACAGCGGGATTCTGGGTTTTGAGTTTCTTGATATATTCTTCGCCTTTAAATTTGAGCATCGTTCCTACCACGGTCACACCGGTGTCGCTGCCGGCGAAACCGATCTTGTCTTTCAGTTCGGGACGCAACAGCCCGTCGTAGTTTTTTGGCGCCAAGCTCGCTGGAACAGAGTTCTTGTTGTAGCCAAGACCAATATGGGACTCGCGATCGATGGACCAGTAGGACAGCCCCTTCGGCGCTTTTTCTTTTACGCTATCCGGATACTTCGCCTGGGTTGGAAAATAGTAAGGCGTTATCAATTTATTGTCGCGGAGAAGTTTCATGAGCGGAATGGTGCTCTCGATCGTATCGACGATGTATCGCTTGGCTTGGGTTTCCGCCAGGATTCTCGCCGTCAGCTCGTGACGCGTCCCGCGATACGCTTCCACTTTGACGCCGGGATACTTGGCTTCAAACGCTGAAGCGAGCTCCTTGTACGAGCCGCCCGCCAGGGAGGTGTACCAAGTCATTTTACCTTCGGTTTTGGCTCCGGCGTATAGAACCTGCTCGCGATCGGGTTTGTCGTATCCGGCGAGTTGCTCGATAGACACAGGCTTGCCGCTTTGCGCCCGTGCCGTCGAAAGCAGACCGCAGGCTAAAAGTATTAATGCGTGGATAAGACACTTCATGGTGTTCCTCCTTGGACTAACGTGTTCAATCGTTAGTTAGTAGCCGGTTTCCATCAGCTGATTATAGAAAAGCTTGTAGAATTGTTTTAGCCTTTCCGGTCTGGTGTAGTGGGCGAACTCTTGCGGGATCTTGAATTCCTTTTCGATTTGCTCCAGGCTCTTGCCGGCGGCGATCATCTTCGCCACCTCGTCCCTCATGACGACGAAATAGCGCTTTTGCTCTTCGAGGTCTTTCACGCCTCTGCCGATATGAGCTGGGCCGTGGCCCGGGACGTAGGTATCCACGGATAAGTTGCGGGCCATGATGTTGTCGAGGATCTGAATCCAGCCCTTGACGTTGGAAAAGAAAACCCCTGCGGACTCCCCTTGCCCGGGGTGAATTTCGGTGTCCAAGAGATCGCCCATCAGCATGACACGCTTCTGCGGAATGTAAACCGTCAGGTCGCCGGTGCTGTGGCCGCGGCCTTCCGCCGTAATTTGAAACGTGAGACCGCCGAAATAAAGCGTCATGGCGCCGTCAAAGCCAATGTCGGGAGGAATGAGATCTTTTCCTTTATAGCCAGCATTGCGGGGCTCGTTGGAGTTTTTCCGCTGGTTGAACTCTTCCAGTAACTGCATTCGCAGGTCCTGGACCTGATTCTTGGTGGCGATGTAAATGGGCTTGTCCTCGCGGAAGTGCCAGGCGCCGGAGGCGTGATCCCCGGCGCTGTGCGAAGAGATGAGATATTTGATCTTCTTGTCGGTGAGCTTGCGAATTCCTGCCAGTGTCTGGTCAGCGTTGTCGATATGAAAGTCCAACACCAAGACGCCGTCCTCCGTAATGACCACGGTGGAGTTGCCGGAGCCCCGGGAATGTTGAAACATGTGAATTCCGTCGGTGATCTTGACCGGAGTCATCTTGTCTGGTGCAGCGGCGCCGGTAGTAAAGAACCACAACAGCGCGAGCAGCACTGGAAGTTTCCGTGGCATGGCCTTGCCTCCTTCGATTCGGGTTGTGATTCGTTATTGAGGCATTCCTAGCGATTTGGCCATCTCCAAGGTGCGCCGGGCGCGTTCCACGATGGGACGATCGATGAGCTGCCCGCCGAAGGCTATGGAGCCGTCCCCGCGCGCATTGGCCTCTTCGAACGCCTGAATGACTTTTTGCGCATAGTCGATTTCCTCGGCTGTCGGGCTGAACATCTGATTGATGGGGTCGATTTGCGAAGGATGAATCAAAGACATGGCCGAGAAACCAAGACGGCGGGATTGTCGCCCGTAACCAGCGAGCCCTTCCGTGTCCTTGAGATCGACCCAGACTCCATCGACCGCCTGAACGTGAGCCGAAGCGGCCGCAATGACTATGGCGGAGCGGGCGTAAAGCATGTCGCGCGCTTCGCCCTCGCGGGAAGTTGGCAGTCCCAGCTCACGGCCAAAATCTTCCGCGCCAAACACCAAGCCGCAGACGCGTGGTGAACGAGCGGCGATGGCGGGGGCGTTCAGCAAGCCGCGGGGGCTTTCGATAGCGACGAGTAGCTTGACGCCGCCGGCCGGCATCTTTTGTTGCCGTTCGCGCTGGGTGAGAATGGCGTCGACTTTCATCACTTCCTCTGGTGTTTCAACTTTGGGCAGCACCAAGCCTTCGAGCCCGGGTTTCACCACGGCATCGAGGTCGGCGTCCATACGCGTATGGCCGATCGCATTGATGCGCACAAAGCGCGCCGGCGAGTTCGATGCCTTTGGACGCTCCAAGGCCTCGCCGATGAGTTGCCGCGCGGCGTCCTTCTCGTTCGGCGCGACGCCGTCCTCGATGTCTAACATAATGACGTCAGTGTTGAGTCCCAAAGCCTTGTCGATCATTTTTTGCCGGTGGCCAGGCACGAACATCCAGGATCGTTTCAAGTCCATTGTTTCATTCTCCTCGCTGGTTTCATTACCTGAAGCATCACCAAATGTCTACGCCGTCGATCGGCGAATCGGTTGCAGTGGCAAAAGTTTTGGAGAATAACAGAACGAATATGAAAATGAGTACGTTAAAGCTCTTGGTGCCCATCGTTGCGATCACCGTGCAAAGTAATTCCGCATCGACGGTCATCCCGCCGTTTCTTCATGATCTGCGCATTCCGATGGCGGCGATGGGCTCGCTGATTTCCCTGGGTCCGGTCTTGGCTCTCGCTTCGCGATTACCGGTGGGGATGGCTTATGAACGCAATCGCGCGCGTTGGCTCATTTCGATTGCCGTTCTGGCCATGGGGATCACTAACTATTTTTACAGCTTTGTGCAAAACAGTTTGGCGTTTGGTGTCGTTCACGCCTTCAATGGGTTTGCCTACGGCGCCGTCACGACGCTTTACATGGCGTTCTACGTCGACTCGTTGGCCCCGGATGAAAATCGCAACCATGCCATGGGCTATTACGTCGGCACCTTGGCGCTGGGGTATTCGACGGGTAATCTCTTCGGCGGGCTGATGGCGGATCATTTGGGTTACGGGTTCACGTTCCAGGCCGCTGCGTTGTTGTCCCTCGTGCCGGTGGCGCTGCTGTGGTTTCTGCACGGGCCGGGCCGGCAAAGGAACGGCCCCGCGAAGCCGAAGCCCAAGGCAAATCTGACGGCGAAGGATTCGCTCAAGGCGCTGGTGGAGCCGGAGTTGGCCACCGTGGTTATCGTCGCGCTGTTTCTCAACTTGCTGCACCAGATGAGTGGAGTATTTATTTCGCTTTACGGCCTTGCGGTGGGTATGACTCTGACCCAGGTCGGGGTGGTGCGCGCCGCATACGCGGGTTGCAATGCCGTAACCCGTCCGATCAGCGGCCACGTAGTGAACAAATTCGGCCATCGCGGTCTATCCTACCTCGGCATTCCGCTGCAATCGGCAATCTTGATGCTGATCCCGCTTTTCACCGGCTTCGCCACGATCCTCGCGGTCTACGTCTTGTCGGGAGTCATGCGCGCCATTGTCATCGTGGCCAACGCCGTCGGACTCGTGCAGGACGTGGATGAAAATAAAGTCCAGCGCGGCGTGGCCTCCGGGATCTATAACGCGGCGGGTGATTTGGGTAATATCCTGGGGCCCTTCATAGGCGGGTTGATCGCCCAGACCACCAGCATCGGCAGCGTCTTTGTCCTCGGCTCCCTGGGCTCGACGATTTTATTCCTGTTGGTGATCTGGCTGGTTAAATTGGCCCGTTGACCGGAGCGAGTGGGGGCTAGAGTTCAAGATTCAAAGTTCAAGGTCCGATCGGTCATGGGTGAATAATACGGGTTGGGTTTTCCTGGGCTTGAACAATCGGGGCTAGTTTCGCCCCAACTCGGAACGCGGAACCCGAAACTCGAAACTGGCGAGCGCAAGCGCTCGCTAGTACGACTTCGGCATACCGAGCACATGCTGTCCCAAATAGGCTAAGACCAGGTTATTGCTTACGGGCGCGATGGTCAGCAGCCGGGTCTCGCGGAATTTTCTCTCCACATCGTATTCCACCGCGAAACCATAGCCGCCGTGGGTCGTGAGACAAGCGTTGGCCGCTTCCCAGGCGGCCTCCGAGGCGAGCAGCTTTGCCATGTTCGCCTCGGCGCCGCATTTCTCTTTGCGGTCGAATTTGGTTGCCGCCTGGTAACGCACGAGATCAGCGGCTTCAACGTTGGCGTAGGCCTTGGCGATGGGAAATTGGATCCCCTGGTTCGAGCCGATGGCCCGGCCGAAGACCGTGCGCTCGGAAGCGTACTTCGCGGCCCGTTCGATAAACCAGCGGCCGTCGCCGATGGCTTCCGCCGCCACGAGAATCCTCTCGGCATTCCAACCGTCGATGATATAGCGAAACCCCATGCCTTCTTCGCCAATCAAGTTCTCGGCGGGGACTTCGACGCCATCGAAAAAAAGCGCGTTGGTATGGTGATTGATCATGAGGTCCAGAGGCTTGACCTCGAGTTTTCCTTTAGCTTCTCTCAAGTCGACGATGAAAACGGAAAGGCCCCGGGTTTTGTCTTTCAATTCATCATAAGGGGTCGTGCGCGCCAGCAGCAACATCAGATCCGACTGCAGCACGCGCGAAATGAAAATCTTCTGGCCATTGATGAAGTAGCGGTCGTCTTTGCGCGTCGCCGTGGTTTGGATGCGCGTCGACTCCGACCCGGCGTTGGGCTCGGTGACGCCGAAGGCTTGCAGGCGCAGTTCGCCGCTGGCGATCTTCGGTAGGTAGCGTTGCTTTTGCTCCTGGTTGCCGTGCCGGAGCAAGGTGCCCATGGTGTACATCTGCGCGTGACATGCCGTAGAGACCCCACCGGAACGGTTGATCTCTTCGAGGATGATGCTCGCTTCGGTGATGCCCAGGCCGGTGCCGCCAAATTCTTCGGGGATCAGCGCCGCCAGCCAACCGAGCTCCGAAAGTTTGCGCACGAATGCGTCGGGATAGTCTTTTTTGCGGTCAACTTCCCGCCAGTAGGCGTCAGGAAAGTCCCCGCAAACTTTGCGGATTTCATCACGGATTTGCAGTTGCTCCTGGGTCAGGTTGAAATCCATTACCTCCTCCTATATTTAGCCGATAGGGCGGAAAAGCTACTGGCAGGCTGCTGAAAAAGGCTCAGAGGCAAGGCGCGCGAAAAATCGACGAGCGAAGGCGTACTTAACCAGTACGTTGTAGCGAGGCGATTGAGCGCAACGAAGCATATG
>DAIRFP010000216.1:0-8690 GCA_036794995.1 Thermodesulfobacteriota bacterium | reverse complement strand
ACATGAGCCAGGATGCCAGTAACGGCTACGTTGCCGCGCTAACCACCGGCGCAGGCTTGCACGACGAATTCATCTACTCGATGACGTTCGATGATTACAAAGCCTTTCCTGATCCGTTTCCGCGCAGGGCTTTTACCGTGCGAGAGGTCGAGGCGCGGATCGAACGCTATCCCAATCCGGGCAAGCCTGGAGAATTATTTCAATGGGACATTCACGGAAGACTTCTCGCACCGGAAAAGGCGTCGATCCCGGGGATTGCCGTCGTTATGATCCACGGCGGCGCCGTGAATGAATATGAATTCATCTTCACACCGGACGGTCCTGAGAAATATCTCGATCTAACCCAAGTGCCGCCAACGGAATCCCGCGCCGGCGTCGCGCAGCATATGGCATCGCTGGGGATTCCCGTGCTCGCGGTCTCCCTTCCGGGACATTACAGCCGGAAACCGTGGCCGCCTATTCCGGAACGCAGACCGGAGTTTATCATTGGGGAGATTCCCCGAGATGAGGACTTGAAGAACCGGCTCGCCGTCTATACTTTTCGCATGTGCATCGAGGCGATCAAAGTTTTGATCGAAAAAAGTTTGCCCGATCAAGAACTCTTCTGTTGGGGCCACTCCACCGGCGGAGAATATTTTTACCTCCTCGAGCAATACGGTCTTAAAAATAAACTTATCGGCGGTTTGGGATTCGGCACCGGCATGCCGGCATGGATGCGCAAAGAATGGGACCTCGCCTGCGCGAAGAAGTCGCCGGAGGAAAGAGCGGCACCTTTTCGCAATCTCACCGAGCTGAGCCGACGTTCACCAAAAGGATATGCCCAAAGCGGCTACGTCGGACCGAACCAACCCTGGGGCAAGGTGGAGCGCTGGTTCGAATTGGAAAATCACCGACGGCCGCAGTTCAAACCTTACCTGCAAGATATCGAGCACAGCGCCCATGATGTTTTACTGCCCGAGATCCGAAAGATTTCCGGCTTGCCGGACGAAGAGCTATTCATTACCTACAACGCCGACCTCAATCGTCTGCGCGGCAAGAAGATGCTCCACATCGTCGGTGAATTCGACAAGGGTCACTGGATCGAGGGCGGCGAGAAAGGGCTCGAATTTCGTCGCGAAGTCTACGCCTTCAAACGCTTTGCTCCCTACGCCGAGGCTTTACGATTAATAATCGTTCCCAAGCTCACCCACTACGGCCACGTCGAGAGTTACAACGAGCGTTTAGCGAACTTGATGGTGGCAGGGTTCAGGGACTATTTTCTCCAATGAACTACCGCGAAGTAAGCTGACGGGGTATCAGAACATATGGTGATAAGAATTTATCCCAAAGGCGTCACCCCCGAACGTTTTAATCGGGGGTCCAGTTCTGGTCTCGCCTGGATTTCCGCCGAAGGACGGATCCGTCCGAAGCCAGGTGGCGGACCCGATAGAGGCATTCGGGAATGACGGAACTCTAAGAGCTCCGGAAATTGCCCTTTACGTAGCGAGCTTCGGGCAATCAAACCCGCAGAGATTGAAACCGTTTGACAAGACATCCAATCGTGAAGATTTCACCATTTACTTGACAGGAAGGGGCGATCTAACTTACAGATTGCTATCGGATGCCAATAAATAACCAACGGAATTAACCTTGATCGCCAAATGCATCCATCACTTTAAGTCGCACTTTAGTTGTAAATTGGTTTTCCACGGCTTCGTCGAAAAAAACTGCCGCCCGCAGCCGGGTAATTTTATGGATCTGCGCGCGGAGATGGACTTGCTGGTGGCGCTTAGTGCCTGTCCCGACCTCGAGGTGGGCGGGAAGCCGGTCGACGTGTCGATTTACGAACCTTGAGTTAGAGCTTCTATCACCGCGCCAACAGGAGTAGAGAACTATCGCTTCCATCGTCATCGTGGCCATGCCCTACGGCTCCTTGAACGCCGAGGCGCTTTCCCAGGCGTCACGTATCGGTTTAGAAAAAGCTGCCGACTGGTGGCAAAAATCAATGCAAACCTCGAAGCACAAGACCTACTTCTTGGTTACGGGGTACGATGACAAAGGACAGGAAATTCGGCTTCGCAAAGAAGCGCTGCGCAAGACTCTCGAGAGCGAGGACGCGGAGTCGTTGAACAATGTTATTGAGATCAGCGCCAAGAACGAGGTCGGCTTGGCCCAGAAGATCTCCCGGATCAGAGATCTGCTGCCCATCGAGACCATCACTGTCTTTGTCGAATCGCGCAACGCCGTCAGCGTAAGATCGATCTTCAAAAGAAAATTCGGCAAGACCCTGCAGATCAGAACATTTAAGGCGGACTTTGAGTTCAACCACCAATGGATCAGCACGTCAACGTCCTTTGCCTGGTTCTCCCGGAACTGGCTGCTGCGTATTTGGTTCGATCTGAAAAAGCGGCTGCGGCGCGGTATTCGCAAGAAGCTCCGCTTCCTCTTTCGGTCCTAACCGAACCCCCGGTAAGTACCGCGGGATCGGCAAACATTGCTCCAACACTCCATTTGCGCGTGACTCGATCGGACGCTAGCGGAGTTGTCCGCAGCGCTCGAACGTTGTATACCGAATTTTCCTACTTTGGAGGTGCGCCATGTCTGCCTCGTCTGAGAAGTTCGACGTCGGTGGGGTTCTACTTAACCAGCCTTTCAAAATTCGCCGCCTCGGCCACTTCGGGTTCAATCTCGCCAACATGGAAGAAGGCGTTCGCTTTTACGTTGATTGGCTGGGGTTTCGCGTCTCGGATGTCATGGACTACTCGAGACGCGCGAAAAGTCCGGAGCAGGTTGCCGGTCTAGGCGATCCCAACGGTTATTTCACCCGCTATGGAACGGACCACCACGCGATGGTCTTGTTTCCCAAAAGAGTGCGCGAAGCGCTGGGCCGCCATGAGAACCCCGGTATTACGGTCAATCAGATCACCTGGCAGGTCGGCAGCATACGCGAAGTGAGTAACGCCATTCGCTGGTTTACTGAAAAAGGCATCAAACTGCAGCGGTCAGGCCGCGACATGCCCGGCTCCAATTGGCACACCTATCTCTTCGATCCGGACGGGCAACAGAACGAGCTTTATTACGGCATCGAGCAAATCGGCTGGGATGGCCACAGCAAACCGCGGGTGATGTACGACCGCGGCTTCGATCATCCACCGGAGCTGCCGCAAATTTCGGAACAACAGGAAGTTCAGGATGCGTTGGCCAAGAATATCGAACTTCTTTCAGGTCACCGCCAGGTTGAGAAACTGCCCGCGACTTTTGACGTGGATGGCATTCTGTTGCCCCGCCCCTTCAAGATCGTCCGACTCGGTCCGGTCTATCTTTTTGTTGAGAATCCCGCAGCCGCCGAGTCCTTCTATTGCAACTCATTGGGCTTTAGGTTGACCGAAGAAGTCGTGTGGCAAGGTCACCGCTGCCTATTTCTCCGTTGCAACACGGAGCATCATTCCGTGGCGCTGCTGCCGCTCGCTCTCCGGGACGTTCTCGGTCTGAGCTCCCACTCCAAATGCGCCGCCCTGGGTCTGCAACTTGCCAACTACCGCCAGCTTCGCGACGCCGTGCATTTTCTCCGCGAGCGCGGCGCCCGTGTGACGGAAGCGCTACCGCTTGAGCTGCACCCCGGCATCGACTACGCCGCCCACGTTTTTGACCCGGACGGCCATTGTATTCAGCTTTATCATGGGATGGAACAAATCGGCTGGGACGGCAAACCCAGAGCGAAAGAGTCGAGAAGAGCCCGCGCGCTCAACAACTGGCCGGAGGCTTTGGAAGCAGATGCGAACGCTTATATGGGCGAGCCCTACCTCGGCCCCTGGGGTTAATCAAAAAGTATAAGTTAAGCTACGTAACATACTGATTTGCCAAATATTTCTAAGCCTCGATAATCGTGGCCTAATAATCCTCGATCAGTGCCATGGGCTGATAGCGTTCATCTTTCGAGAGTCTCAGGACGAACGGATGAGGGGTCGAAATGATTGGAGACTTTCCGTTCTACTGAGCTTGTCGAAGTTTGAGCCTAGTCGAAACAATCTTAGGGTTTTGCAGAGCGCAAGTTGTGTCCGCGCATATACGAATATTTATAGATGTTATGAAAATTATCTATTTGAATAAAGTAATCGCGCTAGGTACCCTCAAATGGTTAATTTTCCAGTAATCAATACGGGAGGAGATACCATGAGTGATTTCTATAGTGAGTGGCTAGAACGTTCCAAGAACAATGACAAGGTGGTCAACGAGGCGCCCCGGGTGGCGCGGAGCAAAGATCTCAAGTGGGTGCGAACTCGCCAGGACTATAAGGCTGCGCTGATGATCGCCCCGGAATTGGGATTTCCCACCGGGGGCAGTTGTCTTATGCGCGCCGAGATCCCGGCGGGTTGGCATACCGGCAAGCATTTCCACGGCGAGGAAGCGATTTACGTGGAGAGTGGCGAAGGCTTCATGGTGCTGGACGACAAGCGCTATGATTTCTTCCCCGGGACGATCCTTCACATTCCTTATCGGTCACCGCACCAGCTGTTCAATACCGGAAGCGGCCCTGTGGGCTATTTATCGGGGCTAGCGTGGCATTTGGAAGCCGATGTTTACATGGGGAAGATAGAACAGCTTGAGGACTGCGGCGAAAACGACCCGAAGGTGTTAGCGTCCTTCCCGAAGGAAGACTCGCAATACTGGCCGGAAGACGGCCGGCGCGTCTCCATGCACCAGAAACAGCACGAGAAGTCCGACGAATCGAAGCATGGGGCAACCTATTTTCTGATGGGCCGAAGCGGCAAGGGGAACGGTTTCAAGGCCACGGGTGTGGCCATCAGTTCTATTTTCGTCGATTTGGCGCACACCAAGAGCCATAGCCATGCCCACCCGGAAGCCTATCTTTACGCCCTGGAGGGGGATGGCTATTCAGAGATCGGCGGCAAGCGCTACGACTGGAATCAAGGCGATGCGGTCCATGTGCCTCCGGGCATGATGCACCATCAGCACTTCAATCCCTTTGACAGAGATATGAAAGAGCTCCGCTTCGAGTTCGGCGTCCGCTACTGGTTGGTCGATCAATGGAAGGGTTACACCACGGTTGACAAACACTTGAAGGCAACCACCCACATGGTCGATTGAGCCATCGCAATCGTCTATTCCCGGACGAGTGACCCGTCCCCACCATTTCCACAAGGGAGGCTTATGGAAACCCCGATCACCTTTTCTTCCGACGGACTAAAATTGTCCGGCATCGTGCACGTTCCGGACAATCTTTCTTCCGCTGAGCGCCGCCCGGCGTTTATCATTCTCCACGGTTTCGGCGGCAACAAGAGCGGCCACGGGCAAACCGTCATGGCCGAGCAATTGACGGCGTGGGGCTATATCACGATGCGCATCGACTTCCGCGGCTGCGGCGATAGCGAGGGGGAGCACGGGCGGATCATTTGCCTCGAACAGGTAGCGGATACTGCCAGCGCGGTGAGCTATACGGCCAGCCGCCCCGACGTGGACCCGGAGCGCATCGCCTTGGTGGGCAGCAGCTTCGGCGCCGCCGTGGCGATCTACGCCGGCGGAGCGGACCCGCGGGTGGCGGCCGTCATCTCTTCCGGCGGTTGGGGCGACGGCGAGCGCAAGTTCCGCCGCCAGCATCCGACACCGGAGGCGTGGGAACGCTTCACGAAAATGCTCGACGAAGGCCGCAAGCATCGCCAGCGCACCGGCAAGTCGCTGATGGTGCCGCGCTTCGACATCGTGCCGATTCCCGAGCGGTTACGCCGCAACATGAGCGCGGGATCGATCATGGAATTCCCCGCTGAGACGGCACAGAGCATGTTTGACTTCCGCGCCGACGATTGGGTGGAGAAAATCTCGCCCCGTCCATTGCTGCTGCTCCACAGCGCCAACGACTCCGTAACGCCGACTCACGAATCCATCGAGCTGTTCAAGCGCGCCAAACAGCCGGCGGAGCTCTATTTGTTATCGGACGTCGACCACTTCATGTTCAACCAGGAGAATCCGCGGGTGACCCGCCTGGTTGCCGAATGGCTCGCGCGCTTCTTTCCGGTGCAGAAATCACGGTGACCTAGCGCGGCAAGCCGCAACCAAAGACGATTCGGAACCGGAGAACTAACCGCAAAGGGCGTAAAGTACACAAAAGAACAACTCGGAATATCTCCCGCAAAGACGCCAAGGCCGCAAAGTGACGGGCTAAGGCCCGTCATCCCGAGGGAATCCGAGGGAACTAAGAAAGATTTCTCCCTTCGGTCGAAATGACAACTCCGAACTTGGCGCCTTGGCGGGAGGAATATCCGAATCCGAGATGTTTCATGTATCGGAAAATTTGCGCAAGTTGCGAAAACTTTCAAGCATAGTAGTTACAGAACGCCGGAGCATCAACTTGATCTGCTCTTGTTTATGCTCTTCATCTTGGCTTTAACCCTTTCCCTTCGAGGGAGAGGGAAGGGTGAGGGTGAGAAGTCACAAGGAAACTCGCGTGCCTAGACTCGATCACAACGAGCTGCTCAATTTCACCGCATCCTTGCTCTCTGCCGGCGGTATGCCACCGGATGATGCCAAACTCGTAGCCAAGCTTTTAGTCAAAGCGGATCTGCGCGGTTACCCCGGTCACGGCGTCACTCGGGTTGCCCCCTATCTGGCGTGGATTAAAGACGGCACGATCAACCTTCGCGAACGACCCAAGATTCAACATGAAGGAAAAATCAGCGCCGTCATTGAAGGCAACCACTACATTGGCCAAGCGGTCGCCTCCATGGCGATGGAGCTGGCGATCAAAAAAGCCAAGGAGCATGGCGTAGGTCTAGTCACTCTCCGCCGTGCCAGTCACACCGGACGGCTGGCGGACTATATGGAGATGGCCGCCGACGCCGGCCTGATCGCCATGGGCGCTGTCAGCGTAGGTTCAGGCACTACGACTCTCTACGGCGGCATGGAGCGTATTATCGGCACCCATCCCATGGCCTTCGGCATACCGGCGCGAAACGGCTGTCATATCATTCTCGACTTTGCCACGGCGGCCATGAGCATGGGTGAGATTCAAAAGCGTGTAGCGAGGAAAGAAAAGATCCCCGATGGCGTGATGCTCGATGGCCACGGCAACCCGACCAACGATTTCAGAAACTTTTACGGGCCGCCGCGCGGCGTGTTCCTCCCCTTCGGCGGTTATAAAGGTTCCGGCGTCGCGTTGATCACAGAGATTCTCGGCGGTCTTCTGTCCGGCAATGGCTTGGCTAAGAACTGGTGGGACAAAGGCGGTCACGGCATCAACGGTGTATTTCTCCAAGCTATCGCCGTCGAGGAATTTCAACCAATTGGTGAATTCTTTGATCGAGTGGATGAACTGATTACCTTTGTTAAATCGCGAAAGACGGCTCCGGGGTTCAAAGAAATTCTTTTGCCGGGGGAACAGGGGCGAAGAAACGAGGAACGACAGATGAGAGACGGCGTAGAGATAGACCAGGCCACCTGGATGGAACTAAAACAAGTCGCGATAGAACTAAAGATTCATCAACTGCCTAAGACTCTGTAACGCGCATCTAACTATGGTAGAAATACACTAGCAGGTGGCTGAAACACTCTGATTGCAGGCTGCTCAAAAAGACTCAGAGGCGAGGCGCGCGAAGATCGATGAGCGGAGGCGTACTCTTACTGTACGTTGACGCGAAATCGGTCGAGCGCAACGAAGCATATGAGGCTTTTTCAACAGCCGGCTAGGAGCTTTCATACGTAGCCCTTGGAAAAGGAAGCCCGATGCTTCGGCGCATATTTTCAATCGTCTTGCCTCTAACATTGTTGTCGTGGGGGTTAGGTACCGCCCAGGAGAAGAAACTCGAGCCGCTGATTGTCTCTTACAGCTCCGCCACCGGAAACCGGGCTCCTTTTTGGATCGCCAAGGAACTTGGGCTCTATGAAAAGTATGGCTTGGACGTAAAGCTCGTAAGCATCGCTGCGGGCAGTGTTTCCCTCACCGCTCTCCTTGCCGGAAATGTCCATCTCACCACCGATTCCAGCTCCGGCGTTGTCAGCGCCGGCGCGAGAGGCGCTCCCATCGTCACGGTTTCCACCAACGGCGCGCTGCCGTATCAGCTCATCGCCGTTCCCTCGATCAGATCCCCGGTCGAGCTTAGAGGAAAAGTCGTTGGCAGCAGTCGAATCGGCGCAGGCACCGATTTCCTCCTGCGGCGCATCCTTGCCAAGCTCGGCTTGGTGCCAGGAAAGGATGTTTCGCTTATCCCGACCGGCGTCAGCGAGTCGGAAAAGAGAATCCAATTGATGTTCCAGGGAAAAATCGACGCCACCATCGGCGAGTCTGACAAAGTTTTTCAATTTAACGAACTAGGAGGACAAAGAATCGCCGTCTTGGGAGAGCCCAAGGATTTCGGCGTTCCCGCTCCCGGCAGCGAGATCAACAGCACAAGGCAAGTCATAAAAGAGCTACGCCCCCGGCTAAAAGCGTTCTTCATGGCCTACAGCGATGCGATTGCGGCGGGCAGAAAAAACCGCGAATTGGCGTATCAAGTGTTTCGCAAATACATGCGCATTGATAATCCCAAGCTTCTAGACTTCACCTATAAAGCGCAATTCTTGGATGCGATCCCCGCAAAACCTTATCCCAGAGAGGACGCCATACAGGCGAGCATTGAAGATCTCAAGGGCACGATCCCAAAGCTTGAGGGGATGAAGGTTTCCGACTTCGTGGACGGATCGCTTATCAGAGAAATCGA